>NZ_JBXAFO010000005.1:0-312221 GCF_058793255.1 Rhodococcus sp. MPR-R1B
TTCTTGGGGGTGGGGCGGTGTTCGTATGAGCTGTGTGCAGCCGATTCGGCTGTGGCGTTGGAGAGTGCGTCGAGGGTGTGGCTGCCGGTTGTCGTCTCTTCGTGTACTTATGCGCCGTCCTTCGACCAGAGGGTGGTGATGGTGGTGTTCGATGGTGTGGCGTCGGTGTTCGCGGTCGTCGGGTGGGTGTTGATGGGTGCGGCGCTATATTCGAGTCGGCGACAACCGCCGACTGAGCACAAGTGGTCGATGCCAGTTGATCGGGGGTAGCGGCATGTTCTCCTCGCGTGTGGCCCGGTGGGTGCTTCGTGGCGTTTTGGGCGTTGTATCTGTGCTCGCGCTGATTACCTGCGCCTTGGTGGTGTTCACTGATCGGCTTGTGCCGTCGTGGCTCCCGTGGACGGAATTTGTCGTGGTTGTGGGGTTGATGGGGGTGCTGGCGATTGGGGAGCGGCGGGATTCACCTTCACTATGAGCGGGTATCCGACCTGCGCGTGCCTGAGTGCTCGTTTTGTGGCGTTGAACTGGGGTGATGACACGTCCCCGGTTTGTGGTGGGTGTCGGTGAGCTGCGCACTCGGCTAACAGCGGCGGCGTTTAGTCGGTGAGCACCAGGAAGGAAACTTTTGCTTGGCCGGTCCGCGTGAAGGTGGCTTCGTTGATCAGCTCGCTCAGTGCTTGCGCGCCATAGTTCGCCATCCGTTGGGTGGCCAGCGGTGTTCGTCCGCGTGCTGTCACGACTTTTCCGGCGAAATCAATTGTGTCGGTGATGGTCAGGGTTGATTCGTAGTCGGATGTGTTGCCGCCGTACGTGTTGACGATTCTGTCCGCGACGAGGCTGACCGTCTCTTCGGAGAACGGGAAGCTGGCGACGATTGTGGGAGTGATGTCTGCGAGATCGCCGCGCGGAACGGATCCGTGTGGTTCGGAACTGAAGGCAATGGCTAGTGATCGGGTGAAGGCGATCGTTTTCGTCCACCACAGCGAGCCCACTACGACAACCATCACGGTGAACACGATCAGTATGCGATGGCGATTGGCGTAGCTCCTCATTGGTTAGTTGTACCGCGCGCAGCCCGGTGCCACCGCTAAACGTCCAAATACTGCAGTCGCGTTTATCTGGCCTGTTCGCGAGTTCGGTAGTGGCACAGTCGGGCTCGGTTCTGGTGACGTCGACGCCATTGGGATCGTGTGAGGACGTGGTCGGGGTTTATGCGTTTCCTGCGGGCAGGTTTGCGCCAGATCTCGCTGTGTTGCTCCTTGGCGGCCCTGGTTCGCGTGAGATTCGGGACTACCGGTCATCGCGACCCGCTGGTGGCGTTGTGGTTGTCGTAGCGGCAGATATGTTCTACGGCGAGAGAGACTATTGGGAGGACAAGCATGACTGCCGAGGGCTGGGAGAAGCTGCAGGCCGCGATTCCGGATCTGGTGGACGTCGACTTCGACGATGACGCCGAACCGATCCAGATATCGCAATTCGTCCGCTTGCGTGACAGTGGTACCGGCCGTGACATCACGGTCTACGAGAACGGCGGTGCAGTCGAGGCCACGCTCACGATCCCGTCGGATCCGGATGCCGCGCAGCAGTTGCTGAGCGTGCTACAAACCCAGCCGGTTTGGTTTCAGACCTCCAACGAGCAACGCTTGGAAACCAGCCGGTGGAGCCCGACCCATTCCGAACCCAGCGAACTTCGGGAGATATCGGCTTCGGTCGTCGCCATCATGCGCGACGGGCTCGGGATGGAATTCCAGCGCATCCGCTACACCGCCGGTGACGAAACCGGATACGACACCGGGCCGTGGGCCCTGCGCAACCTGTTGACTGCCGAACAACCGACGAAGCGTGGCGCACCCGACCGATGCACCGACTGGACGGATTTCGCCGAGCGACTGGAATGGGTGGTGCGCATTATGCCCGGCTACGACATCGTGACCCTCGATGCCCCTGCGGTGAAAGACCTCGGCTCGATCCAATTCCAGCAGGACAACGGGAGATTGGAGGCGAGCATGATCACGGCGGACACCGTTCCCGGTTCCGGTGGCCTGGACCTTCGGCTGCGGGCACTCGGCTGGCGGGTAACAGAAGGACCGGGAGCCCCCCCACGTGGAATGGCTGTACGGCCCGTTCAGTTCATCCGCCGGTTTCGTCGACCGACGCCTCGACCGAATCCCACAGCTCACGGTCGACACCTTCCGCACTGTGCACGGCGTCAACAGCCCACAAGACCTCGCCGTCAGCGGCCATGAGGAGACCGTTGTCAACGGCCACCAGGCCCATATCAGCAGAGAACTCGGCATACCCTGCCTTCCGTATACTCTGACTCCCCCGTGAGAGGCCTGACGCAACGACGGCGTAGGTATCCGACCCACAGTGGGGCACCGTCTCTCGGCGGTGCGCACCTGGCTCAAGTGCCTCGCGAACTCGGAGACGTGCTCTAGCCGTGACCCGCGCCTAGGTCGATGCTCGAGCGCATCATTGCGCACGAAGCAACGGAACGCTTCGATTGCGATCAAGGCTGATAGCGCTTAGTGCAGTTAAGAGCCTTCGAGTCGAAATGGGACGGAGTCAGAGCCATCGCCACCACCGGCACCAAACTGCCGCCACTGTGGTCGCGCAACGGCAACAACTAACGCCTCGTTGCCCGAGATCGTCGACGCACTCCGCGCCGTGCTCGACCACCGCGAAACCGTCCTCGACCGCGAAACCGTCCTCGACGGCGAGATCGTCGAACTCGGACCCGACGGTGCGACAGAACTCTCGCCGCGACACCGCCTCTCCGGGTAGCACAGTGATCAACACCGAGCACTGGACGGACTACCCCGTGATCAGGACATTCGACGAGCCGAGGGCAGTGAAAGTCGACATCTTGTAGACCGGGTTTGAACGTGTCCAGTGTCCAGTGTCCAGTGTTGACGAGTGCGTGACCGGCATACTTCCAGTCAGGCCCGCCTCTAATCCATAAATCTATCTCGTTGCCATGCAATCGGTAATGGAGTCCTCTGTTAACTCAGGAATCGAGCACGAGTAGGAGATCCACCCCTGCTCGGAATATTCATCCTGTGATTTGTCCACGATGATCTCGACATTCTCCACATTGGGCAGTATGCGTATATAACTGACTATCTCGTCACCTTCCGTCGTAATTGAACGTAAGGTTAATTCTGAACCTCCCGCAGCGCGCGATGATTTCATGCACTCAACTTGCGAATCCTGGAACGTGCTACCGCTACTGGCGTTCGTTATTTTGCCCTCGCCGCAACTCGGGAGCGCAAGTCGGTTGGTGAAAAAATCGGGATCTTCAGATGGCTTTGAACATGCAGCACTAGCTAGCAAGATTGCTAAAATAGCTGTCCGGGTTGCTGCCTTATTGGAAGAGCTCATTCGACTATCATATCCTGATCGACAGTTTTACTCTTAACGAAAAAGGAGTTCCCGGAAGAGGTTGGAGCAATGTCCGTTGGACACGTTCGCGTGCCAGTAGATCGAGCTGTTCTTCTCGAATGGTTGCCAACGCCCGTAGTTTGCGGCGTCTGCCTCGTAGTTCGTGGCATTTCCGAAGAACGGCCAGCCTCCGGTTTCGTTGAATTCCTCGAGGATCTTTCCTCCGACGCAGAACCCGAACTTCGGGTCGTTGTTCGGGCAGCTTGGGTCCGCACTCGCGGGTGCCGCACTCAGCACTGACACACTTGTCACCGTCAGCGCGGCAGCAACCATCGCCACTGCTTTCGACTTGGATGTCGTCCACAGTTTCCGGCGTCGTGTAGCACTCTTGATGTTTCTGCGCATGCCTATCCTCTCGGATTGATTCACAGGTACTTGCCAACTATTGGCGATTAGCGAAGAGGGTTTTTGCGATGAAATAGGAGGATGCGATGGACACGGCGACGGCGCCGAGCAACATCAGTGTCGGCCCCCATCGGATGATCGAGGTCACGTAGTGCACGTCGCCGGAGATATTCCAGGTGCAGGTGGCTCCTGCAATCGGAAAAGCAGTCCAATGCCCCTCCGCCGGCAGGGTTTGTTCCACACCCGATGCTGGTGGACGTGGCGCATGGGCGCGGCAGTATTCGGTCGGGTCGCCGCCGAAGGAATAGAACGAGACCGCCACGACAATCAGGACGGCAACGACCGCAATCAGAGCGAGAACACCTACACGGCGATGCATGGGCACCTCGATTGCTGGCTCGATGTATTGCCCTGTGAGTGATCTGGCGGTCGATCACATGCCGTGACCGCATTGCCCTCACTGCTACGCCGAATACGTTGGAGCACAAAGACATACAGCGGGGGCCAGCTGAGGTCGAACATCACGATGTCACTACCTGACCTGTGGCGCTAATCCATGCGATCCAGCCGCCTTGAAAGTCGTTGCGGCGGCCCTCGGGGGTGGAGTATTCGTCGGTGATGGGGAATCCGAATCGTCCGCCTTCGTAGCCGTGGCGGCCGTATTCGGTGAAGATGGCGCCGTAGACACAGTGGGTGCCGGCCTGGGGATTGAAGTAGATGTTGCCTTCGGTGAAGCGGTTGAAGCGGCCGATTCCGTTGGGCGTGCCGAGTTCACCGCTGGTGGGCCACCCCAACGGGCTGGTGGGTCCGCCGAGATCGAGGTACTTCTGCGCGATCAACCCGTACGTTTCCCATACCCCGGTCGCGGCGCTCCAGTAGATGCGGCCGTGCTCGAAATCCTGTACCCGCCCGTTCGACAGCGTCTGTTCGTCGCCGGTCGGTGCGCCGAGAGAGGACGTTTCTGCGCCGAGTTGTGTGTAGCGGGCGCCGATTGCGCCGCCGACGGTGTACACGGGGCCGGCGGGAGTGACGGAGGTTTTGAACTGCATCGCATGATAAGGAGTACCGGTAGCCGTATTCCATTGCGAGACAATCAAATGCACGTTGTCCAGGGTGGATGCCGGGTGGATGTAGCCGCCGTAGATCTGGCCGAGTACATCAAGTTCTCGGCAGTGCAGGCCGAGATCGCCGCTCAGTCCAATCCTGTGGGTAAGGGCCTGGCAGTGACCAACAACTGAAAGGAGGTGTTTGAGGGGTCCGACGAAGCAATTCATTCGCGGACCCTTCACTCACGTCAGAAGTAACATTGGGTACCGCCGAGTTCGCACGGGACCGCTTTCGAGAGCGCTACTCGCCATTCCCATGGCAACGGTAAAAACCAAATCCAGCCACCTGCGATCATTTCAAAACCTCTCGGATCCTCGGGTTCCCCAACCAGACCGTGTTACGAATCTAACGTGATCGCGTTCACTTGACCAGGGCGTCGCGATAACGCGAATGCCGCAGCAGCGGATCACGGCGCACGACGGCTAGTGCCGAATATCTCCCGCGCGGTGTCTCAGACACACTCCGAATTCACTGGACACTGTCCAGTAGTGCACAAGACATCGGCCGGGCGCTCCCGCTCGGACGTGGGGGAGCATCGCGCGCTGATCATGTGAGCATGCGCGTGAAAACGTCCGCCCTGTACATGTCCGGATACCTGGACGGTATTTTGAAATTCTGGGCGATAATGCACGACGGGCAATGGCTGGCCGGAATACCGTGCGAGTCACCGATGCCGGCAGAACCAATCTCGTCGAGATCGACATGCTCGTGACCGCTGACGCCATCACCGAAGTGCCGTCGGTCGGCTGAGACTTGTTCAGCGTTGAATCCTGCAGCCTGGGTCGTGTCCGCTGGCACTGATGTCGCTGGTTCGCCTTGGTGGATGTGCTTCCTAAACTTCGATGGGGCGATTCGGGTGTGGGCCTGTGGTTGGCGCGCTGATATCTGTGCGCCATTGCCTCGACCGCGGTGAGTGGGTAACGCAGCTGTCTGTCGAAGTGGGAGAGGGGCAGCTGCGTCGCGGGTTGCAGATCGTCAAGCCGCGGCCCTCGACGGCTCGTTGCGGTAACGCGACAGTCGGCCGTCGGTTCCGGTAAGCCGCCAGGACCAGAGGGTGAGCCGGGTGCGCATTCCGTTGGCGTCGGCGAGGCTCCGGACGTCTGCGCAGGACTCTGCAAGGAGTCGCCGGAAATCGGGGTTGCGCATCGAATAGGTCTCGCGCAGAACATTGCGGGGGATACCCAGCAACGTCGCGTCCTGCCGGCTCGGGACGACGATGGACCAAAACCCTATGCGCATGACTACAGGCGTGGTGAGGCCGAGTGCGAGGCGGTTGAATCGGCTCATGCGCGGAGCGTGATGGCGCAACCATGCATGGGCGAACCCGATGTGACGTGCTTCCTCGGCGAGATGGATCTGCATGATGCGGTCGGTGAGCGGGTGAATGCCACCGCCGCGCATGATGCTCTTCTGGATGTGGTCGATCGGCTCCTCTCCAGCGAGGATGATCTGAAAGAAGAAACTGGGCCACAGCGATCCCAGCGAACCGACCAGGGGGAAGGCCTTGACAAGCCACGTTGGGGCACCGTGGACCTCCGGAGCCACCCGGTTGGTGAACTCCTGAAACATCTGGATGTGGTGCGTCTCTTCGGTGAGTTCGTGCATGAAGTAGCGGAATTCGGGGTTCTCGTTCGCCAGGCCCATCAAGAACTGGGTACCGCCGAGAAGGAGCAGTTGCTCGAACTGGGAGCCGGTCTTTGTTATAGATGCGAGCCGAATCCGGGCAACCCGCCGTTGTTCCTGGGGTGAGAGCGCGCGGTACCAGTCGGTGTGGGACAAGGGGTCGACCGCGGGGAGTGTCCATCTTGGGTCGTCCGCGGGGGCGGCGAACTCGGGCGAATTCCAGGCGATGTCTTTGAACGCCTCGAAGTGGAGCCCTGTCGAGGATGCCTCGGACAGTGTGCGCAGAGTGTCGTGGTAATCGCGATGTTCGTTGACGGTATTGCGCCCCGGAGTTAACCGGACAGATGGCGCGTTACGCCGCGTGCGACGAGGTGTTAGGAACTGCATTTCGGGCTCCTTTGTGGCATCTATCTCAGACGTGCCCACAGTAAACTAAGTGTGACTACGCGTCCACAGTAACTGTATGAGTCTGCACGTCCACGGGTAAGTCCGGAAGGGCGAAAAGGACGCTCAATATCGCACCATGCACGCAGCTCTCGGCATTTGATGGTGGTGTGGGTCCTGCTGTCGAGACGACGGCGCTGGACGTGGTCGACGTTAGGCCATTGTGTGCATCTGCCGACCTATACGGTGGGATAGGTGCAGGACGAGGTTCTCGCGATCTCGTCACGGTCGGTGTCCCGCTTGATCGGGTCGGAACTCACCTCGCCGAACTCGCGTCCCTGCACCGCGGCGACATCCGAGGCGGCGCAGACAGTTGATCATGTGGATCGGCCCGCACGTCTTTCGTCATGCGACGGGGATCCGATGGACCGTGGTTTGTTGCTCGGATGGCGATCGGTAACAGTGGAAATATCTCACCGGTAACTTTCAAGTTGTGTCAGTTCTCTTTCTTAAGTGACTGTGTAACAACCAGTTTCGATGGAAGTCGCTATCTGAATTGAAATTCTGGGCGGAAATGCACGACGACCAATGGCTCTGGCAGGGGTAACTGTGCGCGTCACCGATGGCGACGGAACCAACAGCGTCGAGATCGACATGCTCGTGACCGCCGACGCCATCACCGAAGTGCCGTCGGTTGGCTGAGACTTGTTCAGTGCCGAGACCGGCAAGAGCGGAGTTCGCGTCGGGCGCTCCCGGTAGATCGGCGGTGGCCTTCATGGTGTGATCGCGCTCTATACGGCACTGGCTTTAGTGGTGGGTGTTGCTGTCGCGGCGCGCCGTCCTGTGGGCGGCAGGAAGAATCTGGCCGACGTGTTCGGCGGGACCGAGCATGAAGCGGTCCAAGCCGGAACGCGTTGGGCTGTAGACGAGGTGGGCGCCCCAAGTGTGCATCGCCACCGCTGTCACCGACGAGCCGGCCGAACTGATCACCGCGGCTGTGAGGAAGCGGCGAAACGGTGAACGATTGACTGTCGGAGAAACCTCGCCCATTGCTTCTGCTCACGATGCCGCCACATATCCGACTCCACAGGAGTGCTGAGCCGTGCCTCGGGTGGTGAGGCGCTATCGCCTTCACACGATTGGAGCTGCGGAACAGGACAATTTCACGGAGAAACTTTCGCGGGGATAAACGAATCGATTCTGGTCGAACCCATGAGGGGAAACATGACTATCTTCTTCGACATCATGCTCGTACTCTGCGTCGTCTCCATAACAGTGTTTTCTGGATACGTTCTTTATCGCTTGGTGACAGACGAATCGAACCTGCGATAGCCAGTCGCTTCGACGTGTGGGTGCAGCGGGGGCCGATCGTCCTATCGATCCGCACCATCGCAATGGGTTTCAGGGCGAGCCTCGCACGCAAGATGTGATATCCGCGAGTTTCGCCTGAATATAGGCACGCAGCACTTCTTTCTGTGCGATCTTCCCTGGTGCATGGCCTGGACCAACCCTCTGCTCATCGTTTGCCGCGTCAACCGACGTGGACGTGTGGCCGGCGGGACTGGTCGGGTTCGGCGCGGCGGAGGACCTCACGGGTCACGGGAGCGGTTTCGCCCTCACCGATGAACAGGAAGCGGAGCAGGTACATGATCGGGTTTCCCTCGGTCCACTCGAAGTAGACGTCGGGAATCACGCCGGTGATGTCCCTCGTCCGCAGGAGAACCGCCGCAATGGTGTTGGGGACGGCCGGGCTGTCGACCCACAGAATCCGGTGCACACCGCGCTGTCGGCCGTGGACGAGGAGGTCGGTGCTGAATTCGGAGGAGTCCGTGACGTTGACCTCGATGAAGATGATCGACTCCGCCTCCGGGATGTTGCTTTCGGCGCGCTGCTGCGATTCCTTCTGCCGATACTCGTCCTCGTCGAGACGGTCGACGTCGTGCGCCACCATCGCGAGGTAACCCTTCTCGGCTGCCTCGGCGATGAATTGCAGCGCGGTCTCGTCGAATTCGACGGAGGTTGCCCGTAGTTCGAAGGCTCGCGAGATCCGGGAAAGGAAGGACACCACCATGATCGCGGCGATGAAGAACGACGCCACTTTCACACCGTCTGGACGTTCGAAGATGTTCGCGATCGTCGTGTAGACGAACAAAACTGCGACAAAACTGAACCCCACGAACAGTTTTCGCTGACCGTGCTTACGAGCGGACAGTGCAACGGCGACGGTCGCCGACGAGATGAGCACGAGGACACCGGTTGCGTACGCGGAACTCTGAGCGTCGACACCGGCGTCGAAGTAGATCGTGACAGTGATGGCGATGACGCTGAACACGAGGACCAGCGGACGCACGGCGCGGGCCCACGACGGCGCCATGCCGTAGCGGGGGAGATACCTCGGAACAAGATTGAGCAACCCTGCCATTGCCGATGCACCGGCAAACCAGAGGATCAGAATCGTGCTGAGATCGTAGACGGTTCCGAAGATCTCACCCAGATAGTCGTGGGCGAGAAAGGCAAGCGCGCGACCGTTGGCAGCGCCTCCGGGTTGGAACTCGTTTTCTGGGATCAGGATGGTGGTGACCAGGCTCGACGTCAGCAGGAATCCGCTCATAATCAGCGCCGCCGTGGTGAGCAGGCGCCGCGCACCTTTGATGCGGCCACGTGGATTCTGTTCGGTGTCGTGCGGATCGCCCTTGATCTGCGGCATGACCGCGACGCCGGTTTCGAAGCCGGACAGACCGAGAGCCAACTTCGGGAAGACGATCAGCGCGATCAGGATCATCATCGCCGGGTTTCCGTGCTCGGTGGTCATGGCGCGCGTCCAGTCGGTGACCAACGACGGCGCGGTCGCGATGTGCCACAGACCTACGGAGATGACCACCACGTTCAAGGCGAGATAGACGGCGACCAATCCGACCGCGATACCGATCGCTTCGGTGAATCCGCGGAGGAAGACCGCAGCGAGGAGCGCGAGCAGAACCAGGGTGACGGCGACGGTGTGTCCGGAGAGAAAGGTTGGAGCAAAAGGGTTCTCGACGAGGTGCGCCGTGGCATCGGCAGCCGAGAGCGTCATAGTGATGAGGAAATCGGTGGCCGCGAAGCCGAGAAGCACGAGAACGAAGATCTTGCCGCGCCACTTGGGCAGCAGCTTCTCGAGCATGGCGATCGAACCCTCGCCATGCGGACTCTCGCGAGCCACTCGCCGGTAGACCGGTAGAGCGCCGAAGAGTGTCAGCAGGATCAATACGACTGTCGCGATGGGAGCCAACGTGCCGGCCGCCAGTGCCGCGATACCGGGTTGGTAACCGAGAGTGGAGAAGTAATCGACACCCGTCAGGCACATCACCTTCCACCACGGGTGGCGCTTCTCCTTCTTCGGCGCCATCCGGTGGGGCCCCAGATGTCCGGCGGGTTCCTCGGTGATGTCCGCGAGCAGCCAGGCCTCGGTGCGTTGTTTCACAGACGGAGCCGTGTTTTCGGCCGGGACCTCGTTGTCGGCTGCGGTCACCACGGCGTCACGGCTTCAGATAAACATCGTTGAGCGTGACAGTCCGCAGGTTTCGGCTCCGGATGATGTCCACCAGTTGCGGATACACGTGGGTCACGGGCAGATAGTTGAGGTGCCCGATCACGATGGCCCCCGGATTGAAGTACTGGTTCGCCATTTGGAGGATGTACTCCTCGGTGATCAACGAAGAATCCGACAGTGATCCGTACCAGAGGGTGGGCACGGTGTAGCCGACGCTCGCGGCCACGGAATCGACTGTCGCGTTGTGCCTTCCGTACGGCGGCCGAAAGTACGGCGCCGCGTCCACGCCGTAGGTGTTGCGCAGGAACGTGCCGTTCTTCGTCAGCTCGTCTGCGATCTGCTGCTTCGACACGGACGTCAGATCCGGGTGCGAGTAGGTGTGATTGCCGAGCTGAATTTGTCCGCTCTCGACCAGCGGTCTGAGAAGTCCGGCGTTTTCGGTCCACGAGTTGTATTGCCCGTTGACGAAGTACGTCAAACGGATGCCGGTGTCTTTTGCGAACTGTGTGTAGAGGCGCACGACTTCGGAGCTGGCTCCGTCGTCAACCGTCAGGGCAAACAGATCCCCACCGCCGGGTAACGCGGTCAACGATCCGCCGGCGGGCAGCGGCACCCGGGCAGACGGCGGTGGAGGCGGCAACAAGGCAGGCGGGAGATCCGGGACAGGGACGGGGTCGGTTGGTTCGTCGGCTGCAGCGATTGCCGTCCCGACCGAACGTGACGAACAAGCGGTTCCCATGGTCACCGCGGCGGTTCCGGTCAGAGTTGCTGCTGCGAGGGCACTGAGGAAGCGTCGGCGGTCCACAGGGCGGAGCCTAGAGCAGATTTGCCCTATTCGGACTTCATTCTCAGCGTTTTTTCAGCCAATGACCAGCCGTGTCCGGTATCGACAGGTTCTACTCAGGAACGGTGGATAGCGTGTCGGCCGTGGAACCGCGACCTCGACACTCGGCAACCAAGCACAGACGTAAGCGTCAACCGCAGCGGTCGACGCTCTCGGTGGGGCGCAAGCTGGCGGCGGCGTCCCTGTCGACGACGATTCTGGTGGGCGTCGGAATCGGCTGGTACGTGCAGTCGGATTTGACGTCGGGGCTGTACCGGTCGGATGCGCTCTCCGCCCTCGGTGACGACGCCGGCAGTTCGCTCGACGGGGATACCAACATCTTGTTGATCGGGCTCGACAGTCGCAAGGCGATGGACGGCAGCGATCTGCCGGCAGAGTTCGTCACCGACAAGCTGCATGCGGGGGACAGCGATGTGGGTGGATACAACACGAACACGCTTATCCTGCTCCATGTTCCGGGCGATGGTGGCAAGGCCAGTGCAGTGGCGATCCCACGCGACGACTACGTCGCGGTACCCGGCTACGGAATGGCCAAGATCAAGGAAGCGTACGGAATGGCGAAGGCTGATGCGGACGCCAAACTCATAGCGGACGGTGTGACGGATCCTGCTGCACGAGAACAACAAGCGCGTGAAGTCGGAAGACGGTCGACACTGACCACCGTGCAGAATCTGCTCAAGGTTCCGATCGATCACTTTGCCGAAGTGAACCTGATGGGCTTCTACGACGTCGTCTCGGCTATCGGCCCCGTTCAGGTGTGCCTCAACAATCCGGTGCAGGATGACTTCTCGGGCGCCAACTTCCCGGCCGGAGTTCAGACTCTCGATCCGTCACAGGCACTTTCGTTTGTCCGTCAACGCCACGGCCTGGACAACGGGGACTTGGATCGCACCCACCGGCAGCAGGCTTTCATCAGCGCGGTGATCGCCAACTTGAAGGGCTCCGGCGTCATCGGAAACATTCCGAAGATGACGGCACTGGCCGACGTGGTGAAGAAGGACGTGGTGATCGATTCTGCCATGGATCCCGTCCGATTCGCTTCTCAGGCAAGCGCTCTCGCAGGTGGGAACATCGACTTCTACACCCTGCCCATCGAGGGATACGAGACCGTCGACGGCCAGGACGTCAACATGGTCGATCCGGCGCGTCTGCGTAGTGAAGTGTCGCGGATCTTCGCGGGAGGTGACTCGGCATCTGCACCTGCGATGGACACTGCTGTCTCGACCGGGAACGAAGTTGTGGATATCCGCAACGGAACCGCGACGGACGGGTTGGGCGCCGCGTTGGCAGCGGCGATGAAAGCGTCGGGAGTCGAAGTCGGAGAGGTGAGCACCGCAGTTGCGACGGCAAAGTCGGTGGTCAGCTATGGAGTCGGCGCCAAAGCCGTCGCAGAGGCGCTGGCCGAGCAGTTGGGCGTGGCCGCAGTGCCTAACGAGCAGGCAGCGGCCGAATCAGTGTCTGTACTCATCGGTGAGGACAATGCGCAGACCGTGTTCTCGGCCGCTCCGGCGCAGTCGGACTCGTCGGTATCCGCCGGCACCGTTCCCGATACGGGAGCGCAGGGATCACCCATCCGGGCCGACGCGAATGGCGGCATTCCCTGTGTGGACTGACTCTCAGGTAATTCGCACCAAACTCACGCTGACTTCTTCGATCTGCGGGTCTACATTGGAGAAGTCGAACTCAGTCGGGTACTTCACCTTTGGGGTACCTGACTGAGATTGCGTAGTTGAAAGGATCACCGACATGGCTACAACAGCAGCGGTACAGAATCCGACACGCTCACGTGCCAGGACCATGTCCTTGTCCGAGTACGTGGCCGAGCATCCGGCGCAGCGCGTTTTCCCACCGACCAGTGAGCGGGCGGCCAGGATGGCGATGCTCATCATGTTCGCCCTGATGGCCGTCACCCTCGTCGTACTGGTACTTGACGAGGCAGGAATCTTCGGATGAAGGCAGCGGTCTTCGGCTGAGCCCGACCTTTAGTTACTCTTGAGTAATGACTGAACAGAAGAGCTGGAATGCGTTCACCGTCGAGCGCGAAGACAACATCGCCCAGGTGACGCTGATCGGGCCGAGCAAGGGCAACGCGATGGGGCCGGATTTCTGGAGTGAACTCCCCGAAATCTTCGCCGACCTCGACGCCGACCCCGAGGTGCGTGCAATCGTCATCGCCGGTTCCGGCAAGCACTTCTCGTTCGGACTGGACCTGCCGGCGATGAGCGGTGAATTCGGTGCCGTCCTCGCGGACAAGGCTCAGGCAGGCCCGCGCACCAAGTTCCACGACATGATCAAGCGCATGCAGTCGGGCATCAATGCCGTCGCAGATTGCCGCAAGCCCGTCGTCGCAGCTGTGCAGGGCTGGTGCATCGGCGGCGGCGTCGACCTGATCACGGCGGCGGACATCCGCTACGCAAGTGCCGATGCCAAGTTCAGCATCCGCGAGGTCAAGGTCGCGATCGTCGCAGACATGGGCAGCCTCGCGCGTCTGCCCGCGATCATCGGCGACGGACACCTGCGTGAGTTGGCTCTGACCGGCAAGGACATCGACGCAGCGCGCGCCGAGAAGATCGGCCTCGTCAACGACGTTTTCGAAGATGCCGACGCGGTACTGGCAGCGGCGCGCGCGACCGCCAAGGAGATTGCGCTCAACCCGCCGCTCGTCGTCCACGGGATCAAGGACGTGCTCGATCACACCCGCAGCGCGAGCGTGAACGACAGCCTTCGCTACGTCGCAGCCTGGAACGCGGCGTTCCTGCCTTCGCAGGATCTGACCGAGGCCATCACCGCCGTCTTCCAGAAGCGCCCGCCAGTCTTCCAGGGTGAGTAGGAACTGCAAGGGTGAGTAGGAACTGCAAGGGCGAGTAAAAACAGCACAAAAATCCCCGCACATCTTCCGATGTGCGGGGATTTTCGTTAGGCCTGAGAACTCGAGCTCAGTGACCGCCGTTGGCAGCGAGACGCTTGATCGAAGCCTCGATCTCGGCCTCTGCCTCGGCGCGGCCGACCCAGTTGGCTGCCTCGACGTGCTTGTTCGGCTCGAGGTCCTTGTAGTGGACGAAAAAGTGCTTGATCGCATCGAGCTCGAACTGTGAGATGTCACCCAGATCCTGGATGTGATCCCAGCGGGGGTCACCGGCCGGAACGCAGAGGACCTTGTCGTCTCCGCCGGCCTCGTCGACCATCTTGAACATCGCGACTGCGCGAGCCTCGACGATGACGCCGGGGAAGACCGACTCGGGGAGCAGGACCATGGCGTCGAGCGGATCGCCGTCCTCACCCAGGGTGTTTTCGATGAAGCCGTAGTCGGCCGGGTAGCCGAAAGCTGTGTAGAGGTAGCGATCGAGTTTGACGCGACCGGTTACGTGGTCGACCTCGTACTTGTTGCGCTGACCCTTGGGGATCTCGATGGTGACGTCGAACTCCACGCCGATTCCTCGCTGTCGTGTCGGTAATGATTCGTCGGAAGGATATCGGGTCAAGGATAAGGTTGCCTGACCACCCAGTAGGCAGAGCACAGACGGAGGGGCGTTGGCGGGCCAAGGAAAGAAGAAGATCGGCTCGTTGGAAGAGAGTCGACGGCGTAACTTCCGCATCCTTCTGGCGGTCGGTGCAGTGGTTGTACTGGCCGTCGCCGGAGTTGTCGTCGTGAAACTCGGTACGTCGAACGACACCGCGGGCAGCACGACCGTGACTACGTCGCCTCAGCCTGCGCTCGTGACGCCGTCACCCCAGGTGGTGCCCGTCCCGACGGACGCACCGATCCCGAGCGCGTCGGGAATCGCAGCGGCGATCGGCCCGGCCGTGGCCAACCCGGATCTGGGGAAGTTCACCGGAGTAGTCGCTGATGCGCTCACCGGAAACATTCTCTGGAGCACGGACCCGTCGACGCCGATGACGCCCGCGTCCACGACGAAGGTGCTGACCGCATCGGCGGCACTGCTGAAGTTGCCGCTCGACCACCGGCTGTCCACGACGGTGGTGCCCGGAACGAGCCCCGGGCAGGTCGTTCTGGTCGGCGGCGGTGACCCGACGCTGACGGCGACGCCGAAGGGGCAGAGCGGGTACTACGCCAACGCAGCGCACATCGCGGATCTCGTCGACCAGATCAAGGCTGCCGGTACGCCGGTGAACAGCGTCGTGGTGGACTCGAGCTTGTTCAAGGGCGACAACATGGCCACCGGCTGGTTCCCCGCGGACATCGCGGCCGGTTACATCACCCCGATCGAATCGGTGATGATCGAAGGTGGTCGGTACGACGGCACTCAAGACGAGTCGCCGCGTTCGGAAACTCCCGCATTGGACGCGGGCAAGGTGCTCGCTCAGGCGCTCGGTATCGATCCCGCCAACGTGAGTCTCGGCGCGGCGCCTGCCGGTGCCAAGCCGATCGCCACCGTGCAGTCGGCGCCGCTGAGCGACCGACTGCTGCAGATGATGGAACATTCCGACAACGTGCTCGCAGAGACCATCGGGCGTGAGGTCGCGATTGCCTCCGGAATCGAAGCCTCGTTCACCGGAGCAGTCGACGCGACCGGCAAGACCCTGCAGGCGGCCGGGTTCGACTACACCGGTGTATCGCTGCACGATTCCAGCGGACTGTCCGTCGACGATCTCATTCCCGCTCAGGTACTCGATCGCGTCATGACGGCTGCGGCCGGTGACGGTGATCCGAAACTGCGCCCCCTGCTGGACTACCTTCCGGTGGCCGGCGGAACAGGAAGTTTGTCCGACCGCTACGCGTCCGGAAACCGAACCGGTGCGGGTTGGGTGCGGGCCAAGACGGGAACTCTGTCGACGGCCAGCGCGTTGTCAGGGTTCGTGGTCGATCAGAACGGGCGAGTGCTCACCTTCGCACTGATGTCCAATGACCGGCCGCCAGAAGTGAGCCGTCCTGCCCTGGACGCGATTGCCGGAGCATTGAGGAATTGCGGGTGCCAATAGTGGCCGAAAAGACTCCACAAGATGATGACGCCTCGGCTCCGCTCGGTGGTGCCGTCGACTGGAGTCTTGCCGCCAAAGCCGGGATAAAACTGGCGCGCGGCGGCCCCGCGATGTCTCGCTACACGGCCGAGACGGCAACCGCAGAACTCGCCGAAGCGTCCGAGCGCGCAGAACTGCCGGTTCGTGAAGTGACCGGGCTGGCCGACGGTCTACCGGTCCCGGCTGCTGACGTGCTTGACCGGGCCGGGTGGATCACGGCGGCCTCGCGGTCGATGGCACATCTCACCGGCGCCGACCCTGACGGCAGTGGCAATCTCATCGTCGGAAAGCCGGCGGGCCTGCAGGCCGGTGCAATGCTGGCGTACCTGTCTTCGGCGATCCTCGGGCAGTACGACCCGTTCACCGGCGAGCACGGCACCCTGCTTCTGGTCACACCGAACATCGTCTCCGTCGAACGGTCCCTTCGGCTGAACCCGAGTGACTTCCGGTTGTGGGTCTGCCTGCACGAGGTCACGCACCGGGTTCAGTTCTCGTCCTCGCCGTGGCTAGCGGAGTACATGAAGGAATCCGTCGAAACGCTTGGTGCGACGGTGGACGAGTCGATGACCGACGTTGTCGGGCGCCTTGCTGCAGAGCTGCGCTCGCGGAAGGAACCCGACTCCAGTGACGGTGCGACGGCGGGCGGCATCATCGGGCTGCTGCGCGCCTCGCAGGCGGAGCCTCAGCGTGACGCGCTGGATCGGATGCTTGTACTCGGCACCCTCCTCGAAGGGCATGCAGACCACGTGATGGACGCCGTCGGCCCCGCCGTGGTGGCGTCGGTGGCAACGATCCGCGCGGCCTTCGACAAGCGTCGGCAGCGCAAGTCCAACCCCGTGCAGCGGATCATCAAGATGCTTCTCGGCATGGACGCCAAGATGGCGCAGTACGTGCGCGGCAAGGCCTTCGTCGACGCGGTGGTTCTCAAGGTCGGCATGGAGCAGTTCAACACCATCTGGACCGGGCCCGAGACCTTGCCGTTGCTCGACGAGATCGACAATCCCGACGCGTGGGTAAAGCGCGTTCTCGGCTAGATGCTGCTGCCTGAGACGCCTGCCCTCCTGGCGCTGCGACAGGCCGTGCGGGCGTGGACGCTCGCATTCGAGCCGCGGCGCCGTGTGGTCGTCGCCCTGTCCGGGGGAGCCGATTCGTTGGCGCTGACAGCAGCAGCGGTGGCGGAAACCGATTCGGTCGACGCGTTGATCGTGGACCATCGCCTACAAGATGGTTCGGATGCCGTCGCGCGCTCGGCCGCAGACCAGGCGCTGGCGCTGGGTTGCCGGACCGCGACGGTGCTGACAGTCGACGTAGCCGATGGTGGGAGTCTCGAGGCCGCTGCGCGTGAGGCTCGGTACAACGCCCTGCGCGGCGCCAGAACTGACCTCCCGGTTCTGCTCGGACACACGCTCGACGATCAGGCCGAGACCGTGCTTCTCGGACTCTCCCGCGGGTCCGGTGGGCGATCGATTCAAGGTATGACGGCATTCGACGCTCCCTGGGGACGGCCGCTACTCGGCATCCGGCGATCGGTGACCAGGGCGGCCTGCGTCGACCTGGAAATCACGCCGTGGGAGGACCCGCACAACAACAATCCCGAGTTCACTCGCGTACGTCTGCGGCACGAGGCGTTGCCGCTGCTCGAAGAAATTCTCGGCGGGGGAGTTCCCGAAGCATTGGCCCGAACCGCGACGCAGTTGCGTGAGGACGGTGAGGCGCTCGACGAGTACGCCGAGGCCCTACTCCTACGGGTTGTCGTCGACGGGGAAGTGGAAGTGGACACACTTGCCGAAGCGCCCACCGCAATCCGTCGACGCGCTCTGCGCGCCTGGCTGCTGCAGGGCGGCGCAAAAGCATTGACGGACAAACAGTTACGCGCAGTCGACGCCCTGGTGACCGACTGGCGGGGGCAAGGCGGCGTCGCGATCGGCGGCGGAACACCGGAGGCGAGGTTGGTGGCGGCCCGGCGACGTGGCAGGCTGATCCTCGGATTCGAAGACCGACGAAGGGTTTGACGCGTGTACGAGGGCGACATCGCATCGGTACTGATCTCCGAAGAACAGATCCGTGCACGAAC
Source organism: Rhodococcus sp. MPR-R1B (assembly GCF_058793255.1). Classification (NCBI taxonomy): domain Bacteria; kingdom Bacillati; phylum Actinomycetota; class Actinomycetes; order Mycobacteriales; family Nocardiaceae; genus Rhodococcus; species Rhodococcus sp. MPR-R1B. The sequence continues at coordinate 18,328 of NZ_JBXAFO010000005.1, forward strand.
GGCGGAACTGGCTGAGGACATCGCCAAGCGTTACCCGGCAGGCGCCCCCGAAGGGGATCTCCTGCTGATCGGCGTCCTCAAGGGAGCGGTCTTCTTCATGACCGACTTCGCCCGCGCCCTGCCGATCCCGTCGCAGATGGAATTCATGGCCGTGAGCTCCTACGGATCCTCGACCTCGTCTTCGGGTGTCGTCCGCATCCTCAAGGACCTCGACAAGGACATTGCCGGTCGCCACGTGCTGATCGTCGAGGACATCATCGACTCCGGTCTCACGCTGTCGTGGCTGATGCGCAACCTCAAGACACGTAATCCCGCTTCGCTCGAGGTCGTCACCCTGCTCCGCAAGCCGGATGCGGTCAAGATCGACGTCGACGTCCGCGACGTGGGCTTCGACATCCCCAACGAGTTCGTCGTCGGTTACGGCCTCGACTACGCCGAGCGGTACCGCGATCTGCCGTACATCGGCACCCTGGACCCCGAGGTCTACGGCGGCTGAGCCCGCTCGCACTGAGCTGGTTGCCTCGTCCCCGACGTGCCAACCAGCTCAGATCTTAACTATTTCCAGCCATCACTTGGATTCTAGGAAGGGTTCGACAACGCCGAATCCTTCTTGGTAGACGCGGTGCTGCGTCGGTTATGCAATAGGTTTTCGGCAAGTTTCGGCTCTCCACAGCTAACCCCGGTCGAAGTCGCTCGCCTGCGAAAGACCGAACGGATCGTTTCTAACGCAACCTTTTCGATTTCTGCGCTACCGTTCAGTCGCGAGGCGACACGGAGGTATGGAGTTGATGGACGATTTCTACGAGGTATTTGCGGGTTGGGCAAGGAAGACGTCGTTGGAATCAGCTCTCAAGCGTTTCAAAGGCAGGCTCACCGCGGAGGAACTCGATGAATTCGAAGCGGAGTATCGCAGACACCTCTCCGGTGTGATCACCGCCGGCCCGCCGATCATCCACGGGCCGCGTGAGCCCTGGTATGCGGGGCCGAACGCCAGCGCCGATACTTATTGGCCTGCTCTCGAGCGTTACATCCGAGGCGACCTGTCGTGGCCAGATGATCGGATCCAGTCCTTGGACGGCTCGTCCAATAAGGTCATTGCCTACACGCCGCGTCCTAACGAATCATCGTGGGATGCGAAGGGGTTGGTAGTGGGCTATGTGCAATCTGGTAAGACCACCAACTTCACTGCTGTGATCGCAAAGGCTGCGGATGTCGGTTACAAATTCGTCATTGTGCTGTCGGGAATTCACAACGGGCTACGGAAACAGACGCAGGAGCGTCTCGATGAGCAGCTTCATATGCTCACGCCTACCAAGTGGAAGCAGCTGACGAATGCGGATGACGATTTTCGCGCGCCTGCCATGCAGTCGACGGCTCTACTGCATGTCGACGACAGTGGTGTGATCCTTGCCGTCGTGAAGAAGAATGCCGCGGTCCTGAAACGTTTGGACAAGTGGTTACAGCCGGCAGTAAAACAGCGAGCTCTCACCGATGTGCCGACTCTTATCATCGACGACGAGGCAGATCAGGCAAGTGTGGAGACTCGAACCATAAACCCCCTGATTCGGGGCATCATCGAGAAGCTGCCGAAAAGCACCTATATTGGCTACACAGCAACGCCATTTGCAAACATTCTGATCGATCCTGCCGGGGGCGACTTGTACCCGAAGGACTTCATTCTGAATCTCCCGGAACCAAAGGGATACTTCGGCACTGAAAAAATCTTCGGTCGAGATGCGGTCGAGGGCGACGAGGCGAACGGGAAAGACCTCGACGGCTCCAACATGGTGCGGATCATTCCCGACGAAGACGTAGACGACGTTCGTCCGCTGGGGAAGACCGCGACGGCGTCCTTCATTCCTTCGATTCCGCCCACCCTCGAGAATGCGCTCGATTGGTTTGTGCTCTCGACGGCTGCGCGACGCGCACGCGGTGACGCCGGGCATTCGACCATGTTGATCCACACCTCGGTGAAGACGGACATTCATCGCCAGTTCAAGGGGCCATTGAATGCATACGTGGAGAGGCTTTCAAAAAGGTGGACTGCCGGTGATGCATCGACCAAGGATCGCTTGCGAGCGCTATGGGAATCCGAGACAGGGAAGGTGCACTCCTCCGAATTCGATTTGAAATCAATCGATTTCGATGCAGTGTCGGCGAAGGTCGAAGATGTCTTGTCGGTCTGTCGCATCGTCATCGACAATTTCCGAAGCGATGACCGCCTCGACTACTCCACTGACGGTCAAATCGCTATCGCGGTCGGGGGGAACACTCTCAGTCGCGGTCTGACGTTGGAGGGGCTGACCGTCAGTTACTTCGTCCGCGCAGCCGGTGCCTACGACACGTTGCTGCAGATGGCACGGTGGTTCGGATTCAGGCCAGGCTACGAAGACTTGCCCAGGATCTGGATGACCGAGGAACTGCGGCAGTGGTTCCGTCATTTGGCGACGGTGGAGCGTGAGATTCGACTGGACATCGAGAGGTACGAGTCCGAGAATCTGACACCGACGGAGTTCGGCGTTCGAATCAGGACTCATCCCACACTCCGGATTACAGCGAAGATGGGCGCCGCTATTCCCGCGTATGCGTCGTACGGCGGCAGGAGGGTTCAGACGCGTTACTTCCGCACGCAGGACTCGGAATGGCTGTTACACAACAAGGATGCTGCAGACGGTCTCGTATCGCGAGTTCGTACCAAGGGAATTCAAGGCGACATCCTGGACTCCGGCTCCGTACTTTTTCGCGATGTCGATGCGGACGATGTGCTGACCTTCTTGAGTGATTACCACGTGCATAAGGATTCGCCCGATCTCGACGCCGAGTTGATCGCCAAGTATGTCGTGAAGCAAAGACGGAAAAATAGGCTCGACAAATGGAACCTGGCAATTTTGGCTGCAGAGCCAGGGAAGGAGAAGGGATTTGTCAGGCTGGGTGGGTTCGACTTCGGTCGGATCGTTCGATCTCAGCTCAAGGATGACGGTCTCGAGCGGGCTGATATCAAGACTCTGATGTCGAAGGATCATCGTGCGGTTGACTTCATACCCAAGACTGTCGCGAGGAAGCTCAGTGAAGGCGCATTGATGGATGCGCGAGACAAAGATGCAACCGTGCACCGGAAGGGCTTACTTCTCTTGTATCCGATCGATCCGGTGTCAGAACCGCTGGAGCAGAACAAGGATTCAAGGAAGCCGCTGAACGCGGTTGAAGACGTCATCGGCGTGGCTCTCGTCTTCCCTGGTGCTGCTGACGACACAAGTCCGGTTGCCCAGACGTACGTCAGTGTCGATTTGACCGATGCTGAGATCGAATCTGATCAGGAAGAACTCGATGAGCTGGTAGGTGCGGGGTCCAATTGAGAAAATCAAAGGCTGCGGAGCGATCGCAGTGGTGGTCACAACGGGTCGCCGCTGAGGGATCTACCGCTTCGGAAGGTATCCGTCGACAACTCGGGAAGCCCAAGCTGGATCCGCTCACCGTGCTCATTCGCGAAGCGGCTCAAAATAGCTGCGATGCAGCGCTTCCGGGCCGGGAGGTTGACTTCAATGTGCAGATTCGTCAACTGACAGGCAATAGGCTCGAACGGTGGCGGGAGTTCCTTCTCCCAGGGCCGGTAGGGGCGTCCCTCGGCCTGGCTGAAGCGCTGGACCGACAGCCGACCATCTTGACGATTTCCGATCGTGGCACGACTGGCCTTGGTGGTCCTCTACGAGCAGATGAACCTCCACTCGAAGGGGAGCGAGCGGACTTCGTCAAGTTCATCAGAAATGTAGGTGAGAGGAAGGGAGTCGACCTGGGTGGGGGCTCCTACGGATTCGGCAAAGGAATTCTGTACAACGTCAGTCGGTGTCACGTGATCGTCGCTGACAGTCGTTGCATCTTTCGCGGTAAGCCGCAGCGTCGATTGATCGGTGCCGCCATGGGAGATGGTTTCCAAGACAAGGGCGTTCGCTACACCGGACGCCATTGGCTAGGCGTACTGGAAGGTGAAATCGCGCAGGCACTGGTAGATGACGACGCCGAAGAGATGGCAACTGCCCTTGGCTTGCCGAGGTTCGCTGAGGGGCAAACCGGTACGACTGTAGCGATCATCGATATTGACCTGGGAGCCGTTCGAAATGGCGACGTAGAGCAGGAACGCACACCAGAGTCGGCTGCCGAGTTCATCGCTTCGACCATGTTGTGGAATCTGTGGCCGAAAATGATTGACGGGGTGGAAAACCGCTTGCGGTGTTCAGTGAAGTTCGAAGGGTTCTCTGTCCAGATACCTGATCCAGCTGCAACAATCGAATTGAAGCCGTTCGTCGATGCGTATCGAAAGCTATCGCTGGACGGTGAATACGATGTGCCGGCTCGAAGGGCTAAGCCTCAGGAGATCGGTCGTTTCGCGAAGGTCGAGTCGATGGCGCCCATCAAGCAGAATTATCTGCTGTCTCTGGCAGCCCCATTCAGTGGTGCCGCACATCATTGCGCGCGAATGCGCCAAGCCGATCTGGTCGTAAATTATGTATCTGGAGATCCTCATCCAGATGAAGCGATTCAGTACGGCGCAGTCTTCAAAGCCGGCATCGATGCCGATCGGTACTTCTCGGATGCTGAGCCCCCCACTCACGACGATTGGGTGACGAGTGGGCTACATGGCACAGCATTGGGCGTAGTTCGTCTCGGAGCCACTTACGTGAAGAGCAAGCTCAAGCCCTCGGTTCGAGATGTCGATGCTGATCTGCATCACGAAGCTGCGTTGGCTCCGCTCGCGGGTCGCCTGTCAGGACTTGTGGCAGGTGCATCCGGCGATGGCGCAGGGCAACCAAGTCGAAACGGGAGCCGTCGGTCAGGTCGATCCGGCAGTCGTTCGGCTGTCAAGCCAAGGATCGTGGAGGGCCCGCAACTGATCGTGCGTGGCGGCGACGCGCTCGTGGTTGCTACGGTCGAGTTACCCGCTTGGCCCACAACAAAATTGGTGGTTGCGGAGCCTGTCGTTGTGATCGATGGTGGCATTGAGTTACGGGGACTTCTGGAACCGGCGGAGGTCGTGGGCTGGGTATGTCTTGAAACGGGCGAACATCGGGTAGGAAGTCAGATTTCTGTTGGACGTGCAGACCCCCGGAAATGGGTAGTTTCTGTCCGTCCACCTCGGGACGCGGTCGTGCGGCTAACTTTTGTTGTAGAGGATGAAAGCTGATGGCCGTCAGAGACGTTCGTCCGTATTTGGTGCCGAGTTCCGGGACTATTGAGCCGTCGATCTGGTCACGGATGGTTGAAGGTGAGTGGGAGCCACTGGGCGAGGCTGTCGAGAATTGGGACTATCGATCAGGACTCCGCTTGCGCTGCACCATAAATGCGGATCCGTTGATGATCCGCGCGCATACGAGGCTTGATGATGGTTCGCCATTGGCGTTCTACTTCGGGTGGCGAGCATTGGACACCTACCTAGTCGGACCGGCGAAGCGCGTACCCCTCGCGGACGGGCGGTTCGATGTCGAGATTGAAGTCGATCCGCAATATGCCGGTGCAACTATCGCTTTGACCAGGAAATTGGTTCTCGAAAGGGATCGGTTGAGTCCGCTCGTGGGAGAAGCGCGCCACGCGGGCTCAATCCTCTGGAACGACGAGCAAGCACTTCGTCTCACCGGCTCCGAAGCGATGTTTCCTACCGAGGTTGTCGATTTCGACGCATTCGGCATCGACGAGGGAGCCAGCTGGCATCTTCGAATGCCACTGAGTCCGGACGAGCCTGCGATGGGGGCATTGTTGCTCCTGATAAATCCGCTTGACAAGAAGCTGGTCAAGGCAGTCCAGAGGGAGAGGAACCATACGGACGAGCAATTGGTACTCATTCAAGAGATGGAAGAAGGCCTGGTGGACGAAATCGTCCGATGGTCGCTGGCGCGTTGGGATGAGCTCGAAGGTTGTGATAGCGAATCATTCGGCGCCACTGCTCGTTCTCTTGCTCTCAGGGTGCTTGTCGACCCCACTGCGTGGACCGCCGAATCAATCCTGGGCTCCTCAATGGATTTGCACAGTTCGATTGTGGCGGGTGCACGTTCGATTGGATTTGGAAGGTTGCTCTCATGACCGAGCTGTGGCCCCGATTGAGTCTTGCGTCGGGAGTAGTTGAATTGCAAAAGCTCAATGGAGATCCTTCACAAATGGCACGGGCGGCGCGTCCTACGCACTCGCAGATGACGTATGCAGCGAGTGGAGGGAAGCGAATCGGCGAGTCTGGTGTACAAGAGTTGGCAGACTCGATTCGAGCGATTGCGCATGATTGCGGATATCCGGGCGAGGTAGGGAACGCGGACCTGATTCGCTTTGATCGCGTTGCTGCAGAAGAGATTCATCGGACTATGCAGATCACGTCAGTGGAGGCAGCTCACCGAGGAGTGTGGAACTTCCTCGCAATCGTGGCGATGCCTGACATCACCCGATGGCGATTCCCTGGAGAGAACATTGAACGTTGGATCGCAACTGACCTGACACGTCATATGTTTGCTCGCTTGTGGTGGCAGGCAATGACATTCGCGACAGTGGTCGACGGCGTCGCGGACTACTCGCTCCTGCGCAAACTCTCGGAGAGTGACCTCAACCAGATTACCGAACGCAGGTCGATAGCAGGAGTAACTCCTCTCGCTCGTTCGATCGCTCGCATCTTGATCGAAGGTGGAGGACAGAGAAAGGTTCTCCGTGACGCTGTGCCCAGACTGCGTCGGTTGATGGCGTTCATCGACTTCTCGATATTGAGCGACGAACAGTTGGACGACCGCGTGCGCGCGATTTTTCGTGAAGTCTCGCTCGAGGTCATTCAGTAAGTCATTCGTCTTCCTGGCGAATTGCGAGGCTACCAGCGAACGCCTAAACCGGACGGATAGTCTCTTATCGTGCTATTCGGTTGGCGGTGGAGAGGAGTGCCGGGTGAGTTCTCGAGTACAAGAAGACGCGGTGGCGTCGCTCAGTGCGATTCTCGTCCAAGCCCGGGCTGCTGATGAACGGGGCCGACGCAACCTGGTGAACAGCGTTGGTTCGAATGCGTTCACAGCCCCGTTGACGGATTCCTTCGGTGAACTCGCCGCATTTGTTACTGCTACGGCGGTAGGAATTCAGATTCTGCGCGGAAACACCGTTGCCACGGAGATTCCCCCACCGTTGCCGTGGCCGTTGGATGAGCTCATCGACGATTCCGACTTGGGCGACTGGTCGGCGGAAGGACTGGTCGTTGATCTGAGCGAAGTTCATACATACGCCCCCTTCTATTATCGCGAATACGGCCTCGACCTGAGTGAGTTGTTCGGTGAGTACCGCCGAACGTGGAACACGTGGAGGCGCTTCCAGCGCCGTGTTCAAGAGAGCGCCGAATTGTACGACGTGCTTGATGAGCTCGAGACTGCGATTTCGCTGTCTGCTCGGACAGTCGATACCGTCATCGCAGCGTGGCGTCTGGTCGTTCCTGAGCATGGAATTGACACCCGTATCGCATTCCGCTCGGCGCGACTGGTGCGGATCATCGCAAAGGGTGCTGAAGGCGACCTTGGGGATGACGAAACGGCCTCGAGTACTGATGTGCGTGGGATTGCTCTGACCATCGATCCTGCTGAACCGATGTTCATCGAACTTGGATCGACCGGGCTGACCGCAGACGGTGGTGAGTCGCTCCAGTTCCGTACGAGTGTCCTCGAACGGAACGATCTCCCGGTCGGCGCGCATGTTCGTAGCCGTGTATTCGACGACGTCCGTCCGGCAGTTGCCAGGGCTCTCCATCGGCAATGGGGAAGCGACGTCACGTGGACGCTCACGATGAGCCCCGCACTTCTGGTTCGAGAATCCTCAGCGGAACAGGACCAGAGTGAAATTCAGCGACTGAAGGACGCGGTGACCACGACACTGGCGCCTTGGCCCGACCTCGCCGAGCAAACACAGGCTGAAATTTCAGACGCGACCAGGGGCCGCTGGGGCAGCCTGGTGGAAAAACGACTCGCGGAACTGATCGCTCGTCTGGAGCTTCCTGCCGGAACCGGCACGGAGCCGATAGACGTCGCAGCAGATTCAATCGTTGTCACGATTTCGGACACACCGAAGTTTCGCGACCGGCTCAGGGCGCGGGCAAACCCCGTCGACATCCTTACCCGTTTTCGTGACCGCCGTCGCGCTGCGGCGGCCGCGTCGGTTGTGGCGCCCGCTTTCTCGATCGATGCGAGCGAAAGCCCCTCGCAATCGCTCGAGATCGATTCTGGTTCAACCGTTACCGGTCTTGATGAACTTCAACGCCGAGTAGCTGAGGCGGCCACTGATGACCGTCTTGTGGTAGTTGCCGGCGCGGGGCAGGGAAAGACCGAAGTTGTTGCTGCCAGACTCGATCACTTGGCAAGGGAGTGCGACTTGTCCCTGTCGACAGAAGTGCTCGTTCTGAGTTTTTCCAGAGCAGCAGTATCCGCTGTTCGTAGTCGATTGGAAGCACGGGTATTGGCGCAGGCCGAGATTCGTACTTTCGACTCGTTTGCCAACCGGGTGATCATCGATGCGGGTGAGGATCCAAAAGGCAACTTCGACGCAAGAATCGAACGTGCTGTTGGGCTTTTGACTGATGAAGACGCTGATTTGCCGATGTTGGAAGACATTCAGCATGTCGTTCTCGACGAGGTGCAGGACCTCGTCGGGCAGCGTGCGAAGCTCGTGCTGGCGTTGATCGATCGACTCGGGGACGAGGTCGGGTTCACTGCGCTCGGCGATCCGAATCAGGCGCTCTACGATTTCCAGCTTTCCCCGGAAGAACAAACCCAGCGTTTGGACGTGATCAGTGAGCTGCGCGGTCTCGCGAATGTTGAATCGACGGGTCTGAAACGGAATTTCCGTGCGCGGGGGAAAGACCCTCTTGCTGTCGTCGAGCTAGGGTCTCGCCTCCGTGAGATGGACAGCGGAGCGCGAGCACGTGAAGAGGTTGATGCCTTCATTTCCCGGCTGGAAAGCGTCGATTCCTCGGCGTGGCTCACTGATGTCTACCGCGCTGGACGGAGCACCGCGATCCTGACTAAGACCAACGGTGACGCTTTGTGTGTATCCCAACAGCTCACCGCCCTGAACATCCGTCATACACTGCGGCGTACTGCACAAGAGCATGGCGCTCGGGCATGGGTTGCAGAGCTTGCTCGGCAGCTTCCGCGAAACATGAACCGCCGTGAGGATGTTATTGCTGCACTGCAGAATACGTCGGTGATTGACCCGATCGATGCATGGAATCTGCTCAAGGAATCCGAAGGTCGGACGCAGTTTCCGAACGATCTCGATCTCTCGAGGATCAGGCGTGTCATCGGTGGATACGGCATCCCGACGGCATTGTTGGCAGATGCCACGGAGGACGTTGTGGTTTCCACTGTCCATCGTGCGAAGGGCCTCGAATTCGAAAGGGTCTTCCTGTTCGACACAGACTACGAACCTGATGACGACGACTTCGCCATCGCTCGGCGAAACTATGTCGCGCTGAGCCGTGCGCGCGACGAAATCGTACGTTGCGCACCAAAAGCGACGAAGTCGTGGATGAAGAAGGACACGGCATCTGTTGGGCGCTGGACGGAACAGGTATTCGGCAAGGGTGGAAAGCGAACTCGTGCAATTGAAATCAGGTTCAATGACATGGACACCGACGAACCCTTCGAATGCGGCGAAAACGCTCCTGCTGTTCAGAGTCTGCTTGCCGCCGGTACTCTCGTCGGCCAAACTGTGACACTGGTTTTGGACCTGGAGTGGACCCATCGCGATGCGCCAATCTATCTGGTCAAGGATTCCGATGGTGTCGCATTTGCGCGTACATCCGAGCAGTTCGGGCGAGATATCAGGAGAATTTTCATGATTGGAAATGCCCGTTGGCCAACGATTTTGAATGGTGCAACGACGATGTCGATTGAATCTGTCGCAGGTTCACCTGAAGTCAGCGACGAATTGGGAATCGGTGATTCCGGCATCTGGCTGGTGCCCCGGCTCGCCGGCCTTGTCCAACCAGACTGGAACACGAGATGGGATGGAAAGAATTGACAACCGTCATGACCGAGCTGGATGCGATGTACGGGTTCCGTGCGGAGATGGTCGAGGAGCTCAAACTCGATCTTCTCGGTCAGGGAGAGGGCGCGTCGGAGGTGCTCGCAGAACCACCGTTGGATCGCTACGTCGTGGGCGTGCTGTGGCCGACGGATGAGCCCCTGCAGGAGGAGCCGGAACCCGACAGTGCCGAAGCGGATTCCATTGAAGGTGAAAGTGATTCACCTGTTGCGCAATCCTTGATGCGCTACCCCTCGTCGATGGGTTTGACGTTCACAGTCGATGTTGGTCTGGTATCCGAGGTGTCTTTCGATGTGTCGGCAGCACGATACAGACCTTCCGAGACGCTCGACGACCAAGACCAGGGTGGCAAACGCCGCAGAGGACGGAGTCGGCCTACCGCCTGGACCAGAGAGGCATGTACGCCAGAACGAGTGCGCCATTCACTGGCCACGAAAGGTGCAGTGAAGCTGCATGTTGCACCAGGCTTGGAGCTGTACATTCTGACTCGGACACCGCGCGACGGTAAGGTGACGGTCTCCGCCGTTCTCCGGAACAAGCTTTCGGTGAACAAAGGTGAACTCAAAGACGCGAGTGCCTGGTTCCAGGTCGAACTTGTCGTGACAACCGAAGTGCCTGCGATCGTCGACCGTAGTGCGCCGAACAGGCTCGGCGGCGAGGGTGACTTGCTCTCGGCGGAATTGATGTACCGCAATGCACGCAACTTCGGCATCGGGCACGGATGCGCCGTCACCTGGAGTGGAGTCGAGGCGACCACCGATCGCATCGCCACGACGCTGTTGCCTACGCACGAGGTTTCCCGCGCCCGGCCTGGGAAGGTCGGACCCGACGTCGATCTGAGAATGTCTTTTCTCGCGGAAGCAGACAAGGCGACTCTGGTCGCCACGTTGGGCAAGCTTGTCACCGCATATCGGGAGTGGATCAGCGAGCTGGAAGGGTCGGTGAAGGCCGGCAAGACGAACATTCCTGAATCGCTCGAGGGCACCGCAGACGTTCACTTCGAGAATGCGCGCGAGGCCGCGAATCGCATAGAATCGGGAATCGAGCTGCTCGACAACGATTCTGAGGTTCTCCGGGCATTTCGCCTGGCAAACTCTGCAATGCAAACCCAGCGTGCCCGACAGGTCTGGGTTCGTGCCGGTGCCACCGGTCCTGTCGGCGACGGAATTGATCAAAGTTGGTATCCGTTTCAGATCGCGTTCATCCTGCTCAATCTCCCTAGCATCTCCGACCGAGAGCACCCGGAGCGCGGCGTCGCGGATTTGCTGTGGTTCCCTACCGGTGGCGGAAAAACCGAAGCGTACCTGGGACTGGTTGCGTTCATCGTTCTCCTGAGGAGAATTCGCGATGACACCGCCATTGGCGTAGCTGTAATCATGCGGTACACCTTGCGGCTGCTGACAATTCAGCAGTTCGAACGCGCGACGATGTTGATGTGCGCTCTCGAACGAATTCGAATTACAGACGGCAGCTTGGGCGCGAGACCGTTCTCGATCGGCTTGTGGGTAGGTCGGGGGGGAACACCGAATACGCTCCTCGAGGCAAAGAAATCGTTGCGGTCTCTGCGATCGGAAACCGAGATCACCGAGGCGAATCCGGTCCAGCTGACGCAGTGCCCTTGGTGTGGAAAGACTCTCGATCACACGAAATATTCGGTCGTTGCCAGTCCTGAGCCGAAGCTCGTTATCGCTTGTCGCAACAATGCATGCGACTTTGCGGCCGGACTGCCGGTTTATGTTGTGGATGAGGACATTTACGAATATCGACCCGAGCTGATTCTCGGCACGGTAGACAAGTTCGCCATGATGGCCTGGCGTTCCGATGTCGGAAAGCTCTTCGCGCGAGACGGAGTTGGTAGCCCGCCTGATCTGATCATCCAAGACGAGCTCCATCTGATATCCGGACCTTTGGGGTCGATGGTCGGTCTGTACGAGACGGCAGTGGATGTCGCGTGTTCGGTTCCGGGGAAGGGGGGAGCGCCCGGATCAAGACCTAAGATCATCGCGTCGACGGCCACCATCCGCCGGTCTGATGAGCAGATCAAGATGGTCTTCGACCGGGAGTCGCGCCAATTCCCACCCCCAGGAATTGATCCCGATCAGTCGTTCTTTGCTGAGCCGGCGCCGCGCGACACTGCAGGAACTCGAATGTACGTAGGTGTGATGAGTCCGGGCACGAGCCACGCGACTCTCCTCGTGAGGACGTATGGTGCGTTGCTGCAGGCAGCCCAGGACATCGAGTCCGAGGACTCCACTCGGGATCCCTACTGGACACTCTTGGGGTACTTCAACAGTTTGCGAGTACTCGGCAGTGCCATGCTGCAGGTCGAAGGAGACGTTCGTGAGCGACTGGACGTCGTATCCAGGCGTGGCGGCACTGAGGCGCGCCGGCTGGAGTCTGCGAATGAGTTGACCAGTCGCGTTTCGTCAGCGGAAATCCCTAGGCGGCTCAAGAGTCTGGAGCGGAAATACGATTCGGGGACCGCCGATGACATCGTTCTGGCCACGAACATGATCTCGGTCGGGTTGGACATCGATCGGCTCGGGTTGATGACTGTCATGGGACAACCTCAGTCGAGCTCCGAGTACATCCAAGCTACAAGTCGCGTGGGTAGGAAGTATCCCGGGTTGGTTGTCACGATCTTCAACTCCGCTCGTTCGCGAGATCGGTCGCATTTCGAGAATTTTGTTCCGTTTCACCAGGCCCTCTACCGTGCCGTAGAAGCTACGAGCGCTACTCCATTCGCTGCGCGTGCGCGAGATCGAGGGTTGCATGGGGTATTTGTGTCCCTCGCGCGCATGATGATCGGTCCGATGTCGGGCGAGGGGGGCGCGCATGCTGCGCCGGCGCATGAGGCGGAGCTTCGAAACTTGATCTCTACCATCGAACGACGGGTGGAAGCGACATCGAGCGACGAGAGTGAAGACACCGTGGAGCAGTTGAACGAAATGCTCAAGGTGTGGATCGCGGAGGCGAAGGCCCGCGATTCCATGAAGTATCAGGATCGCAAGAATTCGATGGACGCGCTTCTGGTCGAGCCTTCGTCTGCACTCACTGATGACAACATCGAATACACCCAAACCGAGACGCCCTGGCCCACTTTGATGAGTTTGCGCGACGTCGATGCGGAGAGTGCTCTGTACACGATCCGAATGAGGAGTCAGTCATGACAGTTGCCAAGGCTCGTCGCACTCAGTTGCTGAGCACTTACGGGGTTGGAAGTTTGTTTCCTTCGGAGACAACGAGTTACATGATTGCCGGCATTCACGAGTGGAAGGCGCGTGATGCGGACCTCATCAGTGAACCGCGTCTTGCGCGAAGTCTCGGAGTGTCTGAGCTGAAAGCTCCCCCAGCAGGATCGAAGCGCAAGCGCGACATACCGGTGATTCGATTTCCCATCACACAGGTCTGCCCGTCGTGCAGGCGAATCGATTCCATTGGAAAGTTGTCCAACGATCGAGAAGTTGCTCGCTGTTCGTGTGAGAAGCGAACGGAACTGAGCCCGTTCCGTCTGGTTATTGCCTGTACGCGTGGGCATATCGACGAATTCCCCTACTTCCGATGGCTTCATCAGGGCCAAGATGGCGGATCGGAGCACACGATGCACCTGCGCGCCCAGGGCCGGACTTCGTCGCTCGCCGACCTGGAATTGACCTGTACCTGTGGTGTGCAACCCAGGACCCTCGACGGTTCAGCTGGTCCGATGGCACTGGCCGAGTTCGGTAAGTGTGCCGGTCGTCGCCCATGGCTGGGGCCCGACGAGTCCCAGCACTGCGAAGAGGCACCTCGGGCTGTTCAGCGTGGTGCGTCCAACGTCTGGTTGCCTGCCGTCAGATCGGCAATTTCGATCCCGCCGTATTCTCAAGCACTTGCCAAGTTTGTTGACCGCCATTGGGTTTCGCTCGGAGACCCGGAGGCAGTGACACCGGCACTTCTGCGTAACCTAGCCGAGTACTCTCGTCGCTTCTCGGTGCAGCAGATCGAGGCCGAGCTGGAACGGCGCAGAGGCGAAGCGTTCGACGACCTGCTTACCGAGGAGGCACTCCGTCGTCAGGAATATGCCGCTCTTGTCGAAGGCCGCGAACAAGAGAGCCTTGACGATGATTTTGTGTGCCTGGAAAGAGATGTGCCCGTCGACTTCGAGCACTTGATTTCCGACGTTCGCAAGGTGACTCGGTTGCGGGAAGTGCGCGCGCTCTATGGCTTTACCAGGCTTGATGACAACGAAGAGAATCTGTGCGCATTGTCGCCGGACAAGACGCACTGGCTGCCCGCGATCGAGGTGATCGGCGAGGGCATTTTTATTGCTTTTCATCGAGATGCCCTGGAGGACTGGGCACAGGAGAGTTTTCCGGTCGAACGGTGGAGCTTGTTCAAGAAGGTTGCCGGTCCCGCGTTGCAGCGACCCGACGAACGAGCTGTGACGGGTCTGATTCGTGTTGCACTTCATACGTTTGCGCATGTGGTGATCGACCAATTGTCGCTTGAAGCAGGGTATCCGGCGGCGTCACTGCGAGAGCGGCTCTATGTTGACGATACGGGCATGGCTGGTGTGTTGATCTACACCGCAAGTTCCGATTCCGCAGGCAGCCTCGGTGGAGTGGCATCGCAGGCAGAAACCGAACGGCTGGGCCCAGCTCTCGCAGAGGGTTTGGCTCGAATGTCCTGGTGTTCAGCCGATCCCGTCTGCATCGAATCTCAGGGTGCGGGCGCCGATGCGATGAATTTGGCTGCGTGCCATGCTTGCGTTCTGTTGCCGGAAACCTCATGCGAGTTGGGAAACCGGTATCTGGACCGAGCCTTGCTTTTCGGAACGCCAGAGGACGGTCATGAGGATCACGGATTGTTCAGCGAGACTCTGGAGTCGATCTGAGGACTGGATCAGCGGAATGCGTTGTCGCGCGTGCTCGTAGCACGGACGCGCTCGACAATGCGTTCCCTGACCTTGCCGGCCGTCTTCCACTTCATCGAGCGCTTGTCGGGATCCAACCCGTATTGGTGCAGGATGTCTCGGAGTTGTTCGAGATCCAGACCACCCAGTTCCTTGCGCAGTCCATCTTCTCCGTCGCTGCGAAAAGCTGCGAAGGGATCAAGGACTGCTGGTGCCCTTGGTGTGCTGACTCTTCGGGCTTTGGTTTCCGTTCGAATGGTCCGCGAGGCGCTAGGGCGGGCATCCCCAACGGCAATGTGTTCTGCGACAAGTTTCCCCATTGTCAGCACAATGATCGCGGCGTTCGGATCCTGAGCTGCCAGTTTGTTGATCGACAATTCGAACGCCGTCTGGGCGGCGACGAGTTCGTCGTTGATTGGTGTCACGTGTAGATCTCCACATTCGTCATTACGTGGGATGTGAGGTCTCTCAGATCGTCGACCTTCTTGCCCCCGCCGTAGCGGTTCTTCAAGGTGCCGAAGTCGAAGAACTCTGCTGCTGCTGCGATGTCCGTCGCCTCGGGTATCCAATAGGGGATGACATTGGGTGGACGTTCGATGAGCTTGCGTTCTGCAGCAGGCAACGCGTCGTAGTCGAGGACCGCGTTCTGCAACCGCTGGATGGTGTTTCGGTGCAAGTTGGTGTTCGCGCGATACTTGGTGATGATCAGTCCGAGGGCTTGGACGTGATGTCCAGTTTTTTCGGAGAACATCCGTACGCGCTTCTGAATCTGCGGGATGCCGTACGTGGACAGCACATCGGGAATCGTCGGAATTACGTACGCGTCGGCCAACATCAGTCCGTTGCGCGTGATGATCCCCATATTGGGCGGACAATCGATGAGTATGTAGTCGTAGTGGTCTCTCACCGTGTCGACAGCTTCTTTGAGAACTAGAAGCGGTTGCAGCGAATCTGGCTCGTCATATTGCCACGCTGCGACTTCTTCGGAGATCTCGATCATGTCGAGTGACGACGCCAGGAGGTCGATACCGGCCAATTTCGCCAGCGGTGACACGTTTCGTTGAATCGCATCGTCGATGTCGAACTTTGGCGCTTGCGAATCGAGGGCCTGTTCGAACAGTGCTTTCAGCGTGCGACCGGAGTTGTTGAGCTCGTGCCAGTGTTCGGTCCCGATCATCATCGTTGTGAGATTGGTCTGGGGGTCCAGGTCGATCAGGAGAACACTCTTTCCGAACATGCCCGCCATGAACTCGGCGAGTGCGGCGGTCATTGTGGACTTTCCGACGCCACCCTTGAGGTTTATGGTCGCAATTACTTTGGCCATGAGGTGCGTCGGTCCTTACATCTCGGATGCGGTGGTGGTCGTCACGGGCGAATTCGCATTCGACGCAGACTCTACGATGACCAGGCGACAATGCGGCTGTGTGGTGGCTGGAGTCGACCATCGGTGTCGTAAACTTCGCCGTTATGGAAGACAATCGCAGCGCACAGTGTGATCTGTCCACGCACTCGGTTGTCGACCTGTTTGCCGGTCCCGGAGGCATCGATGTCGCTGCGACCTGGCTCGGAATGAGTACCCACGGAGTCGAATGGGACGACGATGCGCATGCAACACGTACCGAAGCCGGCCTGGATACTGACCATCGTGATGTTCGTGAGCTAGGTCCGAAGGAATTCCCCAATGCAACCATTCTTGCCGGTGGGCCCCCGTGCCAGACGTTCACAGTGGCGGGATCCGGTAGCGGACGGGACGCTCTCGATGATGTGCTGAAGTTGGTAGATCGCATGGCTCGGGCTGAAGACGTGTCATCTTCGCTCAAGGGCCTCGATGACGAGCGCACCGGACTGGTGCTCGAACCGCTGCGTTGGGTCCTCGAAGCGCACGGTGCCGGCCGACCGTACGAAGCGGTGGTCCTCGAACAGGTTCAGACGGTCCTACCCGTGTGGGAGGCGATGAAGCCGGTTCTGGAGTCGCTCGGTTACAAAGTTGTGTGCACAGTTCTACGAACCGAAGAGTTTGGTGTGCCGCAGACCCGCCGCCGAGCAGTGCTGCTCGCCAACCGGACAGTTTCGCCGATCCGTCCGGTGCCCACGCACCAGGCGTACCGAGCGGGAATGGTGCGTGGAACCGGAGAATCGCATTTGCTGCCATGGGAAACCATGGGTTCGGCTCTGAAGCGGGGCGAGTGGTTCGAGGTTGTGTCCAACTACGGCTCGGGCGGAATTCCCTCCGCGCGTGGGCGGCGCACTTCTGATCAGCCGTCGGCCACGGTGACCGGCAAGATTTCGCGTAACCGCATTGTCGACCACATGGGGGACGAACAGGAACGGTTCTCTCCCGCCGAAGCTGGTCGGCTGCAAACGTTCCCCCTCGACTACAAATGGGCGGGGCAAGGCTGGGCTCAGCAGGTGGGGAATGCTATGCCGCCCAGGTTAGCTGTTCATGCGCTCGCGGCCGCCTTTGGTCGCGTTCCGGTGACTGCGCAGCTGGACAGCAAGATCGAGGAGTCCTGGATGCGATCACGAGTGTCCGACACGCCGGTTTTAACAGTAGCTCCTGACCTGGGGATGGAAGGTGCGCTGGATCTTGGTGCCGCTGTGGCGGTCTGACTCCAGAGTAGGTAGGGAACAGCGGCGCACTAACCGTCCGACCGTTATGGTTGGATTTCGAGCCGGCACGGCCCGAAGTGAGAGGACCACCACGCGTGACAATCAGCGCTACCCCCGTCGTCGGCTCAGCAGCCGGGGGCGAGTATTCATTCAACGTTGCTCCCGGCTCGATAGTGGAGGTTCGGGATGAGGAATGGTTGGTGTCCTCCGTCGAACCGACGTCAGACGGATACGTAGTGCACGTGTTGGGTCTCTCCGACTTGGTGCGCGACACAGAGGCATCGTTTTCGACTGCACTGGATGAAATTGTGCCGGTCGATCCCACAGACGTAACGGTGGTGGCCGATACCTCGGATAAATTCCGTAGATCACGGTTGTGGCTCGAATCGATGCTCCGCAAGACCCCGGTGGCGATTGCCGATCCCAGCCTCACGACTGCGCACAAGGCACTTGCCCGGCCACTCGAATACCAGTACAAGGCTGTTCGTCAGGCACTCGATCCTGACAACCTTCGCCCGCGCATACTGCTTGCCGATGCTGTCGGTCTCGGGAAGACACTCGAAATCGGGATGATTCTGTCGGAACTGGTCAGGCGTGGTCGTGGTGATCGCATCCTCGTCGTGACTCCGAAACACGTCCTCGAGCAGATGCAGATGGAGCTGTGGACTCGGTTTGCTCTGCCGTTCGTCCGGTTGGATTCTACTGGGATTCAACGCATTCGACAGATCCTTCCTGCGACTCGCAACCCGTTCACTTATTACAAACGGGTGATCATCTCCATCGACACCCTCAAGAGCGACCGTTACCTCAACCACCTTCGTAAGCAGCAGTGGGACGCGGTGGTCATCGATGAATCCCACAACGTCACCAATGTTGCCGCTCAAAACAACCGACTCGCCCGGCTGTTGGCGTCGCGGACTGACGCGTTGATTCTTGCGTCGGCAACACCGCACAACGGTCGTGCCGAATCGTTCGCCGAGCTGATTCGCATGTTGGACCCCAGTGCCGTGTCCCCGTCAGGTGAGTTGGATGCCGAGCAGGTCAAAAAGCTTGTCATTCGTCGCCATCGCCATCATCCCGATGTTGCCAGCGAAGTCGGTTCGGATTGGGCGGAACGTCAACCACCACGCAATATCACGGTGGATGCCTCGGCCGCTGAAGACGCAGTAGCCCGCGAACTCGAAGATGTGTGGCTCTGGCCTGAAAAGGGGCAGTCGCCGTATTCGGGTTCGACGCGGTTGTTTCCGTGGGTGCTCGCGAAAGCATTCCTTTCGTCTCCGGATGCGCTGACGCAGTCGATCGTCGAACGACGAAAGCGGTTGGACCCGGAGGATGCAAGTGCAGCAAGGGAAATCGTGGCGCTCGATCATCTCGGCGAGTTGGTGGCCGCTACACCACTGCGCGAGTCTGCGAAGTACAGAAAGCTCCTCGACTATCTTGCGGAAATCGGCGTCAAAAAGAACGGCGACACCCGCGTTGTCGTGTTCGCGGAGCGCGTCGCGACGCTGAAGGCACTTGCACAGGCCCTATCGAAGGACCTGAAGATGACTCTCACCGAGGGGCGCGACCTTGGTCAGGTGACGGTATTGCACGGTGGACTCAGCGACGTCGAGCAGCAGGACATCGTCGAATCATTCAAACTCGAGTCTTCACCCATTCGAATTCTGGTCACGGGTGACGTTGCGTCCGAGGGCGTCAACCTACACTCGCAGTGTCACGACATGGTGCACTACGACATTCCCTGGAGCCTGATTCGAATCGAGCAGCGCAACGGGCGCATCGATCGGTACGGGCAACGGCATCGCCCTCGGATTGTGACCTTGCTACTGACACCGTCGACGAAGCACTTTGCGGGTGACGTGAGAGTTCTGACGCGCTTGGTGGAGCGAGAACACGAGGCGCACAAGGCCCTGGGCGAATCTTCTTCGCTGATGGGAACTTACGACGTTGCAGCGGAGGAAGAGGCCATTCGTCAAGTTCTCGCCGGCGAGAAGTCCCTGGATTCCGTGGTGAAGACCGTCGATCAGGTGACCTCAGGCGGTGGCCTCAGTGGTCTTCTTGCCCAAATTGGTGCTGCCAGTGAAAGCCTGGACGCATCGTCATCGCCGGTGCCCACCGAGCCGCCGACAAGCGGCGAGGCATCTACCAGTTTGTATTCGTCCGAGTTCGAGTATCTTTCTGATGCCTTGGAGGAGTTCGTCGGAACGCCGAGTAAACCAGCGCCCAATGGTGTGTCCTGGACTGTGCACAAGGCGCAGTCGATTGCCAGTCTCACCCCGCCGCGTGACCTGAAGCAGCGACTGCAGGTTCTGCCGCAGTCGTATCTTCGGGCGCGGTCGGTCACCGAGACCTATAAGCTGGCGCTCACAGCACTGCGGGGCGAGGAAGAACTGCGCGCTGCGCGGGCAGGGGAGTCGACGTCGACGTGGCCCGAGGCGCATTTCCTTGCGCCCCTTCATCCGATTCTTGATTGGGCTGCAGATCGGTCGCTCGCAGATCTGGGTCGACGGCAGATTTTCGCGGTCTGCGGGGCAGTGCCGGATACGACGGTGCTGGTCCAGGTAACGCAAACGAATACACGTGGGCAGGTAGTCGCTGCGTCGTTCTACACCGTGGCGTTCCCTGATGTGAACAATCCAAGTTTCGGTCTCGCATCGCCGCATCCAAGCGCGGCTCATGCAATTGCGGCACTTGGCCTCGCTGATATCAACACAGCCGCTCTCGGCAGCGTCGAAGCCTTGCAGCTACTGGTTGCTGCAGCCGTTCGTGCCGCAGATTCTGCAGCCGAAGAACACGCAGGCGCGATCAGGGACGAGACTCGGCAACGAGTAAGTGAATGGACTTCGCGCGCAGAACGGTGGACCCACGAAGCTGACGCGCTGATCCAACGTGACGAGTTACGTCAACGGGCAGATCGAGTGTCACACGAGCGAGAAGTCGCTCAATCGATGAATCCCGACCGCCGACTTGTCCGTCCGCTACTCGTTGCGGTCCCGGGCGGTTCGACGAATCAGAGTGTAGCGACGACAGGGAAGAGTCTCTAGTGAGTTCAACATCTGATGCCCTGATCGTCGGCGAGGATTTTGTCAGCGAGCATTACTTCACCACCGACGCGACATCTCAGTCGTTCAACGCACGAGTGATCGATCGGCGCAAGCAATGGGAGTCCGAAAAGACCGACGGGCAACCAACTGCGCGTTCGCGTTTCACGGCGCAACGTGGTGATCTGACGCGAGACTTCTTGGGCTTGGGTGAAGCTGCGGACCAGCAGACGCTGAGTGAGCTCTACTCGAACCTTCGCTCGATACTCGGGTACGAAGGTGTGCGCTGGGAGATTGTGCGTATTGGTGGAACCGACACCGAATCGGGGCCTGCGCTTGCGGTCCGTACTCGCGGATTGACCGGGCCTGCACCGTTAGTGATCGTCGAAGGTAGGGCGGAGCTCAGCGTCGAGCAGTTGATCGCCAAGGACGAGAAGACGCTGCGAACAGTTTTCAGGACTGGCGACGAGGATGTTCCCGGCGAAGACCTGGCGTCAGTGGCACAATTGCTGTCCCACCTGTCGACGGCGGAAGACGGTCCACAGTTCATTCTTGTTCTCGCTGGGTCCCAGGCCCTGATCACCGAACGAAGCCGCTGGCTCGAAGGTCGTTACCTTGCCGTCGATCTGCAGCTAATCTGCGAGCGAAATGATGACAAACGAGGTGGTGAGACGGACCGGGCATTAACTTGCTTGGCGGCAGACTCGCTTGCTCCCGATGCCGAAGGCAATATTTGGTGGGCCGGGGTGATCGACGAGTCCGCCAAGCACACCGTTGGAGTGTCCAAGGACCTGCGCGAGGGCGTTCGGCTGTCGATCGAACTCATCGCCAACGACGTCGTCACTCGGCGAGCCGTGCAAGGACTGGCTCCACTGGCAGATTCGGACGCGCAAGAGCTTGCAGGACAAGCGCTTCGCTACCTGTACCGCATCTTGTTCCTGCTGTACGCCGAGGCCCGGCCCGAGCTCGGTGTTCTACCCACCGGTGAGCAGACGTATGAGCGCGGCTACAGTCTTGATCGCCTGCGGGAACTGCTACTCGTCGAGCTGGTCACACCTCGGGCCGAGAATGGCACGCATTTCCACGATTCGTTGCACACCTTGTTCGAACTTGTCGACATAGGTCACGACGGATTGTCCGGTGATGAGTCGAGAACTGAAGGGCTCACCTTC
Organism: Rhodococcus sp. MPR-R1B; assembly: GCF_058793255.1. Classification (NCBI taxonomy): domain Bacteria; kingdom Bacillati; phylum Actinomycetota; class Actinomycetes; order Mycobacteriales; family Nocardiaceae; genus Rhodococcus; species Rhodococcus sp. MPR-R1B. The sequence goes on from NZ_JBXAFO010000005.1 coordinate 40,086, forward strand.
AGGCACCTCAAGGCTGATCTATTTCGACCGATCGCAACGGCTTTCGTCAACGAAGTCAAGCTGAGTAACTCTGCCGTGCAGAAAGTGCTTCGGAATCTGTTGTTGAGCAAAGAATCTCGAGGAAGAGATCGCGGCTTCATTTCCTATGCGGACCTCGGAATCAACCAGCTCGGCGCGGTGTACGAGGGGTTGATGAGCTACACCGGCTTCTTCGCGAAGGACGCGCTGTACGAGGTTGCGAAGAACGGGGATTCCTCCAAAGGATCATGGGTGGTGCCGGAGGGGCGAATCGACGGCATTGCTGAGTCCGACTTCGTCACTGTGAAGGATGAGCTCACCGGGGAGCCGACCAAGGTTCGACATGAGCAGGGCACCTTCGTGTTTCGTCTGGCAGGCCGTGAACGTCAGCAATCAGCCTCGTACTACACCCCTGAGGTGCTGACGAAGTTCACGGTGGGGCAGGCCCTCGAAGAACTGCTCGATCAGGATGGAACGAGCACTTCCGCCGAGGAGATTCTTGGTCTCACCGTGTGTGAGCCTGCCTTGGGATCGGGAGCTTTCGCTATCGAAGCAGTGCGCCAGCTAGCCGATCAGTACCTGACACGTCGGCAGCGTGAGCTGGGCGAGCGTATCGACCCTGAGGAGTATCCAACTGAACTGCAACGTGCAAAGGCGTACATAGCCCTTCATCAGGTGTACGGCGTGGATCTCAATGCAACTGCGGTTGAGTTCGCCGAAATCTCGTTGTGGTTGGACACCATGGCGCGAGATCTGGACGCACCGTGGTTCGGATTGCATCTCAAGCGTGGCAATTCACTCATCGGTGCCAGACGTGCCCTCATTCCGAGTGGGCAATTGAAGTCTCGGGGATGGCTCGATGCCACGCCGATCGACGTTCGCCTTGCGGACAACCCGCTGGGCAAGCCGATTGACGTAGTGGACGGTGTCCACCACTTCTTGGTGCCGACCAGCGGCTGGGGTTCGACCGTCGAGGCCAAGGAAGTCAAAGAGCTCGCGCCGGACGCTCTGGCTGATCTGAAGACATGGCGGAAAGAGCTCAAGCCCCAGCCGACAACTGCCCAGGTTCGCAAACTCAAAGAGCTCGCCGGCCGTGTGGAGACATTGTGGCTGCTGGCACACAAGCGCCTCGAGATCGCGGAGCGGGAGATCCGTCGGCCGATTCCAGTGTGGGGACGTGAAACCGAGAGCGCAGAAACCGTTGTCACGCGCGATCTGATCGAAGCGTCGTTGGCAGACGAGAATGGCGCGTATCGGCGTTTGCGTCGGGTCATGGACGCATGGTGTGCGCTGTGGTTCTGGCCGCTGGTCGACGAGGACGCAACAGTCAATGACGATCTCGTACAACCGCCGACCTTGGATCAGTGGATCGAAACATTGACCGGTCTGCTCGGCACCCCCATCGGGGAGTCGAAGCCGGAGAAGAAGCACGGCCAGCTCAATCTGTTCACAATCCAGTCCTGGGATGAGCTCGAGGCAGTTGAGTCCAACGAGTTGCTCTTTGCGAAAGCTGTCAAAGTTGATGAGTTGAAAAATAATTCACCCTGGTTGGTGGTTGCTGAGCGTGTCGCTGCTCGCCAGGGGTTCTTCCATTGGGAACTGGATTTCTCGCCCGTATTCTCGCGAGGAGGCTTCGACCTCCAAGTCGGTAACCCGCCGTGGGTGCGGCCCGACTTTGATGAGACCGCGGCCCTGGCAGAGTACGACGTAGTTTTCGCTCTCGAATCGAAGATTTCGACTGACCGAGCGAACGCCCTTAAGGCTCAAGTTTTCGAAGATGGTGCGGCAGTCGACTTCTATGTCGATCAACTAACATCTGTAGCTTCGGTCAGACAGTTCGTCTCCGATTCTCGCATGTATCCTAATCTCAAAGGTCTTCGGCCAGACCTGTATCGCTGCTTCATGGAGCAGGTGTGGCGAAACCGATCGGAGATTGGAATCGCAACTTTAATCCACCCGGAAACTCATTTTACGGATGAAAAAGCTGGACTTCTCCGGAAAGCCTCCTATGAGATGTTGAGGCGGCACTGGCAATTTGTGAATGAGTTGACTCTCTACGAGATCGATCATCACGTTTCATTTGGTGTTCATGTTTACGGATCAGTCAGTGATCCATTTTTTCTGTCAGCATCGTCGCTGTATCATCCGGATACCGTTGAACGATCCCTGGTGCATGACGGGTCAGGTGCTGAGCCGGGATTGAAGGACGACGAGGGTAAATGGGATCAGAGGCCGCACCGTGGGCGAATTATTACTGTCGATGACGAGGTGTTGGCCTCCTGGAAGGATGCGCTCGAAGAACCCGGAGTGCCAATTCGTCAAACTCGAATGATATATACAGTGAACCGTTCGGCTGCAAATTCGTTGGAAAAGCTGGCAGTCGCTCCGCGTATTGGCGAATTGAAGCCTGAGTTTTCCCAGGGATGGAATGAGACGACTGATTTCACAAAGGGCTATTTCAAGAAAGAATGGGGAGTGCCTGAAAGTTGGGATGAGGTGATCCTGCAAGGTCCTCACATGCATGTCAGCACTCCGTTCTACAAGTCTCCCAACAAAACGATGAGAAATAACCTCGACTGGTCCAGCGCTGATCTCGAATCGCTCCCTGTAGAGGCCATTCCTGCGACATCGTACAAACCGGTGGGTGGACGAGCGCGGTACGACGCGGGATACACCTCATGGGAAGTCGAGGACAAGAACGGAATCTTGCAGACTGTTCGGGCTCGGGATTGCTATCGAGTGGCATGGCGCGCGATGGCGGCCAATACAGGGGAGAGGACGCTGATAAATGCGGTGATTCCACCGGGAGCAGGGCATATCAATGGAGTCTTTAGCGTCGGGCTACCTTTGGGGCGAATGCGAGATCTCATGCGAGCCGCCGCATGCGCATCCTCTCTTGTCGCAGACTTCAGCGTACGTGCTGCTCCGAAGAGCGGTATCTATCAGAATGTGTTCTACCGCCTTCCGATTGTCGATGATCCGAAGGTCGCCGGCCTCATGATTGCTCGTACGCTCCGCTTGAACTGTGTATCCAACGCGTACGCAGATTTGTGGAGTCAGTGCTTTGAAGAGTCGGTGCGCAGTGATTCTTGGACTGGCGGTTTTGATCATTCACTGAGGAAGCCCTTGGGCGACGTAGGTTCCAAGTGGACGATTGAAACCCCGTTGCGCATTGCTGCTGATCGTCGCCAGGCTTTGGTTGAGATCGATGCGCTCGTCGCCCTGGGACTCGGTCTAACAGCGGACGAGCTGTGCACTATTTACCGCACACAATTCCCTGTCCTCTACGGATACGACCGCAAGACATACCTTTACGACATCAATGGTCGACTCGTGCCCAATGAAGTGCTCAGTGTGTGGCGCAAGAAGGGCGACGCGATCAACGAGGACGAACGCACTGCCACAAACCCGGCCGGCAACACGTACACCTACGAATTGCCATTCCAGTTCCTGGACCGCGAAGCGGACATGCGCGAGGCATATACGGAATTCGAACGCCGACTTGGCATTACGGGCGGCACGGCAGTGGGTGCCAACTGATGGCCTCTGAACTTCTGCCGCTCTCGCAGGCCGAGCGCATCACTGCCAGCCTGCTCGACTACCTCGGCACTACTTTCGCACTTGCGGACCCCGATGCACGACGTGAATTGGATGCGTTTCTCGAACATCCCTCAACCGGGATGTTTCGCGGACCATATCTGCGGCTGCGCATGCCATTTCGGCCTGCCGAAGACGGCTGGCGAGACTCCTTGGAATGGTATGAGGGGTTCACGCCATACGGCCATCAGGCCGCCGCCTTCGAGCGGCTCAGTAGCGCGAACCTAGGACCTGACAAGTCGCGGCCGTTGCCCACTCTCGTTACGACGGGTACCGGTTCGGGAAAAACCGAAGCATTCCTCTACCCAATTCTCGATCACGTTCTGCGTGCTAAACGCCAGGGCATGACTGGCACCAAGGCGATCATTCTTTACCCGATGAACGCGCTGGCAAATGATCAGGCGCAGCGCCTCGCCGGTTTGATCACCGAGCACAAGGAGCTCGGCGGAATCACAGCCGCGCTCTACACCGGTGAAGCTGGTGCAACCCGGACGACCGTCGGCCCCGACGGACTGATCAGCGATCGGGACGTAATCCGAAGCGTCGCACCGGACATTCTGCTGACCAACTACAAAATGCTTGACCAGCTGTTGCTCCGTCCGGCTGATGCAGAACTGTGGCGACAGAGTGCTCACAGCCTTCAATATCTGGTTCTCGACGAATTTCACACCTATGATGGCGCTCAGGGCACCGACGTATCAATGCTGTTGCGCCGTCTCGGAATGACTCTCAAGAGTTATTGGGTTGACGGTGACACCGGCATCTCCGACGAAGACCGCGCCCGCCCACTAGGACGCGTCACGCCGATCGCGACGTCGGCGACTCTGGGAGACGGCAATGACTCCTCGACCATGCTCGATTTTGCCCGCACGGTCTTCGGTGACGAATTCAAGGCTGAATCGGTGGTCACCGAATCTCGAGAATCATTGCAGGAGTGGTCAGATGGTGCTGCCTCGCGAATCGCTGAAACCGGGATCACCGTTGCACAAATTGACGAGAAACGACTTCGAGAGCTCGCATCTGCTTCCAGTGTGACTGATCCTGTTGACGTATCGCGGGCTGCACTTCGGTCGCTCTACAGGGTGCCGAATGGATTCGAAGACAACGCGATTGATGGTCTCGGCCTCGATTTGATTCGAGCGCATCCAGTATTTCATCGAATTGTCGAACGCTGCGAATCAGCAGTACCCATTCTCAGTTTGTCTGATCCTGAGTTGTTTGCAGGCACAGACGAGTCTCTCGCGTCAGACCTCGAGCGTATCGACCCAAACATTAGAGCCCAGGCCCTACAAGCGCTGGTCACTACTCTCAGCCACGTGCGTGCGGTTTCGGGACGCACCGCACCATCGGTGGACGTTCATCTCTGGGTTCGGGAGCTGACCCGGCTGGATCGGGCAGCATCGGGGGCGCCCCAGTTCGCCTGGGGCGACGACGGTCTACTGCTCAGCGACGATTTTCATGATGATTCACTCGCGGCTCCGTACCTTCCCGCGCTCTACTGCCGGCACTGCAATCGATCCGGTTGGGGGATCCTACTCGCACCTACCGGCACGGATCTCGATGTCGACGACTCTACAATCCGGCGTCGCAAGCTCGCTGACGATGACCGCTTCCGGGCTCTCATCCATGCACCGGTAGAAGGGGAGACAGCGGTTGACTCGACATCGGACTCGAGTGCTCCGTCGAAACCTGCTTCTGCGTCCGAGCTTTCATGGCTGGTAGTCGACGATCGTCGCATCACTCGACAACGGCCTGCCGAATCGGTTGTTGCCGAGGGTGGCGCCGTACCCGTGTTGGTCAACGTCGGCGACACCGCCGGTGAGGATTCGATTCGAGATGTGTGCCCGTCTTGCCGTCAACGTGACGGAATCCGCTTTCTCGGTTCCGCGATCGCGACGATGCTGTCGGTATCGCTCTCGACACTGTTCGGCACCCCCGGCCTTGATCCGCGAGAGAAGCGTGCACTGGTCTTCACTGACAGTGTTCAGGACGCGGCACATCGCGCCGGTTTCGTTCAGGCGCGATCCAGGGCTCTCACGCTACGAACGTTGATCCGTCAGGCACTCGAGGACGGCGACACCAACCTCGACGCTCTCGCCCACAAGATGATCACCATGGCGGGCAACGACCGCGCCAAGCGCTACCGACTCCTGCCTCCTGAACTCGCCGATCGGGACGACTTCTCGAAGTTTTGGAGTACCGCGCGCCTGAGTCGAGCTTCGGCGACGTTGAGTGGTTTTGTCACCAAGCGACTTCAACTTGATATAGCGATGGAATTCGGTTTACGTGCCGGCGTCGGTCGAACATTGACGCGTACGGGGACGGCCCTTGCCGAGGTCGATGTCTCGCCTTCGGTGTTGCTGCTCTGTGCACGAGACGTGCTCGACGGGCAGGACGTGCAACTGGCATTGGACACGTACACCGATGCACAGTTGGTTCGTTGGGTCCGAGGAACCTTGGAGCACATGCGAATCCGAGGCGCGATCGCACACGATTGGTTCGAGAAGTTTCGGACCGACGACGGCAACCGGTGGTGGATCACCGGAGGCCGCAAACGAAGTCAAGGAATGCCAGGTTTTGGCCGCGGGAACTCCGCACCGGGCTTCCCCGTACTCGGCACGGTCAACCGTCGCGACAGCGACTTCGAGCCAGTAGCGTCTGCCCGCGGTTGGTACGCAAGCTGGACGGCAAAAGCTCTTGCCGTCAGTCCAGCCGAGGGTGCAGTCCTCAGTCGACTGCTGTTCGAGCGTCTAAGGCATCGCGATGTCGTAGGCGAGTTAGCAGGCGGTAGTGGAACTCGAACCTTCCATTTGACGCCGGATTCGGTTGTCGCTCGTCCGATCTCCGATAGTGAGATTTCCGACAAGACGGTCTCGCTGGGGTGTAGCAACTGCGGAGATTCGATCATCAGCGGCCACGACACCGTTGATCAACTTGTTGGTGGTCCGTGCCTGATTGCGGCTTGTGCAGGCACCCTTGAACGCCGGCGTATCGACGACAACTTCTATCGACAGATGTACACCGTTACCGACATTCGTCGAGTTGTCGCGCGTGAGCACACGTCGCTGTTGCCCGACGAAAAGCGTTTGGAGTACGAGTCACAGTTCAAAGAAACCAATCCGCCGCCAAACGCGCCGAATGTACTTGTCGCGACTCCGACACTGGAGATGGGCATCGATATCGGTGATCTGTCGGCAGTGATGCTGTCATCGCTCCCGCGCTCCGTCGCGTCGTATCTACAGCGAGTCGGCCGTGCAGGTCGACTGACTGGTAATGCGCTTGCCTTGGCATATGTGACCGCACGTGGCGATCAACTGCCACGCTTTGCCAATCCGGACGCGACGATCAACGGCGCAGTCCGACCGCCGGCAACGTATCTGGATGCCGAAGAGATTCTTCGTCGGCAGTTCATCGCTTCGGTCGCCGATCGATTGGCACGCCTGAAGAATGTGCCACATCCGAGAACCACCCCTGATGCACTCGGGTCGACCGGACCGAAAACCTACTTGGGCACTCTCATATCCGATGCCGAATCACACTCGACGCTCTACGTGGACGAGTTCGTGGCCGGTTTTCAATCGCTGGACGGCGAGGTAGTCGAGCGACTGCGCGACTTCGCCACACCTCAGAGTGGGCCCGAGAGTAGCGAATTGGCGTCCCGGTGCCATAGCGCGTCGATGGAATGGAACCAACGCATCGAGACGCTGCAGCACCGAAAGAAGGCAGTGGACGCGGTTGTGCCACAACTTCATGCAGCAGCGCAGAGCACAGTGGCCACAGATGATGACAAAGTTGCGTACCGTACCGCTCTCGCCGCCCAGCGACTGGTCGGCACGCAACTCGCGTCCCTGCGGTCCGAATACTGGATCAGTGCGCTGGAAGCGTTCGGGCTTTTTCCCAACTACACGTTGCTCGACGATTCGGTGACCCTCTCGGTCTCCGTCAACTGGATACATCCTGAGACTCAGGAATTCGAACACACCGAGTTCGAGCTCACCCGAGGATCCGCCCAGGCCCTACGCGACTTCGCACCCGGATCCACCTTCTACGCAAGTGGATTCGCTATTGCCATCGACGCCGTCGACCTCGGCGCCGAGGGCGACGCTGTGCACGAGTGGGCTTGCTGTCCCGCTTGCGGTTTCATCGCCGACCTGGGGGACGGTGCGCAGCCTCCGGCGACATGTCCGCGTTGTGGAACAGCAGCAATTGCGGATATCGGCCAGCGCCTCCCCGTCGTAGAACTCTCGAGTGTGTCGGCCGTCGTTCGACGTGAAGAAGCGGCTATCGACGACGGCAAAGAAGAACGAATCCGTAACCCGTTCACGATCATTACTGCTGCGGATATCGACCCGACCTCCTTCACCCGCCGTTGGTTCGTCGAAGGACTCGGCTTCGGAGCGACACATCGTCGTTCGATGACGATCCGATGGATCAATACCGGAGGCAGCCGTAGCGGTGGGTCGTCGCGGATTCTCGCGGGCGGCGAGATCGAGTCTGCAATGTTTCGGGTGTGCTCGGAATGCGGAAAGCTCGACACGGACACGCGGCGCAACTCGCCGAGTGAACACCGTCCCTGGTGTTCGTATCGCAAGGCATTGGAAGAGTCGACGCTCTCGATTGCATTGGCGCGGTCATTGACCACCGAAGGACTGGTTTTGCGGTTGCCGCCATCGGTGACGTGGGGCGATTCCTTTGCAGTTCCATCCCTGTCCGCGGCGCTGCTACTTGGGCTGCGTGAACGAATCGGCGGAGATCCGGACCATCTGCAGATCGTGGCTGTGGTCGATCCTGCCGTGAACGGCGAAAACCGACCCGGTCTGCTGCTGCACGACATCGTCCCCGGAGGTACGGGGTACCTCGCTGATCTTTCCGATCCCAGTACCATTTGGGACGTGCTGAGAAGGGCGCACGCTATCGTCGCATCGTGCGAGTGCCAGCACGAAGGGAAGCTTGCCTGCGAAAAGTGTCTGCTACCGTTCGCGTCGTTCACCGAGGTCAAATTCACGTCGCGGAGTGCTGCTGCACGTCACCTGCGGTCGCTGTTGCTCGGCCGGGAGGTGTCAACGGACGACAACAGTCCGATTCCGGATGCGATGCCGTGGAGCATAACTTCGGATGAACCGCCTATGGTCGATCTGGAGTCGAACCTCGAACGGCGCTTCCGGGTCGTGTTTGCCGAGCGCCTCCGGGCGCTTGGTGCGACGATCGTCGAGAAACCGACCGACAGAGGCGTCGCGTGGGACGTGGCGCTCGGATCATCCAACAGATGGAGTTTGAGGCCTCAGGAAAATATCCTGGGAAGCAAGCCGGACTTCGTTCTGACGTCAGCAACGCCGGGTATTCCTCCGACCGCGATCTTCACCGACGGATGGCAATTCCATGCCAGTCCTTCGAAAAATCGGCTTGCGGACGATGCGGAGAAACGACGTAACTTACGTGACGGTGGCTACCAAGTCGTCGCCGTGACGCATCAAGATCTCGAGGGTAAGCCATCGACGTCACCGATCTTGGCCGCCGAGCGCGTCCCGGGGTTGCTGCAGATGGCGGGTGATCAGCTTGCCAAGAGTTCTGTCGACCTCGTATTCGCCACCGCCATTGATTTACTGCTTGCGTGGATGCAGAGCCCGCAAGCGCAGTCGCGGCGGAACCTTGCACATTGGCTCCCAGTACTGGCGATCATGGGAATGAGTGCATCGGCAACTCAGACCGGCGGTGCGGCACCTGCGGTGCTCGCGGGACGGCTGATCGACGGTGGTGTTGTCGCGGATCCGAATGGGGACACGATCACGTGGCGAGACCGTGGATTCGCGATCGCGGTGCGGGTCCCCGCCGGAAAGTCGCCCAACGATGCAGAGATAGCCGTCGTCATCGACGACGACGATTCTGCGTTGTCCACGGAATCACGTGATTTGTGGAGGGAATGGCTTCGGTGGTCCAACCTGCTCGAGTTGCGTCCGCTTCCTGCGGTCGTGACTACGCGCCGGCACCTGGCGTCTTCATCGATGAATCTCGGTTCGCCCGCCTCGACTGTCACGGGGGGGCCAAGTGAATCTGTGACATTGACCGGACCTTGGCGTGAGGTGTACGACGAGGTGGTTCAGGCGGCTCAGCCGCTGGTGACCGGATTGGCGGCGTCTGATCTCCCAATTCCGGAGGTCGGTGAGGAGGTCGCAGGGGTGCCTCTCGAAATATCCTGGCCTTCACTGCGAATCGCTGTCGATCTGGGTCTTGATGCTGAGGATCGCGAGGGGTTGACGGCGGCAGGATGGACGCTGTGCCCAGTGGACGCGAAGAAGGTAATCGAGCTTGTCCAAGCAGAGGGTCTTGCACAAACGCCTTCTGTGACTATTGATTCAGTGAAAGGCGAGTAGATGCCTCAGATTGTCATCGGACGTGGACTGGACAAGATCGATGGGAGTCTCCACAAGGCAACCTATGCGTTTTTGGCGAAGCTGTCGGCTAACGACGACAACAAGAGCCTGCACATTGAGCCGATCAACAACTCGGCTGATCCTCGCGCACGGACGGGAAGGGTGGACCTCTCCAATCGTGCGGTTCTGTTCAAAGTTCAAGGCAGCGGCCAGGACGCATCGTACGTATTCATCGGTACCTACCCGCACGACGAGGCAATCAAGATTGCTCAGACACAAAGGATGGCCGTCAATCCGCGTAACGGTATCGCTGAGCTGCTGCCGGTCGAAAGTACAGCTCCAGCGCCGGTTTACTCAGCGCCGGTTGCAGTTTCCGAAAACCGTACGCCGTCGATTGAACAATCCTTACGCCGGCGTGAGTTCACAGCTGAAGATTTGACGGAGTTGGGACTAGACCTCGAGTTTGCCTCGGGTGCTCTGGACATCAACGATCCTGATGCATTGCTCGAGTACGCGGAGACGGCGCCGGCAACGTGGCAAGGCACTGCTCTCGTCGACATCTTCACGGGAACGTCATTGGCAGACGTCAAGGAGAAGTACGCGCTCGATACCGTCGAATCCGATGACGGTACCGAGGACGACAAACTGCTCAGGGCCCTCCGGCATCCCGCGGCGCGAATGGAATTCGCGTTCATCGAGGACAACGACGAGCTTCGCGAAGCTATCGAGCGTCCGGATTTCGCCGCATGGCGCATCTTTCTCCATCCGGAACAGCGTGCGTATGCGTTCAAAGACATCAATGGTCCCTTCCGTCTGACTGGCGGTGCAGGAACCGGCAAGACGGTCGTCCTTCTCCATCGCGCACGCGAGCTTCATCGCAAGAACCCTACGGCGCGAATCGTCCTCACAACCTACGGCGCTACCCTCGCAGAGAGCCTACGGGCGCAATTTCGTCAGCTTGATTCCACCGTGACACTCGCGGCCGACATGGGAAAACCAGGTGTATATATTGCCGGCGTCGACGCCATCGCTTCGCGCGTCCTGCACAAATACGAAAGTCAGCTTGGCGGAGGTGCTGATGTAAACGGCGCAGTTGCAACAGTTCTCGGCCCTCGAACAGCGCAAGTGTTCAAGAATCAGGGTTTCGATGCATGGAAACAGGCGATCGGTGCTTACGGAGCCGATCTGCCGAATGAGTTGAAAGTGGACTCGTTCTTCGAAGCGGAGTACAGCTTGGTAGTTCTACCGAACTCTGTCACCACGCGCGAAGAATACTTGCGTGTGAAGCGCTCTGGGCGGGGGGTGTCACTCAATCGGTCGAAGCGAAACGCGGTGTGGGACGTCATCGCCGGCTATCGAGCGTCTGGAGCGGCGTCGGGTTCGACTGACTTCGACGAGAAGGCCGCCATCGCTGCAGCAGTGCTGCGCGACGGATCGTCGGCACTCGCCGATCACGTGCTCGTGGATGAAGCTCAGGACTTGAGCCCGAGCCGTTTTCAGCTCCTTCGAGCCCTCGCATCTGAAGGTAAGAATGATCTGTTCTTTGCGGAGGACACTCATCAGCGGATATACGGCCAACGAGTTGTTCTCGGACGGTACGGCATCAACATTGTGGGGCGCTCGCGTCGCCTCACGCTCAATTACCGAACGACCGAACAAAACTTGCACTACGCCCTCGGGATTCTCTCTGGCGCAGAATTCACCGATCTGGGTGATCTGCCGGAGACTTCAGAGGGGTACCGATCCGCTCGCAGTGGGCCTAAACCCCAACAGATTTCGGTATCGAACCTCACCGAGCAATATGACGTCGTTGCCAAACTCGTGAAGACTTGGACAGCGGCTGGCACGGATGCAGAATCCATCGGTTTGCTTGTCCCCACAAAGAAAGAGGGACAAGCACTTCCGCGCGCACTGGGTGAACGTGAGACGTCTGCAACATTCGTCGACCGGAATTCATCAGGTGCCAAGGGAACTCCTCAGGTGATGACGATGCACCGGGCAAAGGGTATGGAGTTCGCGAAGGTTGTTCTCGTTGGAGTGGGAGAGAACTCGATTCCACGGTCCTATGTGGTGGATTCCCTCCCGGAGGGGGAGCGTGACGACGCGCTTCAAAGGGAGAGGTCGCTGCTGTATGTGGCTGCAACTCGCGCAAGAGACAACTTAGTCGTGGTGTGGACTGGAAAGCCTAGTGCGTTGCTTCCTGAAATAGGTTGACAAATTGGTCTTTCGGAGGCAGGCGCTCCATATCTCACCAAATACAGGAGTAGAACGAAAATGAGTGACGTTGGTGGGCAGTGGCGTCCATATCCGCTTTGGGGAGGGCGCGGAGACTGGTGCAACGAGGAAGTCGTCGGTGTTCATGCCTATACCGATGCGATCAGGTCGACTTTGGGTTCCGACTTCGACCCTGGAGGTACATCCGTCCGTAGAACGGTGGAACTCATCCCGGAACCCGGCAATCCGCATGATCGCTATGCAGTCTCGGTCAGGGCATCGAACTATTTGATCGGCTACTTGGCGCGAGAGCGGGCGATCCTGTTCCACAGTCGCTTGGCGGAGCTGATCAAGCGCGGGTTGGTGCCTACAGTGCCGGCATCGATCCGTGCTTACGACCGCAACTCTTGGGACGACACGCCAGGAACTCCAGTGGAGTTGTCTGTCTCCGTGGAGATTCAGCTCAGTGAACCGCATCTATTGATACCAGGCAACGAACCACCTGAGATCCCGTACACGCTGCTACCGTCTGGCGCCTCTGTCCAGGTCACCAAAGTCGACGACCATTTCGACGTGCTTCGGAATTTTGTAGAGCCGGAGGGCGAGCTGGAATTGCTCGTCACTTTGCATGAATTAGACGTGAGCACTGCGAGGACGGAAAAGAAGGTGGTCGAGGTCCGTGTCGACGGCCATCGCATCGGGCAGCTGACTCCGCAGACAAGTGCGAAGTTCTTGCCTGCGGTTCGTCATCTCGGAGGCCGAGGGCTCGTCACTGTCGGGAGGGGGTGGTTTCGAGGTTCATCCGTCTCTGCGGAGGTGTCTTTGATGGCGGCGAAGGCGCATGAGCTACCCGAAGACTTCTTGACCGGTGAGCCTTGGACCGTAATCGCCTTGAATCGGCCGAGCCGAATACCAGTCGACGAGGGCAGATCGGTGTGCGCCGAGCCGATTCCCACGTTCGCAATCGATATGGTGACCACCCGTCCACTGACGCCGTGGCAGCAGAAGGAAGCAACCAAGATGCTTATCGCTGCTTCCACTGCGGTTGCCTCGCGAGGCCTACCGGTTGTCGAGCCGCAGGTGAGTTCTGATTCGATCAAAGCAATTGTGTTGGAAAGCCATTCGGCGGATATCTTGGCTGCCCTGGCAGGTATCGAGGACTCGGACTTCGCATTAGCGGTCAAGTACCGGTCGCTCCAATAATTTTGGATCGACCGTTGACCCAACCGCCTAGGTCGTCAGCAGTTTCTTCTGCACCTTCCCCATAGCGTTGCGCGGCAAGCTGTCCACCAGACAAACCTGACGAGGGCGCTTGTGGATCGACAGCGATTCGGCGACGAAGTCCGAAACCACCGCGCAGTCGGCTACATCTCCGACGATGAAGGCGACTATGCGCTGGCCGAGATCGTCGTCCGGCACACCGACGACGGCGGCCTCGCGAACGCCGGGGTATGCCAGAAGTGCCTGTTCCACCTCGCCGGCACCGATGCGGTATCCACCGGACTTGATCATGTCGACCGACTCGCGACCTACGATGCGGTGGAATCCGCTGTCGTCGATCACCGCGATGTCGCCGGTGCGGAACCAGCCGTCTTCGGTCATGGATTCCGCTGTCTTCGAGGGGTTCCCGAGGTACTCGTCGAAGAGAACGGCGCCCGCAACTTCCAGTTGCCCAAGCTGCTCTCCGTCGTGCGCCGACAATTCGCCGTTCTCGCCGCGCAACCTCGTCCTGACTCCCGGAACGGCGTGCCCGACCCAACCCGGGCGACGTTCGCCGTCGTGCGTCGTGCTGACGGTGATGAGGGTTTCACTCATTCCGTAGCGCTCGACGGGAGCCAACCCGGTCAGCGATTTCATCCGCTCGAACAATGGAACCGGAAGTGGTGCACTTCCGGACACGAGCAAGCGCGCGGATCGCAATGCTGCTGCCGCCGAGGGCTCACCGCACACGCGTGACCAGACGGTCGGAACACCGAAGTACAACGAGCCACCCGCTGCGGCATACGAATCCGGAGTTGGTCTGAAGGTATGAATCAGCGGCGAACCCACGCGCAAGGCGCCCAACACGCCGAGAATCAACCCGTGGACGTGGAAGAGGGGCAGTCCGTGGACGAGTGTGTCCTCTGGCGTCCAATTCCACACATGAGCGAGCGCGTCGAGATCCGCAGCGATCGATGCTCGCGAGAGGACAACGCCTTTCGGAGCTCCGGTGGTTCCCGAGGTGTACATGATCAGTGCGGTAGCTGCCGCGCTCGGTTCGGGATAGGACGTCGCAGATCGCGCGTGAATATCGATGGGAATCAACGGGATACTCGAATCCGACGGTCCGTCTCCGAGTATCAGTTCGGCCTGGGAATCGGCGATGATGTGCTGACGTTCGAGCGGGCCGGAGTCCGGCGGGATCGGGACCACGGCAACACCGGCGATCAGTGCGCCGGCGACGGCGACCACTGTCTCGAGGCCGGCGGCGGCTTGTACTGCCACTCGCTGTGCACCGTGGATTCGATCGGCGACCGCGGTGGCGGCGGCAAACAAGTCGGCGCGAGAGAGGGTTGCGCCTTCGCCGAAACTGACCGCCGCTCCGTGATCGTCGAAGATGCGGGGGTCGAGGGAGCGCAGAAGTGTGGATTCGCTGTTCATTGCGAGTTCCCTTTCTTTGAGCGAAGATTCAGACGGACCATGGAACAACGAACAGCAGCCAGGCGAGAATCGGCGTCACCACCATGATGGTCATGCCCCACCGCATCGTCAGCCCGAACACCACGTCGCGTTCTTCCGGAGCGGCGTTCGCGACCACCAGCGCGCCGTTGGTCGAGAACGGACTGCAATCGACCAGAGACGAGGAGATTGCCAGCGCGATGACCAGACCGGTTGCATTGACCTGACCGGTCATCAGGAATGGAATTGCCAAAGGGATGAGTGCGCCGAGGATTCCCGTGGTGGATGCAAACGCCGACACGATCGCGCCGATCAGACAGATCAAGAACGCCGCGAGAAGTGGAATCCCCACGTGTGCAACAGAATCCCCGAGCCACTGGACGGTGTTCTGGTTCTGCAGAAGAGCGACGTACGTGACGATTCCGCCGATGAGGAGCACGGTGCCCCAGCTGATCTTGTCGACGGCGCCGCGGGCGGAGGCAGGGAAGATCAGGGTGAGAAGTACCGCGACGGTCAGTGCGGTGAATCCGACGTCGAGGTCGAACACCAAGGCGCCGAGTGCAAGCGACGCCAGTCCGAGCAAGGTGAGTCGGCGCTCGAGGTTGAGTGCTCCCTCGTGCGGAGCGGCCCCACCCGAGGACTTGCCGCCACCCTTCGAGCTGTCGCCGGAACCCGAGCCGGTGATGGTGTCGCTCCCGCCAGACGCATTGCCGACTGCGTTGACGAGCACGCGTTCGGAGTCGCCGCGCGCAATCAACGCGCGTCCGCCGAACGAGACGTACGCGACGGCAGCAACAACGGCCGCGGCCGCGAAGGTCGAGACGAACAGCAAGGCCGGGCTCGACGGGAGGCCGTTCTGACGCATGACGTCGTTGGTGATCACGCCGAAGATTCCGATAGGGGAGAAGCTGCCCGCCGTTGCGCCCTGGACGACCATGAAGCCCATCAGCATGGGGTGGATCCGGTAGCGGGTGGCGAAGCCCATTGCCACCGGCGCGATGATGGCGACGGCAGCGGGACTGACCGCGCCCATGGCGGTCACGGCTGCGCACACCGCGAACATCGCCCACGGCACGAGGGCCACTCGTCCTCTGACCGCGCGGACTGCCGCGTGAATGATCCAGTCGACCGTGCCGTTGTTTCTGGCCAGCGCGAACAGGTAGGTGACGCCGACCAGGATGACGAAGAGGCTGGCCGGGAAGCCGTCGAGGATCTCGCTGGTATCGACGGTGAAGACCAGTGTTCCGACGACGAAGGCAGCCACCAGGGCGAGCGCACCCATGTTCACCGACCTCACGGTGGATATGACGAACACCAGGACAAGTACTGACAGGGCTATGACATTTGCCATCGAACTCTCAATCCGTTCGCGACCAGCTTGTGGTCTGCATCACTTGAAATTGGCCTAGCCTCTCTGCCACTGCTCCATTTGTCAAGTACACTCCGAGGCATGAATTCGACGTCATCGCCCGGCTCGCGCTCGGGCCTGCCCGGACGATTGAAGCGTCCGCGTCTGTATGAGCAGTTGGCCGAGCACATTTCGAATTTCATCGAGGCTCAAGGCCTTTCGCCCGGCGATCGGCTTCCTCCCGAACGCAGCCTGGCTGCCGAACTCGGCGTCAGTCGAGCGTCGCTGGCTCAAGCGCTCGTGGCCCTCGAGATTCGAGGCAGAGTGGAAATTCAGCACGGTAACGGAGCGGTGATTCGCGAAGCTCCCACGCCCGACGCGGGTAGGTCTGCGGATTCGGGAGTGCGGTTGCAAGACCGAACTGTCGACGAACTGACTGCTGCCAGGGAAGCGATCATGGCCGGCCTGGCTCGGGCGGCGGCGTCGAATCCCAACGCTGCGCTTCGGGTCGCGATGTTGACCGACGACGGGACCGCGAGAAACTTCGCCGAGACATGGCGCTGCGTCAGGCACCTGGCCGGTGGCGGCTTATTGGCTGATCTCGACGACACCATCGCCAAGCAGGCGGACGTGCCCGAGTCCTCGGCGCGACTGTCTGCGCGACTAGATCAGCTCGCGCACCGGATCATCGACGGTGACCAATCGGGCGCCGCTGACGCTGTTGCGGGAATCCTCTCCGAAACGGCCTGACGAATAACGACGGACGAGCGTCGGAAAAGCGCACGATAACCACTATGAGCATGTTCGCTCACAGGAAACTGTGCTGCGACGTAGCCCGGGAACCTGATCGGCAATGCGCACGTTGAACACAGTGACGACCGTTCCAACCAAGCGGCACGGCCGCTGGCGGGCATCGATGGGGCCGATCGCGGTAACCTGCAGGTGTCCGGTTGGCAGCCGGAAGGCGACCTGGCAGACCCGCACTCTCGAAAGGACCGGCCACATCGGCCGACCTGTATGAACCGTAAGACTGTGTTCCGTAACGTGCTACTCGTAGCCGTCGTGCTGTTGGTGATCTATGCCTTCAGCTACTTCAGCAACGACACCCGCGACTTCAAGACCGTCGACACCTCGGTCGCGATCTCCCAACTCGACGCCAAGAATGTTGAGTCGGCGCAGATCGACGACCGTGAGCAGCAGGTTCGTCTGTGGCTCAAGAACGGCAACGACGCCACCGACGGTAAGACGCAGATCCTGGCGAAGTACCCCGCGAGTGCGTCGGAGCAGATCTTCGACAAGGTCGAAGGCGCCGGAGCGGACAAGTTCAACACGACGGTCACTCAGGAGAGTTGGCTGACGTCGATCCTTCTGTTCGTGCTGCCGATGATCATTCTGTTCGGCATCTTCTTCTTCGTCATGAACCGGATGCAGGGCGGCGGTGGTCGCGGCGGAGTCATGGGATTCGGTAAGTCGAAGGCCAAGCAGCTCACCAAGGACATGCCGAAAACCACGTTCGCAGACGTCGCCGGTGCGGACGAGGCTGTCGAAGAGCTGTACGAGATCAAGGACTTCCTGCAGAACCCGGCTCGCTACCAGGCGCTCGGCGCCAAGATTCCGCGCGGTGTCCTGCTGTACGGCCCTCCCGGAACCGGTAAGACGCTGCTCGCACGCGCTGTCGCAGGCGAAGCCGGCGTCCCGTTCTTCACCATCTCCGGTTCTGACTTCGTCGAGATGTTTGTCGGTGTCGGTGCTTCGCGTGTTCGCGACATGTTCGAGCAGGCCAAGCAGAACAGCCCCTGCATCATCTTCGTCGACGAGATCGACGCCGTCGGTCGTCAGCGCGGCGCAGGACTGGGCGGCGGACACGACGAGCGCGAGCAGACACTCAACCAGTTGCTCGTCGAGATGGACGGCTTCGGTGATCGCACCGGCATCATCTTGATCGCCGCAACCAACCGCCCCGACATCCTCGACCCCGCACTGCTGCGTCCGGGACGCTTCGATCGCCAGATTCCGGTCGGCGCCCCCGACCTCGCCGGTCGCCGCGCGATCCTGCGCGTGCACTCGCAGGGCAAGCCGATCGATCCCAACGCCGACCTCGAAGGTCTCGCCAAGCGGACCGTCGGAATGTCGGGTGCCGATCTCGCCAACGTCATCAACGAGGCTGCGCTGCTCACCGCACGCGAAAACGGAACCGTCATCACCGAAGCCTCGCTCGAGGAATCGGTGGATCGTGTTGTCGGTGGACCGCGGCGTAAGAGTCGCATCATCAGCGAGCACGAGAAGAAGATCACGGCGTACCACGAGGGCGGTCACACGCTGGCTGCTTGGGCAATGCCTGACATCGAGCCGGTCTACAAGGTCACGATCCTCGCTCGCGGTCGCACGGGTGGCCACGCGATGACCGTGCCCGAGGACGACAAGGGTTTGATGACGCGTTCGGAGATGATCGCTCGTCTCGTCATGGCAATGGGTGGACGCGCCGCCGAGGAGTTGGTGTTCCACGAGCCCACCACCGGAGCGTCGTCCGATATCGACATGGCGACCAAGATCGCCCGCGCGATGGTCACCGAATACGGCATGAGTGCCAAGCTCGGCGCGGTTCGCTACGGACAGGAGGGCGGGGATCCGTTCCTCGGCCGTTCGATGGGCGTTCAGTCCGACTACTCACACGAGATCGCCCGTGAAATCGACGAAGAGGTGCGCAACCTCATCGAGGCAGCGCACACCGAAGCGTGGGCAATCCTCAACGAGTACCGCGATGCGCTCGACCTCATCGCTACCGAACTGCTCGAGCGTGAGACGTTGACTCGCAAGGACCTCGAGAAGATCCTTGCCGGCGTCGAAAAGCGTCCGCGCATCACGGCTTTCAACGATTTCGGTGGGCGCACGCCTTCGGATCGTCCGCCGGTGAAGACTCCTCGCGAACTCGCGATCGAGCGCGGCGAAACCTGGCCGGAGCCCGCTGCCGCACCTGTTCTCGTCAAGACAGGTGCACCCAACAGCGGTGTCCCCAACGGTGGTCTCCCCAACAACGGTGGTCTCCCCAACAACGGCAACCAGGGACCCTCGAACGGCTACGCACAGCCTTCGTACCCGCAGCCGAGTGCTCCGCAGCAGACTCCGCAACCGGGTACGCCCGACTACGGAGCGCCCGCCGGATGGTCGGCACCGGGTTGGCCTCCGCGTGAGAACCCGTCGCCGACGTACCCCGGACAGCAGTCGGGTGGGTACACCGGTGGACAGAATCCGACCCCGCCGAACCAGTCGCAGGGCCAGTACGGTCAGCCCCAACACGGTCAGCCCCAGCCCGATCAGGGGCAGTACGGTCAACCGCACCCGGGGCAGCAGGCGTACCCGGAGCAGCCGCATCCCGGCCGCCGTTACCCCGCGCAGCCCGATTACCCGGTGCAGTACCCGGACAGTGGACCCTTCGCCGATCCGAACCGGGGAAACCCGACCGGCGAAAACCAGTGGCAGAGCCCCGCACCGGAACAGCCGCAAACTCCTCCGCCGCACCATTCGGCTGAGGACGAGGGACCGAGCACCGTTCGCTGGGACGGACCGGACGGATCTCGCTGACCTTGCGCCACTAGGCTCTGCGGCGGGGGACCTGTGAACAATTCTCGAGGAGAGTTCGGTTGTCGGTGAATGATGTGGCCAGTGAACTGGTGTCGCTCGGAACGGGCCGCCCGTTCGATCAGGCGCGGGCAGAGGCTGCCGTACGGGAATTGTTGATCGCGGTCGGTGAAGATCCGGAGCGCCCAGGCCTGCTCGATACGCCGGCCCGGGTTGCGCGCTCGTACAAGGAGATCTTCGCGGGTCTGTACTCCGAACCTGACGACGCGTTGAACACAACTTTCGACGAGGGTCACCAGGAGTTGGTGCTCGTGCGAGACATTCCGATGTTCTCGACGTGCGAGCACCACCTGGTGTCCTTCCACGGTGTTGCTCACGTTGGCTACATCCCGGGAAAGTCGGGCAAGGTCACCGGTTTGTCGAAGCTCGCGCGCGTCGTCGACCTGTACGCCAAGCGTCCGCAGGTTCAAGAACGCCTGACCAGTCAGATCGCGGATGCTTTGATGCGCAAGCTCGACCCGCGCGGAGCCATCGTCGTCATCGAAGCCGAGCATCTGTGCATGGCGATGCGCGGTATCCGCAAGCCCGGAGCCAGCACGACCACGTCTGCGGTTCGTGGGCTCCTGCAATCCAGCGCGGCCTCGCGGTCCGAAGCGCTGGACCTCATCCTGCGTAAGTGAGCAAGATGTCCGCGGCTCCCGTTGCAGGCAGCGATCCGGCCCGGATGGTCGTGATGGGGATTCTGAACGTCACCGCCGATTCGTTTTCCGACGGTGGTCAATTTCTCGATCGTGACGCGGCGATCGCTCGCGGACTCGAACTGCAACGCATCGGCGTCGACATCGTCGACGTCGGCGGCGAGTCGACGCGCCCCGGAGCCACCCGCGTCGATCCGAAACTCGAGGCGGACCGAATTGCCCCGGTGATCGAAGAACTCGTGGCAGCCGGAATTCGCGTCAGCGTCGACACGATGCGTGCTTCCGTCGCCGCCGCCGCGATCGAAGCGGGCGCAGGCATCGTCAACGACGTATCGGGCGGTCGCGCAGACCCCGACATGGCCTCCGTTGTGGCCGACGCCGGAGTGCCCTGGATCCTCATGCATTGGCGCTCGGCCGGCGACTACGTCCATCGTGGCAGCGCCGATCACTACGACGACGTGGTCCGCGACGTCCGTGACGAACTGCTGTCGCAGGTCGATCTGGCGTTGAAAGCAGGGGTCGATTCGTCGTCGATCATCCTCGACCCCGGCCTCGGGTTCGCTAAGAACGCCGACCACAACTGGGCACTGTTGCGAGCACTACCCGAGTTCAACGCGACCGGATTCCCGGTACTGGTCGGCGCTTCCCGAAAGCGGTTCCTCGGGTCTCTGCTCAGCGATCCCGACGGCAATCCGCGTCCACCCGGTGGCCGCGAGACTGCGACGGCCGTGGTCTCCGCCCTTGCAGCGCGCGAAGGCGCCTGGGGAGTTCGGGTGCACGACGCACAAGCCTCGCTCGACGCCATTGCCGTGGTCGACGCCTGGAACCGTGGACGAGAAAGGGCCTGACATGGGGGACCGAATCGAATTGCGCGGACTGAAGGTTCGCGGCAATCACGGAGTGTTCGACCACGAGAAGCGTGACGGTCAGGACTTCTTCATCGACATCACCGTATGGATGGACTTGGCTCCCGCCGCGGCGTCGGACGACCTGACGCAGACCCTGCACTACGGCGAGTTGGCGGAAGCCGCCGCAGCGGTAGTCGCCGGCCCGTCGCGCGATCTCATCGAGACCGTCGCCGCTGAGATCGCCGACGACGTCATGAAAGATTCGCGAGTCGAGAGCGTCGAGGTTGTTGTCCACAAACCGTCGGCACCGATTCCGCTGGTTTTTGCGGACGTCGCCGTCGTCGCACATCGGACCCGATCGGCATGACGCGCGCTGTTCTGTCGATCGGTTCCAACATCGGCGACAGCGTGGCTCACCTGCAGTCCGTTGTCGACGGGTTGGGCAGCGCCGTCGTTGCTGTCTCACCGGTCTACTCGACCGCGCCGTGGGGTGGCGTCGAGCAGCAGGATTTCTACAACGCGGTGGTGGTGGTCGACGATCCCGAAGCCGATGCCGCTGAATGGCTTCGCCGCTCGCAAGCTCTCGAGGAAGCCGCAGACCGGGTGCGCGAACAGCGGTGGGGGCCAAGGAGCCTGGACGTGGACGTAGTCGACTGCGAAGGCGTCGTCAGTTCCGATCCCGTGCTCACACTTCCGCATCCGCGCGCGCATCTTCGGGCATTCGTTCTCGTTCCCTGGCTGGACGTCGAGCCTGACGCGACGCTGATCGTCGACGGCCAGAAGTTGCCGGTGGCACAAATTCTCGACGGCCTCGATAGCACTGAGCGCGAAGGTGTCCGCACTACCGATGTGGTGCTTGCGCGGTGACCGAAAACGACAAGGGTTTGAAGCCGACCCGGATCAGTGAACTCGCGGTACTCGCCGCAGTGGCGGCCGTGGCCACCTGGATTCTGATTCGCGTGTTCTACGGTTCGATGCCGCCCATCCCCGTTTATGCGGGAGCGTCGCTCTACTTCGTCGCCGTTGCCGAGGCCGTCTTCGCTTTTGTCATTCGTTCACGCGTCAAGAACCGGCAGGTCGGCGACGGGCTCAGACAGCTTCATCCGATCACCGCCGCCCGAGCGCTGGCATTGGCCAAAGCATCCGCTTTGGTCGGTTCAGCTACCGTCGGTGTCTGGGTCGGAGTGCTGGTGTATCTCATCCCACAGCGCTCGGTTCTGCAGGCCGCAGCCTCCGACACGCCGGGCGCGTGGGTGGGGTTGGGCGCCGCAATTGCGCTGGTAGCGGCAGCTCTGTGGCTCGAACATTGTTGCAAGACGCCGGAAGATACACCTGACGAGCCTGCGCACTGACAGCCTGGTCGGCAAATCACCCACCGAGGTACGTGGCGACCCCGGTCTCGGCAAGTACCCTGGCAACCATGACAAATTCTGGTCGATCGAAGTCTGCGCGCCGAAGCAAGCGCAGCGCGAGCCAGATGATCATCGCTGCTCTTCTGGCACTTGCTGTCATTGCTTCGCTGTTTCTGATTTTCAGTAACAGCGTTCAGCTTCTTCGGGTGGGTCTGGTCGTCGCTCTGTGGGCAGCCACCCTCGGCGCTATCGCCATGACCAAGTATCGGCGTGAGTCGGCACTGGACAAAGCCAAGGTTGCCGATCTGCAGACCGTGTACGAACTGCAGCTCGAACGTGAAATTTCTGCTCGACGCGAGTACGAACTGAGCGTCGAAGGTCGCGTGCGACGTGAGGTGACCGCGGACGCGGAGGAACTGGCCGGCCTGCGCGCCGAATTGGTGGCGCTGCGCCGAAACCTCGAAGCACTGTTCGAAGGTGGGCTGCTGCCCGAACAGACCGCGCTCAAGACCGATTCGACGCGAGTGCCGGAACTTGGCGGTAGTTCGTACGGCGCGTACCAGCCGGCACCGTCGGGGTTGTACGTTCCCGGCGCCGGCCAGAGCGGGCCCAGCCAACCGGCACCGAACGTCGGCGGCTTGGCTTCGCCCAACGACGATCCGGTGACTGCTGAGACAACCGTCGTGTTCGCGGAGACGTCGTGGCGTGACAGCAGCTTCGTGGCGCCGCGCGTCATCCCGACCCAGAAGTCTCGAGAGACGCAGAAGCCACAAGAGACGCAGAAGCCCCAGAGCGGGAACCAAGCACCGAGTTCTCCGGTGAGTTCCTCGCCGACACGAACGGTGAAAGACGTTCCGGTGAAGAAGGATTCGGAGCCGGTCGCGCCGGTCGAGCCTGAAGTCAAGGCTCCGGCCCAGGCCCCGAACATCGAAGATGCCGTCATCGAAGACGCTGTCGTCGAAGAGGTGCCCGAGGTTGTTCCCGCGGTTGTTCCCGAAGCTGTCGCGGAAGCTGAACCCGAATCCGCTGCGGAGCCTGACGCGGAGCCGCGACGTCGTCGCCGTGCTGCCCCGGAAGATGCCGCCAGTGGTGCTCATTCCAACGGATTGACCGTCGCCGAAATCATGGCAAACCTGAGTTCGAACAACCCGTCCGAAGGCTCCGGTCGACGCCGTCGCCGAGAGGACTGAGTCGCAGATCACTCGCCCGGCCATGGCATGACGGTTCGGGCGAAGGATATCCTCGGACGCAGAACGTCTGGTACCCGCCGAGCGGGACTGGAACGAACGAGAGGAATCCGGTGACTTCCTTCGGGATCACTAATGGACCTGCACCTGCGCGATTGACGGTAGGAATTGTCTCCGCAGGCCGGGTCGGAACAGCTGTCGGTGCCGCATTGGAGCGAGCCGGTCATGTTGTCAGCGCTTGCTCCGCCGTCTCGAGCGCCTCGGTTGCCCGCGCTGTGAAGCGGCTTCCCGATACCGAAATTCTTCCGGCCGCCGACGTCGCAGCTCGTTCCGAGTTGCTGATTCTCGCCGTTCCTGACGATCAACTTGCGGATCTTGTTCGAGGTCTGGCGGCCACCCATGCCGTCAAGCCGGGCACGCTCGTCGCCCATACGTCCGGTGCCAACGGGATCGCGATCCTGACTCCACTCACCGAACTGGGCGCACTACCCCTGGCTATCCATCCGGCGATGACGTTCACCGGTCACGACGAGGACACCGCACGGCTGTCGTCGGCATGCTTCGGAATCACCGCTGCCGACGACATCGGTTACGCGATCGCGCAGTCACTGGTCCTCGAGATCGGCGGCGAGCCCGTCCGAGTGCGCGAGGAGAACCGCGCGCTCTACCACGCCGCACTGGCTCACGGCAGTAATCACCTGGTCACGCTCGTGGTCGACGCCGTCGAGGCCCTGCGAGCGTCGTTGCAAGGTGACGAGCTGCTCGGTCAGCAGTTGGTCGACGGCGATCCGGGTGGAGTGGCCGAGCGAGTCCTGCAGCCGCTGCTGTCGGCGGCCTTGGACAACGCGCTACGACGCGGTCCCTCGGCGTTGACCGGCCCGGTGGCACGCGGCGACGCTGCTGCTGTCGACACACATTTGCGCGTACTGACAGACCTGGATCCGGAGCTCGCTGCCGGCTATCGGGCGATGTCCTTGCGATCGGCCCAGCGGGTGGGCGCCCCCACCGAATTGTTCGACATCTTGACTGAAACGGGAGGTGACCGTCGTGAGTGATCTGCAGGGCGGATACAAGCGCGGCGAACTGACGGTGCACCACGATCCGGACAAGCTTCGGCGCGTCTCGCGGGCACTGCGAGGTGTCGGGCGTCAGGTGGCGCTCGTTCCGACGATGGGTGCGCTGCATGCCGGCCACATCGAACTGGTTCGTCAGGCCAAGGTCACCGGCGCCGTCGTGATCGTTTCCATCTTCGTGAACCCGCTCCAGTTCGGTGCCGGTGAAGACCTGGACGCGTACCCGCGCACTCTCGATGCGGATCTCGACCTGTTGCGCGCCGAGGGCGTCGAATTGGTGTTCGCGCCGAGCGCCAAGACGATGTACCCGCGGGGCCAGCGCACCACCGTCGTGCCGGGCCCGTTGGGTAGCGAACTCGAAGGCGGAGCGCGCCCCACTCACTTCGCGGGAATGCTGACGGTAGTGGCGAAGTTGCTGCAGATCGCGGCACCCAATCACGCGTACTTCGGTGAGAAGGACTACCAGCAGCTGACGCTCATCCGTCAGATGGTGTGGGATCTCAACTTCGATGTACAGATCATCGGAGTTCCGACGGTTCGCGAGTTCGACGGTCTCGCGTTGTCCTCTCGCAATCGCTACCTCGACGAGAACCAGCGCGCGGCAGCGGTCGCGCTGTCCGCCGCTCTGATCGCCGGTGCACACGCGGCGGCTGGGGGAGCGGAAGCAATCCTGGAAACCGCACGCGCTGTTCTGGCAGCTGTTCCGGAAATCGAGGTCGACTACCTCGAGGTTCGGGGCGTCGATCTGGGCCCCGCGCCCGAGCGAGGTGACGGCCGACTGTTGGTGGCCGCCAAGCTCGGAACCACCCGTTTGATCGACAACGTCGGTGTCGCGGTGGGAACCGGCTTCCTCGAGCGTGACACCGACCCATCCGCCGACGCCATCGACGACCTGCTGTATCACTGAGCACTTTTCACGAGTAAGGACCTGGATATGTTTCGCACGATGATGAAGTCGAAGATCCACCGCGCCACCGTGACTCACGCCGACCTGCATTACGTCGGCTCCGTCACCGTCGACCAGGATCTGATGGACGCCGCAGACCTCCTCGAAGGCGAACAGGTGTGCATCGTCGACATCGACAACGGTGCGCGTCTCGAGACGTACGTCATTGCCGGCGAGCGCGGAACCGGTGTCATCGGAATCAACGGTGCGGCAGCGCATCTGGTCAAGCCAGGCGACCTGGTCATCCTCATCGCCTACGGCGTGATGAACGAGCAGGAAGTCAAGGAGTACTCCCCGCGCGTCGTCTTCGTCGATGCCGACAACAAGCAGATCGAACTCGGTTCCGACCCGGCTCACGCGCCGGAGGGTTCGGGTCTGATCACCCCACGCATGCTGTCGACGCTCGAGGCCTCGCGCGAATCCAGCCTGGTGTAATCCATGCTGCTCACGGTCGACGTCCGGAACACCAACATCGTTCTCGGTCTGTTCTCCGGGACTGGTGAGTATTCGAAGCTGTTGCAGGACTGGCGAATGCGAACCGATCCTCGGATGACTGCCGACGAGTTGGCGTTGACCTTCCGTGGGCTGTTGGGTTCTCATGTCGATCAGATCACCGGCGTTGCGGCGCTGTCGACAGTGCCGTCCGTCTTGCGTGAAATCCGTGTGATGCTCGAGCGGTACTGGGGTCACGTTCCCCATGTGGTCGTCGAACCGGGTATTCGCACCGGTGTGCCACTGCTGGTGGACAACCCCAAAGAGGTGGGAGCCGACCGGATCGTCAACAGCCTTGCCGCTCACCATCTTTACGAGGGGCCATGCATTGTCGTGGACTTCGGTACGTCGACCTGTGTCGACGTCGTTTCCGCCAAGGGTGAGTTTCTGGGCGGCTGCATCGCGCCCGGACTCGAGATCTCGACCGATGCCTTGGCGTCGCAGTCCGCTGCGCTGCGCAAGGTCGAATTGGTGCGCCCGCGTTCGGTGGTCGGCAAGAATACCGTCGAATGCATGCAGTCCGGTGCGGTATTCGGCTTTGCAGGCCTCGTCGACGGATTGGTCAACCGCGTCCGCGACGAACTACCGGAGTTCGGTGGTGACGACGTCTCCGTGATCGCGACCGGGGACAGCGCACCGCTGATCATTCCCGAGTCCGACACCATCGATCACCTCGAACGGGACCTCACCCTCGAGGGGCTGAGGTTGGTCTTCGAGCGCAATCAGGCGCGTCGTGGATCCGGTCGACGACCCGTCGCCTGATCGATTGTTTCGTTCCAGCGGTTTCGCGATTGCAAAAGTTATGCCACAATGGTGCTCGTGAATCGCTGCATGGGTGCTCAGGAGTGTTGTCGAGGCTGACCGCTGCCTTGACCAATTCACATTCCTTGGAGCTAGCTCGTGCTATCCACATATTCTGCAGATCTCTCTGTTTTGACCCCGACTCTCGCTGCTGATCGTGCTGTTTCCGCAGGTCGTAGCGCTAATCGTGGGGCGTCCGGACGCCGTCCGAGTGGTGCGTCGTTGCCTACCCGCCTTCGCCCGGCCGATCTGCTGCGTCTGACCGACGAGGGAGCAAACGGCGTGCTCGACGGCCGTTTCGACCACCTCATCCCCGACACCTTCCCGACGCTCGACCGTTGGTCCACCCGCTTGCACGCGGACGACGACGTCGATGTGTGGCTCATCAGTTGGGTACCCGAACGCAACACCGAATTGCACGACCACGCAGGCTCGTTCGGCGCCTTGACCGTCCTCAGTGGTTCGCTCACCGAATTCCGTTGGGCCGGTGACGCCCTGGTGGAACGCCAGCTCGACGCCGGCGACCAGGCTTCGTTCCCGCTCGGCTGGGTTCACGATGTCGTGCGTTCGACGGATGCTCCCGGTGCTCCGATCGAAATCAGCTCTGATGCACCGACTCTGAGCGTTCACGCGTACTCGCCGCCGCTGACGGCAATGTCCTTCTACGAAGTGACGGATCACCGGACACTTCGCCGCACCCGTACCGAGCTGACCGACCTGCCCGAGGGGGGCACCAAATGACCATCGACCAAATGCTCGACGACGCTCGCGCACAGATCGATCGTATGTACGTCTTCCAGCTCACCGAAGCCTTCCACCGCGGCGCGATCTTCGTCGACATTCGCCCGCAGGCGCAGCGCGCCATCGAGGGAACTCTTCCCGGCGCACTCGCGATCGAGCGGAACGTGCTCGAATGGCGCCTCGACCCCACCAGCAGCGCACACCTCGCGTTGGCCACCGACCACGACGTCGAGTGGGTGATCGTCTGCTCCGAGGGTTACACCTCGAGCCTGGCCGCAGCGTCGTTGCAGCAGTTGGGTCTGCACAAGGCCACCGATCTCGTGGGCGGGTACCAGGCGATCAAGGCCGCCGGCCTGCTCGGTGCGCTCAGCGGAGTTCGTCATTGCTCCCGCGAGTTGGCGGCTGTGTCAGCTCATTGAGGTATTTGCTGTGCGCCTTTATTAACCGCGGGCGGTTAATAAAGGCGCACAGCGGGTCTGGCGGTACATCTTCGGGCTCATTCCGTGATGACGGGTGAACGCGGTTGTGAGGGCAAAGGGGCTCGAGTAACCCACTTCTCGCGCGATCGACGACACCGTTCGTGCCGGGTCTGCGAGCAGATCCGCCGCCACCGACAAGCGCCACTCGGTCAGATAGCCAACCGGTCCGATCCCCATGAGGCTGGTGAACCTGCGCGCGAAGGCCGCTCGCGAACAGCCGGACTCCTGGGCCAAAGCCGCGACCGTCCAGGGGTGCTCCGGCCGATTGTGTATGAGCCGCAAGGCATGCCCGATGACGGGATCCTCGTAGGCCTTGATCCAACGCGGCGATCGATCCGGGTTCGCCGCGAACCACGTACGGACCGCCGAGATCAGAACCAGGTCGAGGAGCCTGTCCAACAACACTTCCTGCCCTGGCCCGTCCGCGGCGATTTGTTGTTCCAGAAGCGTCGTCATCGGCGTGGTTTCCATGCTGCGACGGACTACCGCGACGGGTATCAGGCTGTCGAGGATCTGACGGCTGACATAGGAGTCCAAACGGTATGTGCCCGTGAGCATGACGGTCTGACCACTGGTCGAGTTGCCCCAGGTGCGAACGCCGAGAACCGACATGTCCTCGAGTGCTGTGCCGTCGACCGCAGCGCAATTCTGTGCCTCGTCGATCAGTACGTGGACTGGTGTGTCCGGGTGATCGGCGACCGTATACGGATCGGGGCCGCGCAACAGTGCAACGTCGCCGGCCTCGAGTTCTTCTGTCTGGCCGGTGTCGGAGACGACGACCGCGCTGCCTCGAACCAGAACCAGCACGGTGATCGGTGCGTGGTCCTCGATACGTAGTGACCACGGTGGATCGAGCAGCGAGCGCAGTAGAAAAGCGCCCTCCGCCCGCGATCCCGCCAGCATCATCGACAATGCATCCATGCTTCGACCGTAGACGCTGGCGTATGTTTCTGCGACCTTCGGCTATGGATCGTATTGGTGCTCCGCGGTCGAATGAGTGCATGACGACAACAAGCGACATTCAATCGGCAGTAGTGATCGGTGGTACCGGTAAGACCGGTGCGCGCGTTGCGCAGAGGCTGACGGCGGTGGGAATCCGTACCCGAATCGCGTCGAGAACATCCGGGACGCGTTTCGACTGGAACGATCAGGCGACGTGGCAGCCAGCAGTGTCCGGCGTCGACGTGGCATATGTGACGTATGCGCCAGATCTGGCTGTTCCGGAATCGAGCACCCACATCGAGGAGTTCGCGGAGCTTGCGTACCGCGAAGGGGTTCGTCGCATGGTGCTCTTGTCCGGGCGCGGTGAACCGGCGGCGCAGAAAGCCGAGCAGGTTCTCGCCGACAGCGGTCTGGAATGGGCTGTGGTGCGGGCCAGTTGGTTTGCCCAGAACTTCAGTGAGGGGTACCTACTCGATCCGATTCGGGAAGGCCACCTGGCACTTCCGGTCGGTGAGGTGGGGGAGCCGTTCATCGACGTCGACGATCTCGCCGACGTGGCGGTGGCCGCATTGACTCGAACCGACCTCCTCGGCCGAGTTCTCGAGGTGACAGGTCCGGAGTTGCTCACCTTCGCGGCGGCGGTGGATGCGATTTCGACGGCGTCGGGTCGTCTCGTGACATTCGAAAGAATTGGACTCAAACAGTTTTCCGACGGCATGGCGGAGGTCGGCGTCCCGAGTGACGTCGTGGAGTTACTCATGTACCTGTTTGCCGAGGTTCTCGACGGACGAAATCAAAGTGTGACCGGCGTCGTCGAAGCGGTCCTGGAACGACCCGCTCGAGATTTCACCACTTTTGCCGGCGAGGCTGCCCGAACGGGGGTCTGGTCGTGAAGAAGTCCGAGATCTTCTTGGAGCTGTT
The DNA here is from genome assembly GCF_058793255.1 of Rhodococcus sp. MPR-R1B. Lineage (NCBI taxonomy): Bacteria > Bacillati > Actinomycetota > Actinomycetes > Mycobacteriales > Nocardiaceae > Rhodococcus > Rhodococcus sp. MPR-R1B. The sequence continues at coordinate 70,351 of NZ_JBXAFO010000005.1, forward strand.
GCTCGGGGTGACTGCGCTCGGCGCGCTCGTTGCCGGTGGTGCGTTGTTTGCCTTCTCTTCCTTCGTGATGCCCGCCCTGCGGTCGGTGGATGCACATACCGCGATCACGTCGATGCAGGCGATCAACGTCGAAGCGCCGCGTAGTGCGTTGATGCTTCCGCTGGTCGGATCGGCGCTCACCGCGATCGCCGCTGGAATCTGGGCATCGATCTCCAGACCGGACGGCTGGGTCCTTGCTGTCGTCGGTTGCGTCGGGGTGCTCGCGTCCTTCGCGGTGACCGCGATCTACCACGTCCCTCGCAACGACGCGTTTGCCTCGGTCAGCACTACCGACGCGGCCGCATGGGCGTCGTACGAGGCGGGTTGGACTATGTGGAATCACGTTCGGGTCGGGCTGTACCTGCTGTCGGGAATCGTGCTCGCGGTGGCCGCGGTGCTACCAGCAACAAACGCGGTGGACACGGCCCAGTAGTCTTGTACCCCGTGAGTGATGTAGAAGCCCAGCCAGTCGACGACACCCCCGAGCAGCTCCGTATCCGGCGCGAGAAGCGTGAACGGATCCTCGCGCAGGGGCAGGAGGCGTACCCGGTTTCGGTCGATCGCACCCACACGCTCGCGCAGATCCGCGCGGAGTACCCGGAACTCGAGCCGGACACGGCGACTGGCGTGCTGGTCGGCGTCGTCGGCCGCGTCATCTTCATGCGCAACACCGGCAAGCTGTGCTTCGCGACTCTGCAGGAAGGCGACGGTACCCAGCTGCAGGCCATGATCAGCCTCGCCGGCGTCGGCGAAGAGGCACTGGCTGCCTGGAAGTCCGACGTCGACCTCGGCGACTTCGTCTTCATCCACGGTGAGGTCATCAGCTCCCGTCGCGGCGAGCTCAGCGTGATGGCCGACGCGTGGCAGATCGCGTCCAAGTCGCTGCGCCCCCTGCCGGTTGCTCACAAGGAAATGAGCGAAGAGTCCCGGGTGCGTCAGCGCTACGCGGATCTGATCGTTCGCCCCGAGGCTCGGGACAACGCCCGCAAGCGCGTCGCAGTTGTCCGTGCGCTGCGCAATGCACTCGAGAGCCGCGGCTTCCTCGAGGTCGAGACGCCGATGCTGCAGACGCTGCACGGCGGCGCGGCAGCTCGCCCGTTCGTCACGCACTCGAACGCCCTCGACATCGACCTGTACCTGCGTATCGCGCCGGAACTGTTCCTCAAGCGTTGCGTCGTCGGCGGTATCGAGAAGGTCTTCGAGATCAACCGCAACTTCCGCAACGAGGGCGTCGACTCCACTCACTCGCCCGAGTTCGCGATGCTCGAGACGTACGAGGCCTACGGCACGTACGACGATTCCGCGAAGATGATTCGTGAACTCGTCCAGGAAGTTGCGCAGGAAGCATTCGGCACGCAGGTCCTCACCCTCGCCGACGGTTCCGAGTACGACGTCAGTGGCGAGTGGCAGGTTCTCGAGATGTACCCGTCGCTGTCGGCTGCCATCGGCACCGAGGTCACGCCGGATACAACGGTCGACGAGCTTCTCGCTCTGGCGGAGAAGGTCGGCCTCGAGGTTCCCAAGGACAAGGGCTACGGCCACGGCAAGCTCGTCGAGGAGTTGTGGGAACACCAGTGCGGCGATCAGCTGTACGTGCCGACGTTCGTCCGTGACTTCCCGGTCGAGACGTCGCCCCTGACCCGTGATCACCGCAGCAAGAAGGGTGTCACCGAGAAGTGGGACCTCTACATCCGCGGATTCGAATTGGCGACCGGCTACTCCGAACTGGTCGACCCGGTCATCCAGCGTGAGCGCTTTGTCGACCAGGCGCGCCTCGCGTCGGCAGGCGACGACGAAGCGATGGTGCTGGACGAGGAGTTCCTCGCCGCGATGGAACAGGGCATGCCGCCGACCACCGGCACCGGCATGGGAATCGATCGACTGCTGATGGCTTTGACTGGTCTCGGTATTCGCGAGACGATCCTCTTCCCGATCGTTCGTCCGTCCGCTCGCTAGCTTTACTTCGATCAAGGTTCGGCCGCACATGTTGCGGCCGAACCTTTTTCAGTTGGGGCGCTCCCAAGGTATTCGATAGTTCCCAACGACATTCGCCTGCGACAAAGGATTCATCCATGCGCGGTCGCCCGAGTTTCGGACTTTCGAATTGTTGCGATGATTTGGTCGATCGTGCCCTGGTTGAGTGCGTCAGGTAGTCCCTGATCCGACTGGACAAGGAAGACCATGACCTCGGCTGTGGAGTATCCGGGTGTGGTGACGACATCGAATTGTGCTGAGGGCGGATAGCATTCGTTGTCCGCCGGGATATTTGTGACGGTTGCGGCGTACCGGATCGAAGGGCGTCCGGAGATGGTGAAATTCGTGGGTCCGCCGTAAGCGATACTGGCGAGAGTGCCGTTCTTGGAGGCGAAGATTGCGCTCGGTAGAGGTCTTTTCTCGAGCCGTCGTCTGTCATGATTCCCCCGTCTGGATGCATCCCCCGATGCGTCGCGAGGAGTGTATCGGCACTGTCCTTGTCGCAAGACAAGTCGACCGGCATACCCGGTGGCGAGAAGTCCCAATCATCCTGACGAGCCGAGACAGGACGTTTGTCCAGGTGCTATTGTCGCTGCTTATCGAAGGATCTGGGGAGGAATGGTCGTGGTGAAAAAGGTTGTTGTCACGATGGTTGACGATCTGGACAAAAAATCACCCGCGGACGAAACTGTGGAGTTTTCCGTCGACGGAGTTGCTTACGAAATCGATCTCACCGCCGCCCACGCCGCGGAACTGCGCGATGCATTGAAAAAGTGGATTCCCCATGCGAGAAAGTCGAATTCCGCAAAATCGGCCAACGGATCGGTGGCCAAGTCTCGCCCAGTTGCCGACCGCGATCAGAGTGCCGCCATCCGCGAATGGGCCAAGGGTGCCGGCTTCGAGATTTCGGCCCGCGGTCGTATTTCCACCGAGGTGCGCCGAGCCTACGAAAAGGCCGTCTGAAATGGATCGCGAATGGATTCGGGCGCATTTTGCCGAAACGGATTGATAACGCGTTCTAGTTTGTTAGCGTCTGCACGGTTCGCATCTCTCGTAGAGGAGTCGGTCGTGCACAGAAACAGGTTGTTCGGGGGCGTGGTTCTTGCCGCTCTGATGCTCGTCGGGTTCACCTCCGTGGCTTCGGCTCAGGCTCCGTTGCCCGTGCCCAATGCCTTCCTTGCCGGTGTTCCTCAGGAGTTGGGAAATCCTGGCGGTTCAGCTCCTGGATCCAATGACTTTTCGTGTAAACCGACTGCCGAACATCCCAATCCGGTTGTGCTCGTTCACGGAACGGGTGGAAACAGGCAGACCAACTGGGCCACCTATGCGCCGTTGCTCGCCAACGAGGGCTACTGCGTCTTCGCGCTGACGTACGGCAACTTCCCCGAGCAACCGTGGCCGTTGTCGGCGATCGGTGGAATGCAGGAAATTCCTTCCAGCGCAGCACAATTGTCGAATTTCGTCGATCAAGTACTTGATGCCACGGGTGCTACATCGGTAGATCTGATCGGACATTCCCAGGGCACCATCATCAACGGGTACTACGCGAAGTTCCTCGGTGGTGCCGACAAAGTGGACAACATCGTCTCGGTGGCGTCGCTGTGGAAGGGAACGCTCGGAAACGAGCAGGCAAGTGTCGGCCGCAGCCTTCGCGAACTCGGGGTATCCGAGGCAGCGCAGGCCGGATTCCCGATCTGCAAGGCATGTCTGAACATGGGGGCAGGTTCGGAGTTCATCGAAAATCTCCGTGCGGGAGGCGTTTACGCGCCGGGTGTTCACTACACGAACATCACGACCCGCTACGACGAACTGGTGCTGCCGTATACAAATGGGCTGGAGCCTGGGCCGAACGCCACCAACATCGTCGTCCAGGACGGTTGTGAGCAAGACATCTCCGATCACCTCGCCATCGCGGCATCGCTGCGCGCCGCGACTTTTGCTCTCAATGCACTCGACCCCGCGCATCAGAGGCCGGTACCTTGCAACTCGGTATTGCCCGTCGTGGGTTGATCACTATGCGGAGGCCTTCGGTGGGGATTCGAACATGCGTGGGCGCTCTCGCTGTGGCGGGAGCCGTGGCAGTGTCCGCGCCGTCTCTTGCGTCGGCGAACGAACCTCTTCCCGTCCCGTCCGGTTTCCTCAGTGGAATCGCCCTCGAAGCGACCAACCCGGGCGGATCGGCCCCTGGCACCAACGACTTCTCGTGCACGCCTTCCGCTGCTCATCCTGATCCGGTCGTCCTGGTGCACGGGACGGCGGCCAACCGTCAGACCAATTGGGGTGTACTCGCACCCGTACTGGCCAACGAGGGATACTGCGTTTTCGCGCTCACCTTCGGGAATCGAACGGACCAGCCGTGGCCGATTTCCGCAGCCGGCGGTCTCGCACCACTCGGAGACAGCGCAGGGCAGCTGTCGGACTTCGTCGACGACGTTCTCTCTGCGACGGGTGCCTCGAAGGTCGACCTGATCGGGCACTCCCAGGGGACGACGGTCAGTGCCTACTACGCCAAGTTCCTCGGCGGTGACACGCACGTTTCCAAGATCGTCTCCATCGCTCCGTTGTGGGACGGCTCGGAGGTCGGCCCGCCGGAAGGCGTCGGGGGACCGGATTTCGACAACGCCAGCTTCGTCACCGAACTGCGCGACGCGGGCGTCTACTCCGATGACGTCGAGTACACCAACATCGTGACTCGGTTCGATCAAGTGGTCGTTCCGTACAGCAGCGGAATACTGGCCGCGTCGAACGCGTCGAACATAGTTGTTCAGGACGGTTGCGAGCAGGACCTGTCGGATCACATCGCGCTGGTGGCGTCGCAGCGAACGGCGACTCTGACGCTCAACGCGCTGGATCCGTCGAATCCGCGTGAGGTGCCGTGCGCTCGGGTACTCCCGATATTCGGCTGATCAGGCGTCGAAAATCGCTGTTCGCTTCAGGCGTACAGGAACCGGGAAACGATTCCCTCAGCTGCGACGTTGTGAACGGTAAGCAGTCCGGCTTCCGCCGCCAATCGGGTGGAGGAGCAGCAGGTGGACTTCGCGCCCTCTAGAGTAATAAGTGGGGTCGTGCAACCTTTGTCGATTCGTGGACGTCAGTCCGCTGACCGGCGAGGCGATCAGTCTGTAGTGCCGGAGCGAAACGCGGCGACCAGGGACGAGACATCCGGTCTCGAACCTGCCCGCCGGAGAGTGTGAGGGAGAGCGATGTTCGAGAGGTTCACCGATCGCGCGCGGCGCGTTGTTGTCCTGGCTCAAGAAGAAGCCAGGATGCTCAACCACAACTACATCGGCACGGAGCACATCCTTCTCGGCCTCATTCACGAGGGCGAAGGTGTCGCAGCCAAGTCGTTGGAGTCGTTGGGTATCTCCCTCGAGGGAGTCCGCAGCCAGGTCGAGGAGATCATCGGCCAGGGCCAGCAGGCTCCGTCCGGTCACATCCCCTTCACACCGCGCGCCAAGAAAGTCCTCGAGCTGAGTCTGCGCGAAGCGCTGCAGCTCGGACACAACTACATCGGTACGGAGCACATCCTGCTCGGTCTCATCCGTGAGGGTGAGGGCGTAGCAGCCCAGGTTCTGGTCAAGCTCGGTGCCGATCTCAACCGCGTCCGCCAGCAGGTCATCCAGCTGCTGTCGGGCTACCAGGGCAAAGAGCCCACCGAAACCGGTGGCACCCGCGGAGAGGCCGGCACGCCGTCCACCTCGCTCGTGCTCGACCAGTTCGGTCGCAACCTGACGCAAGCTGCCCTCGAAGGCAAGCTGGACCCGGTCATCGGCCGCTCGAAGGAAATCGAGCGTGTCATGCAGGTTCTCTCGCGTCGTACCAAGAACAACCCGGTTCTCATCGGTGAACCCGGTGTCGGTAAGACCGCTGTGGTCGAGGGCCTGGCTCAGGCAATCGTCAACGGTGAGGTCCCCGAGACCCTCAAGGACAAGCAGCTGTACACGCTCGACCTCGGGTCGCTCGTGGCCGGCAGCCGTTACCGCGGTGACTTCGAAGAGCGCCTGAAGAAGGTTCTCAAGGAGATCAACACCCGCGGCGACATCATCCTGTTCATCGACGAGCTGCACACCCTCGTGGGTGCGGGCGCGGCCGAAGGCGCTATCGACGCGGCCTCCATCCTCAAGCCCAAGCTTGCTCGCGGTGAGCTGCAGACCATCGGTGCCACCACGCTCGACGAGTACCGCAAGTACATCGAGAAGGATGCTGCTCTCGAGCGTCGTTTCCAGCCCGTTCAGGTGGGCGAGCCGACCGTCGAGCACACCATCGAGATCCTCAAGGGTCTTCGTGACCGCTACGAGGCTCACCACCGTGTCTCCATCACGGACGGTGCTCTCGTGGCAGCGGCGACGCTGGCCGACCGCTACATCAACGACCGTTTCTTGCCGGACAAGGCGATCGACCTCATCGACGAGGCGGGCGCGCGAATGCGCATCCGTCGGATGACTGCACCGCCGGACCTGCGCGAATTCGACGATCGCATCGCCGACGCGCGTCGCGAGAAGGAGTCCGCGATCGACGCGCAGGACTTCGAGAAGGCTGCGAACCTGCGTGACAAGGAGAAGACCCTCGTTGCTCAGCGCGCTGAGCGTGAGAAGCAGTGGCGTGCGGGCGACCTGGACGTCATTGCCGAGGTCGACGACGAGCAGATCGCCGAGGTTCTGGGCAACTGGACCGGTATCCCCGTCTTCAAGCTCACCGAGGAGGAGACCACTCGTCTGCTCCGCATGGAAGAGGAACTGCACAAGCGGATCATCGGCCAGGAAGAGGCGGTCAAGTCCGTCTCGAAGGCGATCCGTCGTACGCGTGCAGGTCTGAAGGATCCCAAGCGTCCCTCGGGCTCGTTCATCTTCGCCGGCCCGTCCGGTGTCGGTAAGACGGAGCTCGCGAAGTCGCTCGCCAACTTCCTGTTCGGCGACGACGATGCCTTGATCCAGATCGACATGGGCGAGTTCCACGACCGCTTCACCGCTTCGCGTCTGTTCGGTGCCCCTCCCGGGTACGTCGGATACGAAGAGGGTGGCCAGCTCACCGAGAAGGTGCGCCGCAAGCCGTTCAGCGTCGTGCTGTTCGACGAGATCGAGAAGGCACACCAGGAGATCTACAACACCCTCCTGCAGGTGCTCGAGGACGGCCGTCTCACCGACGGTCAGGGACGTACCGTCGACTTCAAGAACACGGTGCTGATCTTCACGTCCAACCTCGGTACGTCTGACATCTCCAAGGCAGTCGGCCTGGGCTTCAGCTCGGGAACGGGCACGGAGTCGAACTACGAGCGCATGAAGCTCAAGGTTCACGACGAGCTGAAGAAGCACTTCCGTCCCGAGTTCTTGAACCGTATCGACGACATCGTCGTCTTCCATCAGCTCACGAACGAGCAGATCGTTCAGATGGTCGACCTGATGCTCGCTCGCGTCGAGGCGGCACTCAAGAACAAGGACATGGCCATGGAGGTCACCGACAAGGCCAAGTCGCTTCTGGCCAAGCGCGGATTCGATCCGGTACTGGGTGCACGACCGCTGCGTCGCACCATCCAGCGCGAGATCGAGGACCAGATGTCCGAGAAGATCCTCTTCGGAGAGATCGGACCCGGCCACATCGTGCTCGTCGACGTCGAGAACTGGGACGGCGAAGGCTCGGGCGAGGACGCGAAGTTCACGTTCACGCCTACCAAGAAGCCGATCGACGTGCCGGACGCACCGCCGATCGAGCTGACCAAGGCCGGCGAAAGCGAAAGCGCAGCAGAGTAGTACAGCAGAGTGGGTAACGAACGGGCGGCACCTCACCGGTGCCGCCCGTTTCGTGTATCACGGGAGAGGGCGTACACATGAACGACATCGAACTGGGTCACCTGCGTCGTTGCGTCGAATTGGCAACGGAAGCATTGGATGCGGGCGACGAACCTTTCGGTTCCGTCCTGGCAGCGGCCGACGGAACATTTCTGGCGGAAGATCGAAACCGGATCGCGGGCGGCGACAACACTCGCCACCCCGAGTTCGAGCTGGCTCGGTGGGCGGCCCAGTATCTGACGCCGGACGAGCGTTCGACGGCAACGGTGTTCACCTCGGGAGAGCACTGCGCGATGTGTTCGGCCGCGCACGCGTGGGTGGGCCTCGGACGGATCGTCTACATCTGCTCTTCGGCCCAACTCGGCGACTGGCTCGCGGAGTGGGGTGTGGCTCCGTCGCCGGTGAAGTCTCTGTCCGTCAACGAGGTTGCGCCGAACGTCCCGGTCGAAGGCCCGGTGCCGGAGTTGGTTCCGCTGGTGCGAGAACTGCATCGGAAGTTGCATTCGCAGAGCGCTTGACGGGCACACACAAACGGGCGGCACCTCGCTGGAGGTGCCGCCCGTTTGCGTGTGAAGTCAGGAAACTGCGTCGACCGCTCGAACCTTCTCTCGCAGTTCACCCTTGACGACCTTGCCGCTTGCATTGCGCGGCAGTGCTTCCACGACGACGATGTCCTTCGGGTGCTTGTAGCGCGCGAGACGATCGTTGAGGAAGCTGCTCAGCTCCTCGATGGTCAGGTCCACGGCTGAACCTGGCGCCATCGCGACGATCGCTACGGGCACCTCGCCCCATTTGGCGTCGGGGCGGCCGACGACGGCCGCTTCGACGATCAATTCGTGTTCGTAGAGGACGTTTTCCACCTCCGCGCAGTAGATGTTCTCTCCGCCGGAGATGATCATGTCCTTCTTGCGATCCACGACGTAGACGAAGCCTTCGTCGTCGACTCGAACGAGATCGCCGGAGTGGAACCATCCACCGTGGAAGGCGTCAGCGGTGGCGGTGGGGTTGTTCCAGTATTCGCTCATCATCGTGGGCCCGCGGTAGACGATTTCACCGATTTCACCGGGCGCCACGTCGTCCATGTTCTCGTCGACGACCCTGGCCGAGATGGTCGGGATGACCCGACCGACGGATCCGAGCTTACGAATCGCATCCTCGCCGTCGAGAACGCAAGTGATGGGCGACATCTCGGTCTGTCCGAAGACCGCGACATTGAATGCGTCCGGGAAGGTTTCGGCCATTGCCCGCAGGATCGTGTCGGACGACGGTGCGGCGCCCCACGAGATGTTCTTCACCGACAGTGCTCGCGGTTGCGCCTTCTGTACGGCGCACACGGCCTGCCATTGCACGGGCACGAGGAACAAGCTGGTGACCTTCTCGGCTTCCAGAATGTCGAGTAGTTGACCCGGGTCGAATGCGCCGACCGGATGGATCACCGTGGTCGTGCCGAGTTGCAGGCTCGGCGCTATGGAACCGAGGGCTGCGATGTGGAACATGGGCGACGCGCAGAAGCCGATGGAATCGGCATTGAACAGGTGGAAGGCCCTGATACAGGTCAATGCTTGCGAAGACAGGTTGGAGTGGGAGAGCACCGAGCCCTTGGGGCGACCGGTGGTTCCCGAGGTGTACATGATGAGTGCAGGAGTGTCGTCCGGGATGTCGACGAACGCGTGCGACTCGCCCTCTTCGCTGATCAAGTCCTCGTAATTCAGGCTGTCACCCTCGGCGGGGGAGCCTACGGTGATGGAGATGTCGATACCCTCGGACGCGGCTCGTGCAGCTCCGGCCAACGGAGCCAACGGTCCTTCGGCGACAATGACTTTGGAGCCGGAGTCGTTTACCAGATAAGCGACCTCGGGTGGTGTCAGACGGAAGTTCACCGGAACAGCGATGGCGCCCAGTGCGTTGGTCGCGAGCACGACCTCGAGGTATTCGGGGCGGTTGAGCATCAGGATGAGCACGCGGTCGCCGAAGCTGACGCCGCGTCGGGCAAGAGCGTCCGCCAGCTTCTCGACGCGTGCGTCGAGGGTGCCCCAGGTGATGGAATCGCCCAGGAATCGCAGTGCGGTGCGATCGGGAATCATCTGCGCATGCCTGGCGATCTGATTGTTCCAGTTGGTGCGGCGTGAACGCTGCGCCTCGGAGACTGCATCGGTGGAGGCCATCGATGGGTTCCTCTCATGCGTGGGTGATTGTGTGACTCAGGCTACAGTGAGCCGTCGATTCGTACAGTGGTTTTGTTAACGAAAATTCGCAGTGATTACTTGAAGTGGGGCGCGCGTTTCTGCAGCATCGCCATCGCGCCTTCTTTGAAGTCCTCGCCAGTGAGAAGTTCTGCCTGACCGGTATTTTCGAGCTCCAGCGCAGCATCGAGGCGGTCCAGTGTCACCGCATTGAGCGCGCGCTTGGTGAGTTCGAGGGCGCGTCGGGGAGCCTTCGACGTGCGATCGACGACGGAGTCGACGAGTGCGTCGAACGCGTCGTCGGCGACGGTGCGGGACACGAGCCCGAACCGCTCTGCGTCCTCGGCGGAAACTCGCTCGCCCAGCAATGCCATCTCGGCCGCTCGGGCGCGTCCGATCGCTGCCGGTACCAACGCACTGGCGCCGCCGTCGGGCATCAGACCGATGTTGACGAAGGAGAGGAGGAAATAGGCGCTCGATGCGGCGTACGTCAGGTCCGCGGCTAGAGCGATGGACACTCCGACGCCGGCGGCCGGGCCGTTGACCGCGGCGATCACCGGGACCGGGGCGCTGGTGATGGCGCGAATCAGCGAAGTCGCCGCATCCATGACGACTTTCGGGTCTGCGGGGTTGACGGCCGCTGCGGCGAGGTCGGCTCCGGTGCAGAACGCTCGACCGGATCCGGTGATGACGATGGTGCGAACGGCCGGGTCTGCGCCGCCGTCGTGGACGGCAGCTGCGAAAGCAGTCATCGTGGGCAGATCGATCGCGTTCATCCGCTTCGGGCGGTCGAAGGTCAATCGCAGTACACCGTCGGTGATTTCGGAGCGAAAGCCCGTCTCGGCGGTGGCGGTCATGCCGCGCTCACAGCCGTGACGAATCCGGAAAGCCGTGAGGTGATGAGGTGTTCGGCCTCCGAGACCATGCGGTCGATCATGTCTGCGACGGTCGGGATGTCGTTGATCAATCCTTGGCTCTGTCCGGCGGACCAGATGCCTGCATCGAGGTCGCCGTCCTCGAAGACCTTGCGTCCGCGGGCTCCGGCTACCAGATGCTGAATGTCGCTGAACTGCGCGTCGCCACGTGCTTCGATGTCGACGACCTCGGCACTGATCGCATTCGCGGCTACGCGCGCGGTGTTGTGAAGCGTCCGGAAGATCAGCTTGGTGTCGCGTTCGGTGTTTGCGACAATCTGCTCTTTAACCGATTGTGCGACAGGGGATTCCGCGGTACACATGAAGCGAGTTCCCATGTTGACGCCGTCTGCTCCGAGCGCAAGCGCCGCGACGAGTCCACGTGAATCTGCGATTCCGCCTGAAGCGATCACCGGAATCGTGAGTTGCTGCGTGGCCGCCGGAATCAGAATGAGCCCTGGTATGTCGTCCTCGCCTGGGTGCCCGGCGCATTCGAAGCCGTCGATGCTGACGGCGTCGACGCCCAGTCTCTCGGCTTTGACCGCATGTCGAACTGCAGTGCACTTGTGGATAACCTTCACGCCCGCGTCCTTGAAATGCGGAAGATGATCGATCGGATTGGAACCGGCGGTTTCGACGATCTTGATCCCGGATTCGATGATCGCCTGGCGGTATTCGGCGTACGGCGGCGGCGTGATCGACGGCAGAATAGTGAGATTGACGCCGAAAGGCTTGTCGGTGAGATCGCGGGTTCGAGCAATTTCCTTGACGAGGTCTTCCGGTGTGGGTTGAGTGAGGCCCGTCAAGAACCCGAGGGCGCCGGAATTTGCCGTGGCCGCAACAAGTTCTGCCCGTCCCACCCACATCATGCCCCCTTGCACGATGGGATGGTCAACGCCGAACATTTCGGTGAAGCGAGTGCGAATCATCTGCTCACAACTACTTTCTTACGGTCGGTCATTCGGCATCGAACCCTCTTGCGGGCGAAGAAAACTTCACGCCGCAGGGAACGAGCCCGCCAGCGGACTACGTGCGAGGTTGTGCGAATCGTCACTAACATAACACCGCTGAGAGAGCGGGTGTCAAGACTCTTTTTCCGGAATCCGTCCGCCGCTACAACTGCGTTGTAGGGTTTCGGGTGAAGCAGTACCGGGCGCGAATTGCGACCTTCGCGACGGTTAACATGATCCGTTCGGACTCGCGCCCGTGGAAGTGCGGTGCAGCGGACGAAGGCAGTGCAAGAGAAAGCAACGGAAGTGGAGGGTCAGGTGCCCGGACAGACACGCGTCTCCGTGCGTGGCGGCGACCCTGCACCACGGACGCGTCCGAAGAATCGGAAGGCGCAAATCGCGGCCGCTGCTGCGGAAGCATTCAGCGAACGTGGCTACCACGCGGTGGGCATCGACGAGATCGCAGCGAAGGTCGGAATTTCCGGTCCGGCCCTCTATCGTCATTTCCCCACGAAATACGCCCTGTTCGTCTACACCGTGAACAACCTGACGCAGGCGTTGTTGGATGCCAGCGATCCAGCTGTGCACGGAAACGAAAATCCACGCGAGCAGTTGAACTCCACGATGGTGGGTGTCATCCGCGCGACGATCGAGAATCGGCGCCGGGGAGGGCTCTACCGATGGGAGGGCAGGTACCTGGTCGACGAGGATCGTGAGCAATTGCGGGTGGGAATGCGCACGCTCAATCTTCGGATCGCCGAGCCGCTGGCAGCGGTTCGTCCGGAACTCGACCCGGCGGATGTAGAACTCATCGCGCCCGCCGTGCTCAGTGTGATCGCCAGTATCACCGGTCATCGATCCGCGTTGTCCGCCAAGCAGATCGAAGCGCTGATTCTTGCGGCATGCTGGTCCGTCATCGGCGTCGAATTGCCCGCTGCCGAGGAGGACGGCGCGAGGGCAGGGGCGTCCGAACGCAAAACAGGCCTCGTACGGACGTCGAAACGCGAAGTGCTGCTTCAGGAAGCAGTGTTGCTGTTCTATCAGCGCGGCTACCACGACGTGAGCATCGAGGAGATCGGTGCCGCGGCGGGTATCAACGCGTCGAGTGTGTATCGGCACTTCGCGAGCAAGGCCGACCTTCTTGCTGCGGCCTTCCACCGTGCGTCCGATCGTCTGACTATGACGTTGGGCTCGGCGTTGGCTGAGTCGGAGACTCCTCTCGCGGCCGTCGAGACGTTGGCGAAGATGTACGTCGAGGTTTCGTTCGGAACCAGCGAACTGTTGGCCGTGTACTTTGCCGAGATCGGCAGTTTGCCGGATCGATCACGGACCGAGTTGCGCAACATTCAGCGTTTGAACGTCGAGGAGTGGGCGCACTTGTGTGTCGAGGCGCGTCCGGAGTTGTCGATCGTCCAAGCGCGGTTTCTCGTCCACGCGGCGCTCGGACTGGTCTTCGACATCGGCCGAATCGTGCACTTTTCCTCGGAGAACTCCGCGCAGGCCCGCGTCGAGAAACTGCTGTCCGCGACGCTCCTCGGGTAGTCCCGTCCGAAACAGTAGGTGTGACTTCACGTATCGCGGGTAGGTTCGTGATCGCAAGGCGTTCACCGAATCATGTGAAGACGGAAGTAGGGACAGCAATGCCAACTCGTACCGCACGCACCGCCTGGAACGGCACCCTCGAGGCCGGATCGGGACAGGTGGAACTCACCAGCTCGGGCGTCGCCACCTTCGACGTGTCGTTCCCCAAGCGCGCAGCTGAGGAGGCCGGCGGAACCACCAGCCCCGAGGAACTCATCGCCGCGGCGCATTCGTCCTGCTACGCGATGCAGTTGTCGGCCCTGATCGCCGAGGCCGGCGGGACCCCGCAGAGCCTCGACATCACCGCGGACGTGTCACTCGGCCCCGACGCGGTCGGATTCAAGCTCACCGGAATCAAGCTCACCGTTCGCGCCGAGGTCGACGGCCTCGACGCCGACGGTTTTGCCAAGGTTGCCCAGGCGGCCAAGGAAACCTGCCCGGTCAGCAAGGCACTGACCGGCGTAGACATCACGTTGGATGCGGCCCTGGACTGATCATCTCGCGCTCGGGCGCCCCCTCCGGCGCCCGAGTGCGGTGGTGTGTGACGACCAGGTAGCTCGCGAACAGGATCGGGAGCACCCACAGGTCCGAGGGATCGCGATAGACCAGGATCGGCAAGAGATCTCCGCGGAATCCTCCTGCGGTCAGGCGGAGAAACCCGATCACCCACTCGTATGCGTCGCCGATCGGCGATATCACCTTCACGGCGGCGAAGCCGATCCCCGTGACCGCGATGGACCAGGCGATCGCTGCTCGCCCCACCAGACTTCGCCTGAGCACCTCGAGAACCGAGAGCAGAAGCAGGGGAAGCAGGAACACACCGGCAACGTCGGACAGCTTGCCCGTCATCGTGTTCCCGAATGCCCCTTTGAGTACGTGGTCGTTGATCAAGATGACGGCCACCGAGACCAGTGCCCACGGATTCAGCAGCAGATCGCCCGGACGGTTCACGACAGGTTGATGATTGCCGAGCCGGACGAGAACAGATCGCACTTGAACTGAAGGCGCAGACCGGTGGCGGCTTCGGGGACCTCGTACGCCAATTCGCCTCGCTTGGCAGCGCCCGGCGCGAGCTCTCCGTCGACACTCGACGTGCTGCTGTCGGTGAACGTGATGTTGTACGACTTGTTTGCCGAGTCCTGCAGTTCGAAGCACATCATCGACGAGACCGTCGACGGCTTGTCACTGTTGTTGGTGACCTCGGTGTCGACCACGACGTAGCGGTTTCCGGGATCAGCGGTGATGAACTGATTGGTCGAGACGTAGGGATCGACGACGCCGTGTACCTGGACGCGCCAGTCGCCCAGTTCGACGACGTCACCGATTCCGAAGGCGGCCGCAGGTGCGGCGGAAGAACCGTTGTCGTCGACCTTCTTCGCTTCGTCGGTCTCGCCCGAGGCGATGGTTGCGAACAGGGCTGCGCCGACGGCGAGGAGGGCGAGGGGAGTGCGGAGTGATCGCATGATGTGCGCCTTTCGAGAGTTGGTATGGCACAAGTCAACGATGTGCGGACTGCCCACCGCTTCGGTCGAAAGATCGGTCCGCCTCATCCTTTCGGTCGGAGCCTGGCGGTTCGTCCACCCGTTCGGCTGATTCGAGGCGTCGGTGGCGGTGGATACGCTTGCTCGGTGATCACCACCAAAGGAACCGTTGTGCGACGACGCGTATGGACTACCGCCGCTGTCGCGTTCAGCCTTTTCTGTTCCTTCATGACGGTGGGCATCGCAGGCGCGTCGGGAAATATGCCACCGGTATTGGTCGGTATCGGGTTCGTCCTGGGCGTGGCCGGTGGGATATCGCTTGTGTGGCGCCATCAGTATCCCTGGGTGGTTCTGGCGATCACGCTGGTCGGCCCGTTGTTCTTCCCCACCGATGCGACGGCGGCGCTCATCGCATTGTTCGCCGTTGCTCGAATCGCGCGTGGGCCTCGGCTTGCTGCCGCTGCGGCAGCTGTCTTCGTCGCGTGCGGAATTTCGTTGACCTACGACGCTTTTCGCAATCGTGAGTACTCCGTTCTCACGATGGGAACGATGAAACCCAAGGACGGTTCGGCGGTCGTTCAATACGACGTCGCCATCTGGATCCCGTGGCTCGTCGCAGCCGTCATGGCCGGCATCGTCGTGGCGCTCTCGCTCCTGATTCGGACCAGAACCGAACTCGTCGAGGCCGAACACGTACGGGATCTTGCCACCGAGAAAACAGACGTGATGCGCGACGAGATGATTCGCACCGAGGAACGAACGCGGATCGCGCGCGACATGCACGACACGATCGCGGCCAGTCTGAGCCGGATTTCGTTGTTCGCCGGTGGGTTACAGGTCAGCGCGGCAGACAATCCCGAGAAGGTCGTCAACACCGCTGCGATGATCAGAACCACCGCGCACGAGGCTTTGGACGAATTGAAGGGAATCGTCGGAGTGCTCAGGGGAAGCGGTGATCGCCGCGAACACGGCGGGCACCAGGGGATCGACGCGATCGGCGATCTGGTCAACGGTGCACGCGCCGCGGGCATTCACTGCCGTCTCGAATCGGAGTTGCTCCCGGGTGATGTCGGAATGCTGGCGGGGCACGTCTGTTATCGCGTCGTTCAGGAATCGTTGACCAACGTCCAGAAGTACGCGAGCGACCAGATGCTCGTCGTTTCGGTGACCGGGTCGCCGCACGACGGAATTCGTATCCTCGCACGCAACAAGCTGAGCGAGCTTGCACCCATGACGTCGATCGGTTCGCGGTCCGGCTTACGCGGGTTGGCCGAACAGGCAAGAGAAATCGGCGGCAAGGTGGAGGCAGGCGCGCTGGGGGACGATTTCCTCGTCAGTTGCTGGGTGCCCTGGTCGTCGTAACCCTCCCACCCTCCGACTGTCGGGGGCTCTGGGTAATCTGAGCGCACTATGGACGCTGACTCGCGCATCACAGTTTTGATCGTCGACAACGACGCCTGGGTTCGGCGCGGAATGAAGGACATCCTGGAAGCAGCGCCGGACATCGTGGTGGTTGCCGAGGCCGAGGACGGCGATCAGGTCGCAGCCAAAGTCACTCGGTTTCGTCCGCACGTGGTGCTGATGGATCTGAAGATGGCACGGGTCGGTGGCTTGGAGGCCACCCGAGAGTTGATGACCATGAGCAATCCGCCGAAGGTCATCGCGATGACCGCCTTCGACGTCGACGACATGGTCGTGCAAGCGGTCGAGGCGGGCGCGCACAGTTTCCTGAGCAAGGACGCGGCCCCACAGGCGTTCCAGCAGGCAGTACGGGTGGTGGCGTCGGACCACTCGTTGTTCAGCTCCGATTCTCTACGTGCCATCGTGGCCTCGGCGCCGCGTCGGCAAGCACCCGACCTGACTCCCCTCGCTTCGCTCACCGAGCGTGAGCGCGAAGTGCTGACAATCCTGGCGACAGGCGCGGCCAACAGCGTCATCGCGGAGCGACTGTACCTCGGTGAGACCACCGTCAAGACGCATATCTCCTCGTTGTTCGCCAAGCTCGGTGTGCCCAACCGGGTGAGTGCGTCGTTGATCGCGTTCCGGTGTGGCCTGGTGACGTGACTCGGGACTAATCCCGACCCTGTTCGTTGTTGCACCTTCGGTGACTGATCAAATCGTGATTGACCAAGACGTGACCATCGAAGTGTGGTCTGACGTCGCTTGTCCGTGGTGCTACATCGGAAAGACCAGGTTCCTCTCGGCGCTGGATCGTTTCGAGAACAAGGACCGCGTCAACGTCATCTGGCGCTCGTACCAGCTCGCTCCGGAGACCCCGGTGGGAGAGGGCCGAACCGAACTCGACGCCTTGGTCGAGATGAAGGGGATGGCGCCTGATCAGGTACGTCAGATGTTCGCCCACGTCAGCGCGACGGCCGCCGAGGTCGGGTTGACCTTGGACTTCGACACCGTGATCGCCGCCAATACCTTTGATGCGCACAGGTTGCTGCATCTCGCGGGTAAGCGGCAGAACGAACTCCTCGAAGCGCTGTTCAAAGCGCACTTCAGCGACGGCAAGGTGATCGACGACCGTGAGGTGCTGGTCGAGCTGGCCGTGAGCGTCGGCCTCGACGCCGATGTCGTGCGCGAGCAACTGGGCTCCGATGCCGCAGCGGAGGCTGTCCGCGAAGATCTCTCCATGGCCCGCCAACTGCAGGTCAGCGGCGTTCCGTTCTTTGTCGCGAACCGTGCGGTTGCCGTGTCCGGCGCTCAGCCCGAAGAGGTGTTTCTGCAGTTGCTCACTCAGGCCTCCGAACCGGCCTGAGTAAGGCGAGCGGCACGCACAGCCGGGGCGTTCGAAAACGGCAACAGATGTGCGCCGTTCACGGGGCAGGACAACGTCACGTGCGCTGCATCGACGAACCGGTACGGCTGCGCTGCAACAACTCCGGCAAGGTTCTTGCGCAGACGCGACATCTCGGCCCGCGCGGTCACCGTGCGGGCCGGGTCACCGAAAAGATCCTGCGCCAACCGCGATGCGGTCAGTCCACGCCTCTCGGATCCGAGGAGAAACAGAATCTCCGCATGCCGCTGGGTCGGGGAGTAGGCCCATTCGCCCAACCCCGACGTGACGGTCACCGACATGTTCTCGGAATCGCGCAGATCGATATGCACCGTGGGCGCACTGATTTTCTCGCCGGTGGCGATCGGCCGGACCACCCACCCGCCGGGAAGTGGATCCAGTTCGCACAGACCCAAAGCGGGGAACCACGTCCTGCCGGGAGCCAAAGCCGCGGGGAGCAGCACGCGCGAGCGATGAGGTAGCGCATCGACCGCCGCTACCCAGCCATGAGTATCGATCACCAATGCCGGTGATCCGCTACGAGCAAGCATCGGCCCTGCAACAGAACGCAATTGATCGAGATTGTCCCGATGCTTGTCGCGCAGGTGTGATTGCGCGAGGCGTGCGACGGCGTCGACCAGAGCGAGTGTGGTGGGGTGGACGGTCTTGGCGGGACCACTGATGTCGACGACGCCGATGACACGGTCGTCCCGCGGATCGCGGATGGGTGCCCCCGCGCAGGTCCACGGATGATGGCTGCGCGCATAGTGTTCCGCCGAGAAGATCTGAACCGCCTGTCGTGACACCAATGCCGTTCCGATGGCGTTGGTGCCGACGCTGTCCTCGGCCCAGTTCGCGCCCTCGACAAATCCCAGACGCGCAGCTTGGTCCAGTACTCGATGGGACCCGCTGCGCCACAGTACAGTTCCGCGAAGATCTGCGACGACCATGATGTTCTCACCGCTCGCGGTAACCGATTCGAGTCCACGCGTCACGTCGTCGAGCACGTCGTACAGTCCGGACTCACGACGACGGAGATCGAGTTCGGCGACGTCCATGGACGGTTCGACCCGGTTGTGTTCGGGGTCGATACCTAACTCGCGCAGGCGTTGCCACGATTGGCGGACCACGTCCCTGGGGCGGGCCGGTGCGCGGTCTCCGGCCATCGTCGCGTCGTACACCGCGGCGAGGGTCCTCGCGTAGTCGCGAGGATCCTCGCCGGGCGGCATCGCGGGCTCGGGCAACCGCTTTTTCAGCGAAGATACCGTTTTCAGCGAAGACACCGCTTTCAGTGAAGACACCGCGGTCAGCGGTAGACGAGGCCGCCGTCGATGAGACCGGCCTGACCGGTCATGTAGTCGGAATCGGGCCCGGCAAGGTACGAGACGAAACCGGCGACATCGTCGGGGGTTTCAGCTCGACCCAGCGCAATTCCGCCGACGAACTTCTCGTAGGTGGCGCCCTCTGGTGCACCGGTCAATTCGGCGAACCTCTTGTCGATCGTCACCCACATGTCGGTGCCTACGACGCCGGGGCAGTACGCGTTGACGGTGATTCCGTCGGACGCGTATTCCTTGGCTGCAGCCTGAGTGAGGGCCCTGACCGCGAATTTTGTTGCGCTGTAAACACCTAACATGGCGAACCCGTCGTGACCGGCGATGGATGACGCGTTGATGATCTTTCCGCGCTGACCGAGCGCTTGGAACTTTGCTGCTGCAGCTTGAATTCCCCACAGGACACCGTCGACGTTGACGCTCCAGATCTTGGAGACCTCTTCCGGCGTCGCGTCGGAGATCGGGCCGACGAGAGCGATTCCCGCGTTGTTGACGATGACGTCGAATCCGCCCAATTCCTGGTGTGCATGTTCGACGGCTGCGTGAACCCGCGCGCGATCGCTGACGTCGGCGACAAACGTCGTTGCACGACGGCCGATCTGTCTGATCTCGTCGGCAACCGCATCCAGCTTGGTTTGGTCGAGGTCGACCAACGCGATGTCGGCGCCGTCGTGGGCGAGGCGGAGAGCGATTCCGCGTCCGATGCCTTGGCCGGCGCCGGTGACCAGTACTACCTTGCCCGTGATGCTCATGCAGATCTCCTCGTAAGCAGTGAACCAGTCGGTTGTGAACCGGTGAGTGATTTGTATGTGACGGCGACCACAATGCGGAAGGGTTGCACCGTGTTGCAATTCCGGAAAATCGGACAGCAGTTGCAACCCTCGGCAACCCTCCCGGTACCCCGCGCGGCGGTTCCATAGTTGCGCCACCACTTCGCGAATCATCTTGCGAGACAATCTGGGAGAGGGCACATGACCGCTACAGTCGACACACCCACGGAACCGGCCACGCCGAGCCGACAACCGTCACGCCGCTGGATCGGGTTCGGGATCGCGAACCTCGTGATCGTTCTCGTGCTGGCCGTGGCGAGTTGGTACCTTCTGGCCGATCCGACCACCAGTCCCTGGAGTTTCTATCCTCTGCCGTTCAACGCGGCGCTTTTCTGGGCAATCCTTTTTGTTGTGTTCATCGGCTTCAATTGCGAGTTCGCCGGCTTCGATCGACTCCCACAGCCGGCGAAAGGCCTGGCGATCATGGTCGCGACCGCGGCCTTCGCCGTCGTGGTGACGTGGCTCCTGGCAAACGGCTTGGGGAGTTTGTACCCGGATTTCGCGGCCGATCGTGAGGGCGGCCTCGGATATTTCGCGGGTGCGCTGTTCGTGCTCTTCGGCTTCGGGACCTGGGTGATGGTGGTCCTGAACTGGCAGCATTGGCCGTGGACTTCCCTGGGGATGAAGCAGCCGTTGGTGGGTTTGTGTGAGATCGCGTTTGTCGCCGTTCCGACGCTGGCGCTGTACTTCGTGTTCGGTCTGCCGTCCGTGTCGCTGTCCGCCACGGATCCGTTGATGACCGTCGACACCGTACTCGGGTGGTTCTACTGCGTCGTGGTGGTCGTGATCCTGACTGGCCAGACGCTCGACAACTGGCCGTGGCGACTGTTCGGCGGCGGCGGTAAGACGGCGCTCGCAGCCACGATCGGTAACTTCGCCGTCGGAACCGGCTTGTACTTCGTGGCACTTCCGGTCGTGAAGGTGTTGGTGGGAAGCGATGCCGTTGCCGAGTTGGGTGGTGTGGTCCATCAGTTCCCGGCGCAGCTCGGTGTGTGCTGGGCCTTCTGGATGATCTTCTGGGCCAACGCCTTCGGTAACAAACCCACGGGCTTTGCGGACGGGGTCAACCTGGCGATCCGCGCGCTGCTCACGTTTGTGCTCGCGGTGGTCACATTCTTGTTCTATTACCGCTTTGCAGCAGAGCACATTCTTCACGAGCCGGCAGTTGTCGACGGATTACACGGCAATGCACTGGGTTTCGTGGATTGGGCCGTGTTGTGGACGTTGTTCTACGTCGTGGGATTTCAGTCGCTGGGACTCGGCAAATTCAAGCCTGCTGAGGGGTGAGTCGGTTGCCCGCACATCGGTGCGGGCAACCGGTGTCGGACGCCGGCACCGCGTCCACTGATTGCAACAGACTGCAACGCTTGTGACCGGGGCCACTTATGGGATGTGCTGTGTGTCACATTCACAAACAAGGAGAAGTGATGACGCAAACCATCGATTCCGCAGTCACCCCCGAGGTGAAGTTGACGGCGGTGACACCTCAGGAGCGCGTCGACGCCTGGCTGGCGGACTTCGAGTCGGCCCTCGCGGCTCGTGACATCGAGCGTGTGGCAGGCAAATTTGCACTCGACAGCTTCTGGCGCGACTTGGTGTCGTTCACCTGGAACATCAAGACCGTCGAAGGTCGCGAGCAGATTGCCGACATGCTCTCCGAGCGTCTCGACGACACCGATCCTTCGGGATTCCGGACCACCGAGACACCCGACGAAGCCGACGGCGTCACGTCAGCCTGGATCGAGTTCGAGACTGCAACCGGTCGCGCGCACGGACACCTTCGTTTGAAGGGAGATGAAGGTTGGACCCTGCTGACGTCGCTGCAGGAGTTGAAGGGGTACGAAGAAGGTAAGGGCACTCGTCGTCCGCGCGGCGCCAAGCATGGGGCAGACCCGAACCGCATCACGTGGGCCGAGCAGAAGGAGATCGAAGACCGCGAACTCGGTTACACCACACAGCCTTACGTCGTGATCGTCGGCGGCGGCCAGGGCGGCATCGCGCTCGGCGCCCGGATGCGTCAGCTCGGAGTACCGGCCATCGTGATCGACAGCCACGAGCGACCCGGCGATCAGTGGCGCGGACGCTACAAGTCCCTGTGCCTGCACGATCCGGTTTGGTACGACCACCTGCCATACATGCCGTTCCCCGACAACTGGCCGGTGTTCGCGCCCAAGGACAAGATCGGCGACTGGCTCGAGATGTACACCAAGGTCATGGAGGTTCCGTACTGGAGTTCCACGACCTGCACCTCTGCGTCGTTCGACGAGAAGACCCAGGAATGGACCGTCGAGGTCAACCGCAACGGCGAGAAGCTGACGTTGCGTCCCAAGCAGTTGGTGATGGCGACGGGTATGTCCGGCAAGGCCAACGTTCCGACGTTCCCCGGGCAGGACAAGTTCCTCGGCGATCAGCACCACTCGAGCAAGCACCCCGGCCCGGATCAGTACGTGGGCAAGAAGGTCGTCGTGATCGGGGCCAACAACTCCTCGCACGACATCTGCGGCGCACTGTGGGAGAACGGTATCGACGTCACGATGGTGCAGCGCAGCTCGACGCACATCGTGAAGTCGGATTCGCTGATGGATTTGGGCTTGGGCGATCTGTACTCGGAGCGAGCACTGGCCGCCGGCATGACGACACACAAGGCGGACCTCACGTTCGGTTCGCTGCCGTACCGGATCATGCACGAGTTCCAGATCCCGGTGTACGACGCAATCCGTGAGCGCGACAAGGATTTCTACGATCGCCTCGAGAAGGCGGGCTTCGAGCACGACTGGGGCGACGACGGTTCGGGCCTGTTCATGAAGTACCTACGCCGTGGCTCGGGCTACTACATCGATGTCGGCGCTGCCGAACTGGTTGCCAATGGAGACATCAAGCTCGCGCACGGCAATGTTCGTGAGCTGACCGAGAACAGCGTGATTCTCGAAGACGGTACGGAATTGCCTGCCGACGTGGTGGTCTACGCGACCGGCTACGGCTCGATGAACGGCTGGGTGGCGGACCTGATCGGTCAGGACACCGCCGACAAGGTCGGCAAGGTGTGGGGCCTGGGGTCGAACACCACCAAGGATCCGGGACCGTGGGAAGGCGAGCAGCGCAACATGTGGAAGCCGACGCAGCAGGAAGCGCTGTGGTTCCACGGAGGCAATCTGCACCAGTCGCGCCACTACTCGCTGTACTTGGCGTTGCAATTGAAGGCGCGTTACGAGGGCATCCCGACGCCGGTGTACGGACTGCAAGAAGTGCATCATCTGAGCTGAAAAAGAACTGCTGTGCGCCTTTATTAACCGCGGGAGGTTAATAAAGGCGCACAGCAGGTTCAGCGAAGGGCGTACTTCTTTGCTACTTCGCTGTTCTTGGTCGCGCGCTCGGTAAGGAAGGCGAATGCCAACCCGAGTACGAGCCAGAGCGTCGCCTGCGTAGCGAGCGAGGAAAGTCGGAACTCCCACAGCAGAGTTGCCGGGAAGTCCTCGCCCACCTCGTTGATGCCGGGAAGCGAGACGTAACCGATCGTGGCGATCACCAGGAATGCAGCCACCGGAGCAGCGATGCGCACGCTGAGGAACTCGTGCCCGGAAACTGCCTTTGCCGCCGCTGCTGCCGCGGTGACGGACAGCAGCCCGAGAATCACGGCGGCCAGCCACAGCAGTGTGCGCTGGTTGATGGTGTCGGGATCTCCGACGGCCGGCGGATTGGCCGGGTACTTGAAAAAGGGGACGGCCTCGATAGCCAGCCAACCACCGACGGCGATGGTGATCGCCAACAACGGCCCGGACATTCCGGTGAGTCGTCGAGCGTAATTGGCAACGACCGAGAAGATCGCCCCGAGTGCCAGTCCGGCAAGCGCTGTGGCCAGGAACAGCCCGGCGCGCTGCCCGTTGCGGCTCACCAGTGGTTCTTCTTCGTCACCGTGCGAATGCCCAGCGGCTTCGCCGGAAACCTCACCGGTGGCGCTGTTGGCTTCTTCGATCGCAATGGCAGCGTTGACGTGCGGTTCACCCAGCACGAATGCAACTCCGCCGGCAAGGATGCCTGCGATCAGACCAGCCAACAAACCACGAATGAGAAGCTTCGTGAAATTGTCGACTAGTGGCACGGCAGGCCCATCAAGTGTCGACCGTCGTGCATCAATTCATGCATGTACATGCCGGTGCGAGAGATAGCGCCCTGGTCGAATCCGACCAGGTAGAGAGCCAGCATCGCGAACAGAACTACTGCAGCGGCGAGGAAAGCAAGACGAGTCGAATCGATCGACGTATCGGGAGAATAGGCGAGAGCCATCGAAGCCTCCTGGGATTTTCGCGTCCCCTAGGTCCATGCGATGGCCGAAGTGTCTGGCTGTCGAAATAGTCGTGCCGAAAAAGGCACTTCACCTCGAATTACAGTGGCGCGACCGCTCCGGGCTTTCACCGGATTCCTGTCGGACCATCGCGTTTACATGCGAACTTTTGCACTACAGCACGCACCGTGTCAACGCGTGAAGCCGAGATGACCGTCGATTGTGCCCGCCAAGGCAGGCACAATCGCTCGAGATCAGCTCTTTGCGGCGACGTCCAGGACAACTTCGAATTCGAGCAACGACGCACCCGAAGCGACGGGCTTCGCGCGCTCGCCGGAATGGGCTTCACGGGCGGGGCCGTCACGCCAATCGGCGAACGCCTGCTCGGACTCCCACTGAGTCACCACGAAGTAGCGGCTCTCACCGGCGGTGGGGCGGAGGAGTTGGAATCCGAGAAAGCCCGGGGAGTTCTCGACTGCGTGAGCGCGTGCTGCGAAGCGCTTCTCCAGTTCGGGGCCGGCGCCCTCGGGGACCTCGATTGCATTGATCTTCACGACTGCCATGCAAGCGACATTACCCGCGCACCTTCACCGCGTACCGTGACACTCGTGTTGCATGACGAAGGTGGAACGGGACAACCGATTCTGTTGTTGCACGGCCTCATGGGCAGCTCCCGAACGTGGCGACGCCAGGTGCCGTGGATCCGCGAGTTCGGCCACGTCTACACCTTTGACGCTGCCGGTCACGGCAGGCCGGCGCCAGCGGCACTGACTACCGAGGCATTCGTCGAGGACCTGACATCGGCGGTTGCGTCCATCGAGGAGCCGATGATCGTGATCGGTCATTCGATGGGGGCTCTGCATGCGTGGTGCTTCGCCGCCGCGCATCCCGAAAAGGTTTGTGCGCTGGTCCTCGAAGACATGGCCCCGGACTTTCGTGGACGCACCGCTGCGGACTGGGCGCAGATGATCTCGGCGTGGCCGCAGCCGTTTGCTTCCGAGGAGGCGATGAAGGAATTCTTCGGCCCCGTCGCCGGCCAGTACTTTCTCGACTCTTTCGACCGCCGCGACGACGGGTGGTACCTGCACGGCGACGTGTCGACCTTCCGCGACATCTCGGAGGAGTGGGGCACGAGGCATTTCTGGGATCAGTGGAAGGCGATCGAGGTGCCGACCTTGCTGATCGAGGGAGAGTTCACCATCACCCCCGAGGGACAGATGCGAGAGATGGCCGAGAGGCCGGGAACTCGGTACGTACGTATTGCCGATGCAGGCCACCTGGTCCACGACGATCAACCGCAGCGCTATCGCGAAGTGGTGACGGAATTCCTTCAGACCGTGAGCTGACTTCGGATCGACGCGCCCACCTGCTCCAGCTCGACGGCTCGCCTGGCGAGGAGTCCAGCAGCGAACTTCGCCTTGTCGCCGCGATGGCGGGGGACGACGTGCAGGTGCGAGTGGAACACGGTTTGGCCCGCGGCACGCCCGTCGTTGACGAGAAAGTTGACTCCGTCAGCGGCGATGTCGCAGCGGCGTAGAGCTCCGGCGATGAGCGTGCCGACGCGGAACATCTCTGCGCCTTCGTGACTTTCGAGAGCATCGAGGTTCTCTGCATGACGCTTGGGGACCACCAGGGTGTGTCCGCGACTCACCGGCCGTGCATCGAGGAATGCGAGAGTTGTCTCGCTCTCGTGAACGAGAATCGCCGGCTCGGTCAGCGCGACGATCTTGCAGAAGACGCAGGAATCGGTGCTCATGCCTACAGAATGTAGTCCGAAATCAGATCCGACCCCGGACTACAGCAAGCGCAGTTGGCGTGCCCTCGTGATCGCTTCGTTTCGATTGTGTACGTCGAGCTTCTTGTAGAGAGTGCGCAGTTGAGTCTTGACGGTGTTGACGGACACGTACAGTTTGTCGGCCATCGCAGCCGACCCCATGCCGAGCGCCAGGAGTGAGAGGACTTTCTGCTCGCGTTCGGTCAACTCCACGATATGTACGAATTCCGGAAATGATTCCGCAGGCGACCTTTTCGAGAACTCGGCGAGTGCACGCGATTTCGTTTCGGCCATCGATTCGAGTTTCTCGACGTCCGCCGATGCGATGGTCGCGAACGAACGTAGAAGTCCGGTCTGATCCGCGATGCTGCACGCTCTGGACCACTCCTGAGAGGCGAGGCGTGGCTCACCCAGCTCGGAGTGTGCAACCGCTTGCACCAGAAGCGATTCCATCTGTGCCCGCGGATAGGATACGCCAGACCAGTCGAACTGGTGACACAGCGCCACCGCGGCCTCGTTCTGGCCGATCCGCTGACGTAAACGCGCCACCGACGTGAGCGTCCACGGATTGGCGGCAGGATCGATGATCTCCTTGGCCAGTGCTACGGCATTGTTCCCCTGTCCGAGAGCGAGCAAGAGATCGATCTCTGCGGATTGCAACAGAGGAAGCGCGAAAGATGTAGCCGTGTACTGCTTGGAATGTGCTTCGATCGCATTGTGGAGCAACAGTAGTGCCGCAGTGTGGTCGCCGGAGGTCAAGGCGAATTGGCAATGCGCATAGACGACGAATGCCCACAGTTCCTCGGTGTCGGACGGAAGACCGAGTTCGGTCAATGCGAGACGTGCGTCGTCGAAGTCGAGTGTGTCGAGAGCAGTGAGCGCCCGCGCTGTCAGGCCGGCGATCTTGACCACAGGTTCGAGCCAACCGCCGGGGTCCGGATGCTTCTGTTCGAGTTCGGACCAGTGTGTGGCCTGCCGCGGCTCACCAGCCAGCGCCCAATTCAGGGCGGCACTTCCCGCAGAGTTACGAGCGATGAAGTCGACTCCCTGAGACAGGGCGCCGTGGTACGCCATTCGAGCCTTGATCGTGGATTCTGTGAACCTGCCGCTCAATTGAAAATTGATCGCCCATTGAAGTCGCATGAGAGGGAGCTGTGCGCTGACCGCTTCCGGGTTGTTCTCCAGCGCACTGCGACTGAGATGAGACAGGCGCCTGGTGGTTTCTGCTGCGAGCCCGTACTCGCCTGCCATCCTGAGCATGATCGATTGAACGCAGGCAATGCTCAAGGCGTCCTTCGCGCCGGATTCAGCGCCGAGAGCCCACAGTTCTGCCGGCGATTCGGGTAGCAAGTCGACTACCGTCGAGCGCTCGCTCGGATGCATCGTGAACAGTGCGCGCCCCGCCTCCACGGCAGAGTGTTTGTCCGCAGCTTCCGCCGGAATCCGTTGGAGAGCAGAGCGAACCGAGTCCAGATTGTGGACGATCATCGTCACCCAGTGTTGCTCGACGATGTCTACTGCCAGGGTCCAGTTCTGTGCCTCGACCGCGTAGTCCAGCGCCGACGCGTGATGACCGTGGTCGAGTCGGTTGTGTGCGAGGAACGAAAGACGTTGCGCCGGATCGACTCCAGCGCGCTTTTGGTGCGCGAGTATCGATCGACGAATTGCAGGCGGCAGCTCCCAGGTTTCTTCGGCTTCGGTCTCGACCCGTGACAACAACCCGGCTGTCTCCAGTATCGCCAGGCGCACGCGAATCTGATGAACGGTCTCGCCATCCTCAGGGTGTTGGGACTCGAACAGCATGGCGGCGATGTCGACGGTGATCGATCGCGCAAAGGCCGTCGCGAGCAGGAACTCGAGTTGTTTCACATGATCAGCGGTCATGAGAACGGATTTGTTCACGTAGTCGTCGATCGCCTGCGCGATGTTCTTCCTGATCATCTGCTCGCGGTTGCGGCTACCCGATGTCTGGACGGCGGGAACGGCGACACGAACCAGCGCTGGCAGCCCACCTGTCAGGGATGTGATTTGTTCGGCATCACCGTCAGTCGTGTTTACGTCAGCTTGTGCGAGCAAATGGGCGGTATCGGCTCTCGTGAACAACAGCTCACTCGCGCCTATCACCTCGTGGTCCGTGTCGAGCAGGTACGGCTCGGAGAACATGCCGAAGCCCGAGAGCGTGACCACGAGGTCCAGGTTGTGACAGAGGGCGAGGAGTTCGATCAACTGATCGTCCAACTCTGGTTCCGATATCAGATCCGGCCTGATCAGCACGAGCAGCACGGGGCGGCTGAGGGCGTTCAGGGATTTGGCGACAGCGGTGAAAGGATCGGCGAGATCGTCGACGTCGGGCAGTGCGATTCCGGCAGCGTGGATTCGATCGAGGACAACGGCCCAGAAATCTTCGAGTGTCGACGAGGGCCGTGGGGCCGAGACCCAGACGAGTATTCGTTCGGATGCCAAATGGGCGCGCAGCCACGATGCGATCAACGACGATTTCCCGTGGCCGTTCGGTGCACGGACGATTGTCAGCGCGGCACGTCGGTCAAGTTTGTCGAAGAGCGCTTGCCGGGGAATCGACGTCGCGAGGGTGCGCCTTTCTGGAATAGCTGCCCAGTCGTGGCCGTCCATCCCGAACATCAGCGCGGACCCTTTCTGCTTTCGCGCCCCGCAATGATTGAAGAGTTTGGGCGGATTGTCTCGATCCATCTATCTACAGGGAGGAGCGTAGCTGGTGCGAATCCAGAGCGTGCCATCCCGGGCAATTCACCCGGGAATTCACCCCGGCTGAGAGAAGTTCACCCACACAATCACGCCGTCACCATTGGCTTTCGAGTCCCTCGAGCGACTTCTATTGAACGTAGCTCGGGATTCGCCAAATGTGGCCGCGAGCGCCTGTCGGAGGCCCGAGAGTCAGACATCGAAGGAGCGTCGTGCGAACTCGTCTGTCAGAGGTGCGGTCGAAGGCCGTTGTCGTCGGACTCCGGCCGAGAGCGTGGCGCCGAGGAGTGCGAGGTATCGGCATAGTTGTCGTGACCGGAGCTCTGGCGGTCGGCGCTGCTGCGCTCGGCTTGCTGCCGATGCAGTCGGATCTTCGATTGGCGGCCGAGGGAGAGTTCGTGCCTCCCTTCACCGTCGAGCTGACGGCGATTGACGGTGCACCGCCCTTCGATCCCGCTGACGGTCCAGGGCTCGATTCGGGCCCGTCCAACGGCATTGTCCGAGAGGGTGATCCGGTGACGTATGTCATCGACATCGGTGTCCGGGGCAACCCGCTCTCCGACGTGGTCGTGCAACTTCCGGTGCCTCGAGGTTTCGTTCTGCCGTCCGTGCCTGATTACTGCGGAGACGGCTCGGGTGTCGACGAGGTCGGATTACATTGCCTGATAGGCAATCTGGACGCGGACCGGTACTTCACCCGAACGGCGACGATGACTGCGGGAAAGCGGGAAGACGCCGACGGTCTACCGATCGCTGCACTGGTCACCGCAGATCGGGGGGCGGTTCGCGTGCGGTCGGGCGATGTCACGGTGCGGGTGGCGACCACCCCGGGAGTGTGTGATCCGTACGGGATTTCTGTTGGTGGTCAGAGAAGCCAGTGGGCTGCTGTCTCGGCAGATGGACGAATCTCAGGTCTGGTGACATCGGGCATCTCGGAGGCGGTGGTGATCGACGGCGTCGATCAATGCGGGCACGCGACAGCGCGGACGGTGAAACCGTTCGAGGGTCACTTCTCGTTTGTCGGACTGCTACCGGGGACGTATCGCGTCACGGTCGACGGCCGAGCGCCGGTGGAAGTGGTGCTGGAACCAGGTGCAATGGCGGTCGGTGGCCTGACGTTCTGATACAGCTTCGCAGGAATGGCAACACTCGTAACAGTCAGTAGCAGTCAATGGAGGATCCAGTGCGTGAAAGCCTGGGCGTTGTATTCGAAAATCAGTCAATTTCAACAGCTCTCGTAGATGCAGACACACCCCTTCTGGGCTCGATCGACGAGTTCCGTCACCCCTGGGGTGCAGACGGGACTGTTCCCTCTCCGCAAGCGTCGGCGCGCGCACTCGCCTCCGCGGCCGAGGTCGCCACCGGTCGAGCCCTGCGCTCGAATCTGTGCCCCACCGTCGTCGGAGTGATGTGCGAGCGTGCGGACGTGCGCGAACATGTCTCGGATTCGTTGTCCTCCAGTCCTTTCGAGAACATCGAGTTGGTCAACGGTCTCGACGCACGGCTTGCCTACCTGCGGACGGTCGACGCTCTCATTGGTGTTTCGCCGATTCTCGCGTTCTGGCCGGACGGCAGTGAGACCGTGATCGCGGCCGTCGACCCGAGAGCAGGCGTCGTGGACTCGGCGCATCGTTACGACACGGCCGAGTTGCTTGCGGACAGCTCGACATTTGCTGCGACATTGGACCTCCTCGTCGCCGAACGAGACCCTGTGCCCAAGATGCTCGTCGCGATGCTCGTGAAGGAAGACTCTCGGCAGCCGTCCGCGGAAGCCGCTGAACTGGCAGGTCTCGGCTTCCTGTTTCTCGGCGAGCGGACCCAACTGGCGATAGGGGCTGCGCTGGTAGCGGCCGATCGCGGAAGCGAAGTTCGGTCCGGTGACGGCATGGCTGTCCGGCCCGTCAACAGGGTCCGGTGGGCGGCGGCAATAGTGCTGCCGCTCCTGCTCATGCTGACGGGATTGCTGATCGCTCTGTCGCCGGACGGGTCGCGAGCGGTGTCCACTGATCGCCCGAACATCGGCGCCGAGTCGGCGACCTCCACCAGCGGGCCCCCGCCCGGCGCTGCCCTACAGATTCCGACACTTGCGCCTTGCGATCCAGTGGTGCCTGCCGTTCCTGCTGTACTTCGGCGTTCTGATCCGGAAGTCGCACCGCTCCAGACCGACGAACCCACAGCCGAAGAATGCACCCCGCTGCGAGTCGGCTAAGCCGTACCCTCTCCGGCCAGCGCAAACAGGCCGTCGTCGGTCTGCTCGACCAGTCCGTCGACCAGCAGTGAATGCAACGCACGGTCACGCTGACCCGGATCGGCCGGCCAGACGATGTCGAGTTGCGCGCGCTCGACCGGACGGTGACTCTCGCGAAGAACGGCCATCAATTTTCCACGAACCTGGCGATCTGTGCCCGCGAACTTCTGCACCTTCTTGGGTGGTCCGGTGTGTGCCGGTTTGCCCGAAGCGACCCACGCGCAGTTCGGCAAAGGGCAGTTCTCGCAGTTCGGGTTCCGCGCCGTGCAGATCAGTGCACCGAGTTCCATGAGAGCTGCGCTGTAGGTGGCGGCGCGCGCACGCGTCCTCGGCAGCAGCGCCGCGACGTCGGCGAGGTCTCGCGTGTTGGACGGGTTCCCGGGTTCCGCATTGCCGTGGACGGCTCGCGCAACTACGCGTCGTACGTTGGTGTCCACCACAGGCACTCGCTGTCCGTAGGCGAAACACGCGACGGCGCGGGCGGTGTACGAACCGATTCCCGGTAGCGAGAGCAAGGTATCGACGTCTTCAGGGACCACGTCACCGTGCTCGGCAGCCAGGACGCCCGCGCATTCGTGTAACCGCAGCGCGCGTCGTGGATAACCGAGTTTGCCCCACGCGCGAAGCACCTCTGCCTGGCTCGACGCTGCCATCGCCGACGGCACCGGCCAGCGCTCGACCCACTCTTCCCAGATTGGCGCAACGCGCACCACCGGCGTCTGCTGGAGCATGATCTCGCTCATCAGGATCTGCCAGGCACTGACGCCCTCGCGTCGCCACGGCAGGTCGCGAGCCGTCTCGGAGTACCACTTCAGCAGCACCGAAGATTCCACTGCCACTGCTACCGACACACTCCTCGAACCTGCGCTCCCGGTCGACGAAGGAGACGTCGACTTGTGGGGGCCACTTTATCGGCAGTCGCCGACACGGCTGTCTTTGACGCCCGACCGCCGGGTCACAACAACTGCACGTTGCTCAGTTTCCACTCGCCGTCCTCGCGGACCAGAGAAAGTTGCATCCGGTTGCGGTCGATTCTCGGATCGGGGGAGTTGGTGTTCGTGATCGTCTGATCGAGGAACACGAGAACCTCGGCGTTGTCGCCATCACTGCTCGCCAACCCGGCTGAAATGATCTGAGCGGACGAGGTCGCCTGATACTGCACGATCATGTTCTGCAAGTTGGCTGCCACCTGGGCGTACTGACCGGCGAATTCGCCAACAGAATTGTCACGGACCACGGAGAGATTCTGATCGAGGTTCTGGAAGTTGTACGTCGCAAGATCAGTGGCGAATTGCCGTCCGCTGTCCAGGGCGCTGATACGCGCGTTTTCGTCGACCGATTTCTGCCAGGTCGCGAATGCGCCCCATCCGAGCGCCGCGACCACGACCAGGGCGCCGGCAACGATCGCTACGGTCTGCTTGCGAAGCCGCTTGGGCTTGTCGACGATTGTGGGCGTCTGGGGTTCGGTTGTCTCGGTCATTGCGTTCCTTGTACTAGTAGTGCGGCAAACGAGTTGTCACCGAGAACGGTGTTCTGACCACCGTTGAGGCCCAGACGAATCGACGTTCCGTCACCGGCTGCGACCGTTCCGAGGGCAGGATCGTATTCAGCAACCCCGTCGATCGTTCCAGTTCCGGTGGGGACGTTCTGCGATCCGCGATTCTGAATCCGGCCCGACTGGTCCGCGCAGTGTTGGTTCTTGTCGAGCGTGGTCGGTGAGGTGTCCTGTACCGATCGCCGGGGCGTGTCGTAGATACAGACCGGTCCGAGTGCTGTGATCAGATCAAGCTGTGCCCGTCCGTCTTTGACGATACTTCCGAACTTCTCGAATCCTTTGGGCACCACCACCAACAAGGCATCGACGGCGGGCATCCGTGCAGTGACGATCTGAGTGGAGACGAGAGAATTGGCCAACAGCAGACTGAACGGCTCACGACTCTGTTCGATGAGAGGCAGTATCTGATTGTCGAGAACACTCGGGCTTCGATCGAGGAGTGTGCGCAGTTGCGGATCGGAGTTTCGTACCTGATCTGTCAATTGGCGAAGTGTGAGTGCAACTTCGGGAAGAGCGTCAACATTTTCCTCGTTCGCAGTGAACAGTGAGCGCGAGTTCTCGACGAGTGTGTTGACACGCGGTTGATCGGATTGGACAGTGCGCGCGAGCACGTCGAAGTTGTCGACGAGCGCCTGCAGATCCGGACCCAATCCGTTCAATCCCTCGCCGAGTTCGTGCGAGAGGGTTCGCAGGTCTGCCGGATCGACGGTGTCGGCAGCAGCGTTGAAATTCGCAATCACGGTTCCCAACGCGACCGGGATCGAAGTGCGCTCAGTCGGAACAACGGAACCTTCAACCAGATACGGGCCGCCGTCGGTCTGCGAGGACAACTGAACTTTCAATACCGGAACGGCGGTGTCCTGGCTGATGGCCACATGCGAATCGTTGGGGATCTGTTTGTCGGCGGCGATGCTCAACGTCATCACGACGAGGTCCTGGGCAGAGTCCACCTCCACCGACTCGACGTCGCCGACGGTGACTCCGCGATAGGCCACTTCCGAACCGGGAGCGATTCCGGCCGCGTTCTCCAATTCGACGATGACCGAGAAGGTTCCGGTGAACGGATCTCCGGCACCGACTTGCCGGAGTACGTACGTCGTGCTGACCACCGCGATGAGGAGAAAGGCGGCGATCTCGAAATAGACGGTTCGGTTCTTCATCGCGTTCCTCCTTGCAGGGGTGTCGTGATCGGCAGTTCCCGATCGGAGGCGGGCAGAGGTGGCAGTGGCGGTGCGGCGCCCGGGATTATCTCGTTGAGCACTCCGGTCACGGTGCCCTCGACATCGACGTCGAGGTCGATGTTCACGTAATCGCCTGGGCTGGCACGCTCGAGGAGCACTCTTGCGTTGTCCAGGTTGGCCATCGTCTCACCCAGTGTCGGGCCCATTGCCGAGAACTGGTCGAGGATGGGTGACAGTCGTCCGGTGATCTCGGAAATCTGGTCGGACGACTGGTCGAGTACGGAATTGGTTGCGGTACTGAGCTGATCGGTTTCGTCGAGTAGATCGAGGAGCGGTTGTCGTTGGTCGGCGATCACGCCCAATGCGGGTGTGAGTGTGCGCAAGCCTTCGTCGATCGTGGTGCTCTCGTCACCGATCAGAGCGCTGAGCCGGTTCAGTGAATCCAGTGCCGAATTGATCGATTCCTTTCGGTCGTCAAGTGTTCCGAGAAAAGTGTCAAGGCGTGCAAGCAGATCGCGGATCGTCTCCTCCCTGCCGTCGAGAATCTGATCAGCCTCACTGACGATGTTCTTGACCTGCGCCAACCCACTGCCGTTCAACAGAGTTCCGACGGCGCCGAGCAGTTGTGCGACATCGGGTCCGCGCACGGTCTCCGATCGCTCGATGGTGGAACCTGGTTCGAGAATGGGGCCCGCTGGATCGACCGGAACTTCGAGGTTGACGAACGCATCGCCGATCGGGGTCGACAGCTCGATCCGAGCGCGGGTGCCGACAGGTAGTTCGATGTCCGACGCGATTTCGGTATGTACCACGGCTGCAAAGGTTTGCGCGCTCATCGACGTGACTCTGCCGACGACAGCCTGCCCGATCCGCACCTCGCCGCCGACGGGAAGTAACGACGCGTCGACGAATTCCATGTTCAGCGGGTACGACTCTCCTGGCAGACCGCGTCCGAGGGGGAGGTGCTGGAAGTTGAGACTGCAGCCGGTCAATGGCGCCGCGATGACAAGTGCCACGACAACGCTCACCACGGACTTGTTCGACGCCATCAGTTGCCCCCACCGAGGATGCGTGCCAGGTCGGAGCTGCCTGCCGAAGGAAATTCGATGGGATTGACGATTCCCGGCCCGGTGCACAGCGGAATCGGCATCTTCTCGCACAGTTCTCGCGTCGTGTCGAACTGTGAGAGATCGGTGGCGACGTTCAATCGCGCCCTGGCTCGGCCTTCTTCGGTGACGAGGTTGGCGACGTTCTCGAATCCCGTTGGTGCCGTTTCGATGATCTCGCGCAGTTGATCCTGTTTGGTCGCGACTGCACCGGCCAACTGCGCGAGCGTACCCAGATCGGCGGTGACCGCCTCGCCGTGTTCGGCGAGTAGCGCTGAGACCTGTCCGAGCAACGTGGTCAGGGAATCGAGCGCCCCGCTGATGTCTTCTCGCTGGGCGCTGAACGTGCGGGCGGTGACTGTCACTGAGTTCGACAGGGAGTCGACCTTGGTCTGGTTGTCCGCGATCAACTGCACGAGGGTGTTCAGGTTCTTCACCAGTTCGGAGATGTCGGGACTTGCACCCGCCAGTACCGAACTGGCCTGTGAGATGGACCGAACGGCATCGTTGAATGCTTGCCCGTTGCCGTCCAACGCGTGGGCGCCTTCTCCGATGAGGTCACCGATCCCGCCGCCGTCGGCGCCAGGGCCGAGCGCCACCGTCAATTCGTTCACCGATGCGGTGAGTTGGTCCCACGTCAGAGGGGAGTGAGTGCGTTCGAGAGGGATCACCGCGCCGTCGGTGAGGAACTCACCGTCCTCGTAGCCGGGGCCGAGTTCGATCGTGCGGTCACTGATGACCGAGGGAGACAGGACCCAGGCCTGCGCGTCGGCGGGTATACGTGTTCCGGATGGCAGGCTCAGCGCCACTCGTACCCGGGACCCTTCCGGCGTGACGCTCTCGACCCTCCCGCTGGGAACTCCCAGAATCGTCACTGTGTTCCCGGTGAAGATAGCGTCGGTCGAGGTGAATTCGGCGGTGAGAGTGAGTCTGTGTTCGTCACGCGTGACGAACAGGACGGCACCGATCGCGCAGATCACTATCGCTGCCAGCACGGCGAGTTTCTTGACGGTCGTGGTCATCGACACCCCTGAACGAGCCCGACGACGCACAACCAGTTGTCCGGGATGAGGGTGGAGGGCGAGTTGAGGTCGAGCCAGTTGCCGTTACCGGTCGCGTTGGTGACGTAGCGGACGCTGGGGGCGAAGTTGTCGAGCAGTGTGGTCAGTGATTGTTCGTTCTCGGACAGAACTCCCGTCACCACGTGGATGTCTCCCATGACCGAGTCGACCAAAGCCTGGTTGTCGCCCAGGAACTGGGCAAGTGTGGTGCTCAACTGATTCAGGTCTTGTACAAGCGCATTCAGCACATCTCGCCGGTCGGCGATCGTGGACATCACCAGATCCGCATTCCCCAGAAGGGTTTCCAGAGTGTCCTTCTGCTCGATCAGTGTTGCGGTCGTCTGCTGCGCTCCGGTGAGAAGGGAACGGAGCGCAACGTCGTTGTCGTTGACTACTCCGGAGAGTGCGTCGATTCCCTCGAGTGAGCGGCGAATGAGTTCGGGATCGTCCGGTGAGTTGTCGGACACCACGGTCAGCATGTTTCGCAGTTGTTGCAGATCAAGGTTTTCCGACGTGGATTGTGCTCCTCGACCGAGATCGTCGAGAGTGAACGGAACGCTCGTGTTCTCGATGGGGATGGTCGAACCTGCGGGTAACGAGCGCGATCCGTTCGGAGTGACGTCGAGCGAGCGTCGGCCGAGCAGAGTCGAGATCTTGATGTCCGCACGGGAGTCTTCGCCGAGAGTGACGCCGTCGTCGAGTCGAAAGGTGACTTCAACCGAGTTGCCGCTGACCGCCAACGAGGTGACCACCCCGCTCGGGACTCCCGCGACGTTGACCGGATCGTCCTGCGTCAACCCGGTGGCGTTGGCAAAGACGGCGTGGTACTCGTTGGTCTTGACCTTCAAGATCAGTTGAGGGACAACGAGTGCGGCCAGAACCACACCGACTCCGACGAGGATGCAGATGATTCCGTTGCGGACCGGGTTCTTGACGGTGAGCCAGTTCATCGGCACACCGCCGAACGCTCGGGGCCGCCGAGGGTCACCGATTGGTCCAGCGCGCTGAGCCGGAAGTTGCAGATGTAGATGTTCGCCCAGCTTCCGTAGCTCATCGCGATCCCCAACTGGGTGAACAGTTGATCGAAAGCGGTGATACCGGTCGCCAGCGACTCACGATTGTCGACGACGACGCGAGCCGACTGATCGATCGAAGTCAGCGCGCCAGCCAAGTCCGGTTCCGCGCCCGTCACCAAGTCCTGAAGGGAAGAAGTCAGGGCGCCTGCGGAATCCACTGCGGCCGAGATCTGTTGGCGGTCCTGTGCCAAACCGCCGACCAGTGTGTCGAGCGTGTTGATCATCTCGACGAAGTTGGGTCGATTCGTCGTGGTCACGGTAAGGACCCGGTCGAGGTTGTTCAGTAGTTGGTCCAAGATCGCGTCCCGGGACGTCAAGTTCTCGGTGACGGCAACAGTGCGCTCCAGCAGGCTTTCGATGGTGGAACCTTGTCCTTGGAATACCTGGACGACCTGTGCGGCAAGCTCGTTGACTTCTGCGGGGTCAAGTGCGTCGAACAGGGGACGGAATCCGCCGAGGATGTCGGTGAGGTCGATCGCCGGCTGAGTCTGTTCCACGGGAATTGTGGCCCCGGGGGAGAGGTAGTTGCCTGTTGCGCGTTCGGCCTGTCCGGGTTCGATCGAAATTGTTCGCGCTCCCAACAGGTCTGCGTACCTCACCACAGCGCGACCGTCGGACGGAATACGTTGTGCAGATTCGAGTTCGAAGCCGACGACGGCTTGGTTGTTCACCAACTCGACGCTGTCGACGCGCCCTACTCGCACCCCGGCGATCTGAACATCGCTGCCGGTGACCAGGCCGGAGGCATTGACGAAGACGGCCCGGTACTGCGAACTCGACCCGGAGACTGGGTTGATCAGGGTGCTCACCACAACCACGGTGGCGAGAATCGACAGTGCAGCAAACAGTCCGAACCTGATCAGAGATTTCTTCACGCTCATCCGCCCACCACCGTCGTGCCGCGAAATACCGGCCCCGCCACGAGAGTGTCCAAAGCTGTACCGCCCTGGGTGAGAGCCGAGATCAGGGACTGTTCGGCAGGGCTGCCGACCGGGCCGACGGTTCCGCCGAACGCGGTCGCGGCGGCAGGACAGTTGGGTCCGCGGGTTCCGTCGTACTGTGGGCAGTCGGTCTTTCCGTACGGATACAGATCTGTGACGGACAGCCGTAGATCGGTGCTGAGCCACGGACCATGCGCCAACGCGGGCGGGAGCTTGATCGTGAGATTGCGCAGGCCGTTGTAGAAGGTGGTGATGTGGTCCGGCCGCGAAGTGATTGCGCTGGTGAGGGAATCGGCGTCGTCGACCAAGGTGATCATGCGGTCGCGATTGTCACCGATCAGACTCGTGGCAGCAGCTCCCGTGCTGGTGCCGGCACGCAGAAGCCCCGCCAACCCGTCGGATTTCTCGACGACGGTCTTGGATGTGGTGATGGAGTTCTCGAATGCGGCGAGCATGTCCGGCGCACTCGTCGAGAGACTGTCGGCGAGGGTGGCTATGTCGTCGAGGTCGTCACCGAGTCCGTCGATGACGGGCTGCGCACCGACCAACGCTTGGTGGACTGAATCGAGCGATTCGCCGATCTGGTTTCCCTTGCCGCTCAATGCGTCCGAGACTGCCGTGAGTGCGACGTTGATGTCGGCGGGGTCGAGGGAAGAAACGAGCGAGTAGATCCGTGAGATCGATTGGTAGAGCTGGACCGCGACTTCGGACTGATCGGATACCAACTCGGTACCCGGAACGAGAGCAGGACCACGCGAGAGTCCGTCAGGTTGAATCAGGTCTACGAAGAAGTCACCGAAGATGTTGCGGGGCATCAGTCGCACCTGACTTGTCGACGGTATGTCCTCGAACGCTCCCTCGTCGATCGCGAGTGAGACGGTC
Organism: Rhodococcus sp. MPR-R1B; assembly: GCF_058793255.1. NCBI lineage: Bacteria > Bacillati > Actinomycetota > Actinomycetes > Mycobacteriales > Nocardiaceae > Rhodococcus > Rhodococcus sp. MPR-R1B. Next base: position 109,032 of record NZ_JBXAFO010000005.1, read on the forward strand.
GAAGCGGTGGTGCCCGGCTCGATCTCGGCCACCGCGCCGACGACGACGCCGCGGTACTGAACCGACGATCCGACTCGCAGCGCACCGGCACTGGCGGGGACGACAGCACTGACCTGCGGTGTGGAACCGGTGGAGTCCGTACCTCTGCTGAACAAGAAGACGTAGGCGAGGATCAGGATGACCACGGCGAGTAAACCCCGCAGTGCCAGGGTGATTCGGCTGGAATTCGTGACGATCATCCGGTCAGCCCGGGTACGTGAGGTTTGAGTCCCCACAGCGCAATGGTCATCGCGACGTCGGTGAATGCAAGGAAGACGATGCTGGTGCGCAACGCTCGTCCGGCGGCTCGTCCGACGCCTTCGGGTCCACCCGTCGCGGTGTAACCGTAGTAGCAGTGCACGAGGGTCACGACGACCGCGAACACCATGACTTTTATCAAGGACAACCAGATGTCGTTGGGAGAGAGGAAAAGACTGAAGTAGTAGCCGTACGTTCCCTCCGACTGGCCTTTGACCCGGATCACCGCAAGCGCCGTTGCCATGTACGAAGCAAACAGGCCGACCAGGTACAGCGGGACCACCGCGATGAGCGCCGCGATCATTCGGGTGGTGACCAGGTACCGCAGCGAGGGAATCGCCATGACTTCGAGCGCGTCGATTTCCTCGGAGATCCGCATCGCTCCGAGCTGCGCGGTGAATCCGGTTCCGACCTTGGCTGCCAGGGTGATTGCGGCAACGAGTGGTGCCACCTCGCGAGTATTCGCGATGGCGGACATCACGCCGGACAGCGGTGCGAGGCCGACTAGGTTGAGTCCGCGGTAGCCCTCGAGTCCGATCTGGGAACCGGCGAAGAACGAGATCGCGAAGATCACGACGACGCTGCCGCCTCCGGCGAGCAGGGTGCCCGAACCGAATGCCACCTGGGCGACGAGACGGGCGACTTCACGCCAATAACGCTTGAGGGTTGCCGGAATCGAGGTGATGACACGCGCGTGGAACGTGAACTGATCGCCGAGTCGACTCAGGCCGTCGACGGTCCGCGAACTGACCCGCTTGGCACGAATTGCGATGGGCAGGTGCATCAATAGGCACCTTTCACCGAGACGAACAGTGGGTAGAACTGAGTAATTGCGAGGTTGGCGACAAACACGAGGACAAACGAGAGCACGACGGTCTCGTTGACTGCGTCGCCGACGCCTTGAGCTCCGCGCTTGACGGTCAGGCCCTTGTAGCAGGCCACGATTCCCGAGATGAGAGCAAAGGCAACGGCTTTGATGCCGGAGACGACGAAGTCGCTGGGTTGACTGAATTGAACGAGATTGCGCAGGAAACTCTGTGCGTTGCCGTCGAGTATCAGGACGTGAACGAAGAGGCTTGCGCCCAAACCGATTACGAGAACTATCGAGTTCAGTAGGAGGCAGACGACGGCAATGGCGATCATCCGGGGTACGACCAGGCGTTCGAGCACGGGTAGACCGAGCACTTCGAGTGCATCGATTTCCTCGCGTATCGTTCGCGCTCCCAAATCTGCGCAGATTGCGGAACCGCCGACACCGGCGATGATCAGGGCGCACACCAGGGGGCCGGCCTGTCCGATGATGAGGAACGCGACGACGGCACCGCTGTACGCACCCGCGCCGATTTGATCTGCGAGCGCACCGATCTGCAGTGCTACCCCGACACCGAGGGGAATCATCACCAGAGCGGATGCGACCGAGGTGACGTGGGCGAGAAACCACATCTGGTCGAGTGCCTCACGCCAGGCGAGGCGCTTGTGTCGAAGAGATGTGAACGCCGCAACGCACACGCGAACGGTGAAGGTGAAGAGCAGTCCGATCTCGGAGAGCAGGTTCGAGAACATGTTCGTCTTGGCGGGGGAGACAGCAGTTGTTTCCCCGGTTGTTCCATTCCCGGTCGTCGTAGCTTCGGTGCTCACGCCATCCCCCTCTCCGGCCGAATCGTTCTGGTCGGGTTTCTTCGATCACACTCGGGAGCTCGAAGTGCTCCAGGTCACGTTCGGAGACGGTATCAGGAAACTGACTCTGAAGTAAGTTCCATTTCGGCCACTTCATCACCGGGCGCGAATGTCGACGCGGAACTTTCGTTTGCGTCCACGCAACCTTCCCGGCGAGAGCCCGAAATGCGGCGGGTGCACAATGAGTGAATGCCACGATCAAGCCCCATTTCCGCTTGGAAGTCCCTTCGCGAAGGCAACGAGCGATTTGTCAACGACGCGTCCATTCACCCCAGCCAGGGAATCGCGGACCGCGCGAAACTCGTCGATGGGCAGCACCCCACAGCGGTGCTGTTCGGTTGCGGTGATTCGCGCGTAGCCGCCGAGATCATCTTCGACCAGGGTCTCGGCGACATGTTCGTCGTGCGCACTGCAGGTCACGTGCTCGACGATTCGGTGCTCGGTTCCATCGAGTACGCGGTTCACGTGCTCAACGTGCCGCTCATCGTCGTCCTCGGGCACGACGGTTGCGGTGCCGTGAAGGCAACGCTCGACGCCCTGGACAAGGGCGCAGTTCCCGACGGATTCATCCGCAGTGTGGTCGAGCGTGTTGCTCCGTCCATCCTGATGGGCCGCAACGAGGGCTTGTCCACCGTGGACGAACTCGAAGGCCGTCACGTCGTGGAGACCGGCTCGCTGATCATGCAGAGGTCCCGGATCATCGCCGACAAGGTGGACAAGGGTGCGTGCGCGATCGTCGGCGTCACGTACACGTTGTCCGACGGTCACATGCGAGTTCAGGGCGCGGTCGGCGACATCGGCGAGAGCGTCGAGACCGTCGAGGGTTAGATCTTCCGGGGCAGTGGTACCTGGCAGCAGACAATGGGTACCGACACGCCGCCTCAGCTGACGGTTAGTGGACCCTGCGCCAACTACCGTTGAGTCCGTGTTGGAACCTAATGGACCACTGCCCCCCGAGATCTACTGGCGTCGCCGGGCGCTGGCCATTGGTGCCGCCGTCATTGCACTGGCGTTGATCATCTGGGCGGCGTCCGCCCTCTTCGGCGGTGGAAGTGATACCCCGGAGGCCGATTCGGCCGCTGCGAGTTCCTCGCTGACGACGGACGTCTCCTTCACCCCCAACCCTTCCGGCTCCAACGCGCCGGACGGTGGCGGTGGCTCGGGTGGCGGCGCTGCCGGTGGATCAGGTGGCTCGGGCACGCAGGCTTCGGGATCGTCTTCGTCTTCTTCCTCTTCGTCGACCACCGGGGCTCCGGTCCCGGCCGGTCAGTGCGCCGACTCGTCGCTGGCAGTCAAGGCCACCGCAGACAAGGCGACCTTCGCTCCCGGCGAAGAGCCGTCGTTCACGATCGTCATCACCAACATCGGTTCGGCACCCTGTGATCGAGATCTGGCGGGCGGCCTTCAGCAGGTGCTCGTCTACAGCATCGACGGCAAGACCCGGTTGTGGTCCAACGTCGACTGCTACCCACAGCCCGCAGCCGACGTACGCAATCTCGCGCCCGGCGAGCAAGCTGCGTTCAAGGTCGCCTGGTCGGCCACGACGTCGACCCCCGAGTGCGCGACCGCGCAGAACCCCGAGCGCAATCCGGTGGGCGCAGGCGCTTACACGGTTGTCGGGCAGCTCGGTGCACTGCGAAGCTCCCCGGAGCCGTTCAACATCGCATGAGCGCGGGCAAGCCCGAACAGGCCCGCTAGTTGAAGGATCCGGTGATCGACGTCTCCGCGAGCCGGGAAAGTCCCTCACGGATGTGACGAGCCCACAGCCCGCCGATGCCCTCGACCGACTGCAGATCGGCAGCCGTAGCGGCCAGCAGCGACTGGAGAGTGCCGAAGGATCCGACCAACCGGTGGATCTGATGGAACTGCAATCGAGGTACACGCATCAGCACGCGATATCCGCGAGGAGTCATCGGAGTGTCGAGAGCTTCGATCGTGCCTGGATAACCGAGAACACGCGCAAGAGTCGTGAGATCGAGTAGATCGGCGTCGGTGACGCGATCGAGTGCGACGAGGACGTTGTCCATCGCCGCGGTGCCGATGGGTTCGGGACCGGCAAGATAGTCCCGAACGATGAGTTGACGTGCAATGTCGTTGTCGCCGACCAGTTCTTCGAGCTGCAGTGCCAACTGGCGACCGTCGGTGCCGAGCTCGAGGACATCCTGTTCGATTTCGATCGACACGCGGCGAACCATTTCCAAGCGCTGTACGACGGTCAACGCGTCGCGCAGAGTCACGAAATCCTCGATCTCGACGACCGACAGTTGCCGTGTCACTTCGTCGAGTCGCGCTTTGTATCGTTCGAGCGTCGCGACGGCCTGGTTGGCGCGCGAAAGTATGGTGGCCGAGCCGTCGATGACGTGCCGGATGCCGCCGACGTACACACTGACGATCGACATCGACTGACTGACCGAGACCACGGGATAGCCGGTCTGAATTGCCGTGCGCTCGGCAGCGCGGTGCCTCGTGCCGGATTCGACGGTGGGAATCTTGTGATCGGGAACCAGCTGGACGTTGGCACGCACGATGCGTGTGCCGTCCGTCGAGAGGACAACCGCGCCGTCCATCTTCGACAGCTCGCGCAATCGGGTCGGTGCGAACTCCACGTCGAGGTTGAATCCGCCGTCACACAGCGCTTCCATTTCCTCGTCGTATCCGAGGACGATCAGCGCGCCGGTACGGCCGCGCAGAATTCGTTCGAGCCCGTCTCGCAAAGCGGTACCCGGCGCCAACCTGGCGATGGTCTCTCGCAATGCCGACGACGACTGTGTGTCCGCCATCGCACTGATCATTGAGAAACTCCCTGCTGAGGTCGATGTCACTTCGGTCGGGTCCGATGCCTGCGCCGGACGGATTCCCGTTTAGATTACCTATCCATGAGTAGTACCTGGACCCTGCCTGATGACCTGACTGTCCCGGAGCCGGTCGAATTCTTTCCGGCCGCCGGCGAGAAGCTGCCTCAGCACTGGTCGAAATGCTTCGGCTGCGGCGACGACCAGCCTGCGGGAATGGCGATGAGTTTCAGGGCTGGTAACGGATTGGAAGTGACCGGTCGTCTGGAGGTCGCCAAGAAGTATCAGGGCGGTCCAGGTGTCATTCACGGCGGCATTCTGTCGACGGCATTCGACGAGGCTCAAGGTATGGCATGTATGGCTCTCGGCTCGCCGGTGGTGACCGGGCACCTCGAGATCGACTTCGCCCGGCCGATCCCGTTGGGATCGGTGCTCGAATTCCGGGCTCGCATCGACGGTGTTGTACGCCGCAAGGTCTACACCAGTGCAGAAGCGGTGATCGTCGAAGGTCCGACAGCGGATCCGGACACGGTGGTGGGAACCTCCCGCGGACTGTTTCTGACCATCACCTCGGAACACTTCGCCAAGACCAAGGAGTTCGTGGACGGCGAACCGACGTCCCCGTTCGGCACCTCGTCGGTCTGACGAGGTAGTCGGCCGAACGACGATCACTTCACCGGCGTGAGCTTGGGGCGAGACGGGGCTTGTTTGCCGCCCATCAATCCGGCGTAGGCCAGTGCCTCGGCCAGATTCGCCACTTCGTTGACGCGCATGCCGGGAATGTTCGGGCCGGAATCGACCGGCACGATGGCGCTGGTGAATCCCAGTCGGGCAGCTTCGATCAGCCGTCGGTTCACCCCGGCAACCCGTCGAACCTCCCCGGCGAGTCCGACCTCGCCGAGGATGACGAGCCCCTTGGGGACGGGTTTGGCTTTCACGGCGGAAGCGACCGCAATGGCGAGAGCCAGATCGGCACCCGGCTCGGTCATCCGCATACCGCCGACGGTCGCGGCGTAGACGTCGGCCTTCGAGATCGACACTCCGACGCGGCGTTCCAACACGGCGAGAACCATGGCCACACGGGCGGTGTCGAGCCCGCTGACGGCTCGGCGGGGTGTCGGTAGCGGCGTGGCGGCGACGAGCGCCTGAACTTCACCGAGTAGAGGTCGCTTACCGTCCATCATCACGGTGACGGCAGTGCCTTCCACAGCTTCTTCACGGTGATGCAGGAACAGGCCGGACGGATCGCTGATCTCGTTGATGCCCTGCTCGCTCAGCTCGAAGCATCCGACCTCGTCGGCCGCACCGAATCTGTTCTTGACGCCGCGGACCATGCGCAGGGTGGAGTGCTTGTCACCTTCGAAGTGCAGAACCACGTCCACGAGATGCTCGAGCGAGCGCGGACCGGCGACGGCGCCGTCCTTGGTGACGTGGCCGATCAGAAGCACCGGGATTCCGCTGGCCTTTGCCAGGGAGGTCAGGGCGCTGGTGACGGCCTTGACCTGAGTCACGCCGCCGACGACCCCGTCGACGTCGGCAGCAAGCATGGTCTGCACCGAGTCGACGATGACCAGTGTCGGTTTGACCTGCTCGATGTGGCCGAGGATGGTCGCGAGATCGGATTCGGCCGCCAGATACATCCGTTCGTGGACAGAGTTGGTGCGATCTGCCCGAAGCCGAACCTGACCGGCGGACTCCTCGCCCGTGACGTACAACGCTCGATCATCCGCGCTGCGCATCGCCCAGCGGTAGACGACCTCGAGAAGTAGCGTCGATTTTCCGACGCCGGGCTCGCCCGCGAGCAGCACCACCGAACCCGGTACGACGCCACCGCCGAGGACGCGGTCCAACTCGCCGATCCCCGTGGGTTTGGCCTGCGTCGAGGTGCTGTCGATCTGTGTCAGCGGCGTGGCCGGCGTCGTAGGCAGCACGGCGCTTGATCCTGCTTTGGCGAGTGAGGCGCCGGCGCGACTGGCGACGGGTGCCACTACGGCGACCTCGGTCATCGAGCCCCACGAATCGCAGTCCGGACATCTACCGACCCACTTGGGCACTACCGACTGGCATTCGGAGCAGCGGTAGTTCGATTTCACTTTGGCCACCGGGACAGACTAGAGGCGGGGTCCGACATGGACCCCGCCTCTAGTGTGATTCTGAAGTTGTTCTGCGAGGCGCATTGTGCGCCTTGGTGATTCGAGGCTCAGTGCCCAGCTTCTGCAACGTCGGGTGACTTGTCCGACTCGTTGCGCTCGAGCTGCGGGCCCGCGTCGACAGGCACGTCGACGGTGACCGATCCGGCCTTCTCGAACTTGAAGGTGATCGGGACGGTCAAGCCGGGGCGAACGCCTGCCTTGATGTCCTGCAGAACGACGAGAGAGAGCGCAGCGGGTGCGTCGTCGTTCTCTTCGTTGTTCTTGATCTGGGTCTCGGCCTCGGTCGCGGCGCCTTCGCCTGCGGGCAACTGACCGGCCTGCAGCGACGTCTGCGGCTTGATCGTCAAGCCACCTACCTCTTCACCTGCGATGACGCGTGCTGCGTAATCGGTGGTGATGCTGACGAGCTTGTCCGTGGTCTCGGCGCTGTCGTTCACGACGGTGAACGCGAGCACGGCGTTGCCGCCCGGCTCGATGCTGTACTCCTCGGACGAGGGGTAAGCGATGTGCACGTTGCGCAGTGCGATCTCACCGAGGTCGGCGCTGTTGCCGTTCACGGCGGCCTGCTGGACGGCGGTCTGGCTCACCTGTCCGGAACCGCAAGCGGACAGCGCGATGGCTGCGCCTGCAGCCAGTGCAATGGCGGTAGCGACTCGACGAGTCGGCTTACGGATAGCAGTCACGATTTGTCCTCCACGGCGTCAGGTTCGCACTCCACTAGGCAGAGTAGTAGATAAGGTCCCGCGGGCTGGCCGTCGGGTCGCCACAACGGTTGTCTGCGTGGGCTTTCAGTCCGTTACGCAGGGGTGCTCCAGACCAGTTGAATGCACGTACAACAAGCCCTGTCAACCCCTACGCTCGAGCAAGGATGCCCCTGACCTGCACAGTTGATGAGTGGTCGGTTCTTTCACGTGTTAAACTAGTGGAATCGAAAGGGGCACGGGACACATGATTTTCAAGGTCGGAGACACCGTCGTATACCCCCATCACGGTGCGGCGCTGATCGAAGCTATCGAAACCCGCACCATCAAGGGTGAGCAGAAGGAGTACCTGGTTCTGAAGGTCGCTCAAGGCGATCTCACAGTACGGGTTCCTGCAGACAACGCAGAGTACGTCGGAGTTCGTGACGTGGTCGGCCAAGAAGGCCTCGACAAGGTTTTCCAGGTTCTGCGAGCACCGCACACCGAAGAGCCCACCAACTGGTCTCGTCGATACAAGGCAAATCTCGAGAAGCTTGCCTCAGGTGACGTGAACAAGGTTGCAGAAGTTGTTCGTGACCTGTGGCGTCGTGAGCAGGACCGCGGACTTTCCGCTGGTGAGAAGCGCATGCTCGCCAAGGCTCGTCAGATTCTCGTCGGAGAGCTCGCGCTCGCCGAGGGCACTGACACCGAGAAGGCAGAGACCATTCTCGACGAGGTCCTCGCGGCCGCGTCCTGACTGCAACACAACAAAGCTGACAGTGGCAGTAGTAGCCCTGGTACCTGCCGCAGGTCGGGGAGTGCGATTGGGCGAGAAATTGCCCAAGGCATTTGTCGAACTCGGTGGGTGCACCATGCTTGCACGCGCGGTCGATGGACTCCGGAAATCCGGAGCGATCGACCGCGTTGTTGTCATTGTGCCGCCTGAACTGGTCGAATCCGTCGTAGCCGACCTCGGTCGTGCAGCGGACGTCGACGTCGTCGGCGGTGGTGCCGAAAGAACCGATTCGGTTCGAGCCGGCCTCAGCGCTGCCGGCGACGCAGATTTTGTACTCGTGCACGATGCCGCACGGGCATTGACACCGCCGGCGTTGATCGCGCGCGTCGTCGGAACTCTCCGAGCCGGCAGCTCCGCTGTCATCCCGGTACTTCCGGTTACCGACACGATCAAGTCGGTCGACGTACTCGGCGCAGTCACCGGTACGCCTCTGCGTTCGGAGTTGCGTGCGGTTCAAACTCCCCAAGGATTCTCCACCGACGTCCTGCGCAGTGCGTACGACGCCGGTGACGTCGCCGCGACCGACGACGCCGCTCTGGTCGAGCGTCTCGGTGTTTCGGTGCAGACGATTCCCGGCGACGCTCTCGCCTTCAAGATCACCACTCCGCTCGACCTGGTCCTTGCACGGGCGCTCCTGAGCTCGGAGACAGCGTTGAGTGCGGATTCACAGGACGGAAATTAGATGCGCGTCGGTCTCGGCACGGATGTTCATCCCATCGAGGTCGGTCGTCCTTGCTGGATGGCCGGGTTGCTGTTCGAGGAAGCAGACGGGTGCTCGGGCCATTCGGACGGCGATGTCGCCGTCCACGCGCTGTGTGACGCGTTGCTCTCTGCGGCGGGCCTCGGTGACCTCGGTTCGGTTTTCGGCACCGGCAGGCCCGAATGGGACGGCGTGAGCGGCGCTCGAATGCTTGCCGAGGTTCGCCGACTGCTCGAAGAGAACCAGTTCGCCGTCGGCAACGCCGCGGTGCAGGTCATCGGCAACCGTCCGAAGATCGGGCCACGTCGCGACGAGGCACAGAAGGTGCTCTCGGACATTCTCGGCGCGCCTGTTTCGGTGTCCGCGACCACCACGGACGGCCTCGGCTTGACCGGTCGCGGCGAGGGGATCGCCGCCATGGCCACCGCGTTGGTCATGACAACCGAACACGACAGGTAAGATCGCTGGTCGTGACCCTGCGCCTATACGACACCGGTACGCGGGCCCTTCGGGATTTTGTTCCGTTGGCCCCCGGACATGCATCGGTGTACCTGTGTGGGGCGACAGTTCAGGGCGATCCTCACATCGGACACGTTCGTAGCGGCGTCGCTTTCGACGTGCTGCGACGCTGGCTGTTGGCGCACGGCAACGACGTTGCCTTCGTGCGCAACGTGACGGACATCGACGACAAGATTCTCAACAAGGCCGCCGGCGCCGGTCGACCTTGGTGGGAGTGGGCGGCGACGTTCGAGCGGTCGTTCACGTGGGCCTACGACCAACTGGGTGTGCTGCCGCCGTCCATCGAGCCGCGGGCCACCGGTCACGTGACGCAGATGGTCGAGATGATGGAACGCCTGATCGAGAACGGCCACGCGTACGCGGCGGGCGGCGACGTCTACTTCGACGTGCAGAGCTACCCCGAGTACGGCGCACTGTCCGGCCACAAACTCGACGACGTTCATCAGGGCGAGAGTGCGGCCGAGGGCAAGCGCGATCCTCGCGACTTCACCCTCTGGAAGGCCGTCAAGCCCGGTGAGCCCTCGTGGCCGACACCGTGGGGACCCGGCCGTCCGGGCTGGCACCTCGAGTGCTCGGCCATGGCGGAGTTCTATCTCGGGGCGGCATTCGACATCCATTGTGGTGGACGCGATCTCGTCTTTCCGCACCACGAGAACGAAATTGCGCAGGCCAAGTGCGCCGGCGACGATTTCGCTCAGTACTGGTTGCACAACGGCTGGGTCACGATGAGTGGCGAGAAGATGTCCAAGTCGTTGGGCAACGTTCTCTCGGTGCCGAACGTGCTCAAGAAGGTTCGTCCGCAAGAACTTCGGTACTACCTCGGTAGTGCGCACTACCGTTCCAATCTCGAGTACTCGGACGAGGCGTTGGACGAAAGTGCGAAGTCCTACCAGGGGCTCGAGTCGTTCGTCCTGCGCACACACAAGCGTGCGGGCGGCGTCGAACTCGGTACGTGGACCGAAGGTTTCGCGGCGGCTCTCGACAACGACTTGTCGGTGCCGATCGCGTTGGCCGAGATTCACGGCAAGGCGAGCGAGGGTAATTCCGCGCTCGCTGCCGGTGATCTCGACGCGGCTCGGGTGGCTGCCGGCCAGGTGCGGGCCATGCTCGCGATCCTGGGCGTCGACCCACTCGACGAGCATTGGACGCAGTCCGGTGGCGACACCGAGACGGCAATGGAAGCTTTGGACGTGTTGGTGCGGGCCGATCTCGATCGTCGGCAGCAGGCACGTACGGAAAAGAACTGGGCGGTGGCGGACGAGGTTCGCGATCGCCTCATCAAGGCGGGTATCGAAGTAACCGATACTCCCGACGGACCCGAATGGTCCCTTAAGGCAGGGCAGTAACAATGGCTGGAAACTCGAGCAGGCGCGGCGCAGTCCGGAAGGGCGGCACCAAGAAGGGCCAGGTTGCCGGTTCCGGCGGTAAGCACCGTCGCGGTCTCGAAGGGCGTGGCGCTACGCCGCCCGCCGAGGCACGCACCAAGCATCCCGCGGCAAAGCGTGCAGCGCGCGCCGCACGTGCCGACGAGAAGCAGGGCCGCGGTGGCCGTCCGGGTCCGGGCCGCAAGGTTCTCGACGGTCCCGAGACAGTGCTCGGACGCAACCCGGTGGTCGAGTGCCTACGCGCCGGCGTTCCGGCGACTGCACTGTGGGTCGCCGTCGGCACCGAGAGCGACGATCGACTGAAGGAATCCGTTCAGCTCGCTGCGGATGCCGGCATCTCGATCCTCGAGGTCCCCCGCACCGATCTGGATCGCCTCAGCGCCAACGGTCTTCACCAGGGCATCGCCCTGCAGGTTCCGCCGTACCGCTACGCGCACCCGGACGATCTTCTCTCGGAGGCACGCAAGCATGCCGAGCCGCCGCTGCTCGTCGCGCTGGACAACATCACCGATCCCCGCAACCTGGGTGCCGTCGTGCGCTCGGTCGCAGCTTTCGGTGGACACGGCGTCGTGATTCCGGAGCGTCGTAGCGCGAGCGTGAGTGCTGTCGCTTGGCGCACCAGCGCCGGCGCTGCCGCTCGTTTGCCGATTGCTCGGGCAACCAACCTCACCCGCACGCTCAAGGACTGGGCATCGAAGGGTGTTCAGGTCGTCGGTCTCGACGCCGAGGGCGACACCACTCTCGACGATTTCGACGGCAGCGGTCCCGTTGTGATCGTGGTCGGTTCCGAGGGCAAGGGCCTTTCGCGCCTCGTCCGCGAGAACTGCGACGCGATCCTGTCGATTCCGATGGCCGGTCCGGTCGAGTCGCTCAACGCCTCGGTTGCCGCCGGAGTCGTCCTGGCGGACATCGCCCGCAGGCGTCGTAGCAGCTGAGTTGTAACGGCTTTCGGGTGAGTCTGGCGGGGTTCTAGCTCCGTACCGACCAGGCTTCCCACAGTGCAGCGTAGGAACCGTCCGCGCCGATCAGTTCGTCATGTGTCCCGCTCTCGACTACGCGGCCACCGCTCATGACGAGTATGCGATCGGCGCGGACTGCTTGGCTCAGCCGGTGTGCGATCACCACGGCGGTCCGGCCGGTGACTGCGAGCTCGGCTGCCTGATCGAGTAGACCGGCTGCGGTGGTTCCGGCTTCGGCAGTCGCCTCGTCGAGGATGACGACGGGAGGATCGAGCAGAGCCAGTCGGACGAGGGCTATGTGCTGTGCCTGCGCCGCCGTCAACTGGTACCCACCGGCCCCGACCCTGGTCTCGAGTCCGTCCGGAAGTTCATGAATCCATTGAGCTTTCATCGTGTCGACGGCTTCGGCGATCTTCGCATCGTCCGAATCTGGTGCACACAACCGGAGATCGTCGGCGATCGTCCCGACGAACACGTGAACTTCCTGGCTGACGAGGACGACTTCGTGCCGAAGTTCGGCATCACTCAGGTCGTCAATCAGTGTGCCGTCGACGGTGATTCGCCCGTCCCCGACGGGAATGATGCCGGCAATCAGTTTGGCGAGCGTGGTCTTTCCGGCGCCGCTGCTTCCGACGACGGCGATTCGTTCCCCCGGTGCGATCGAGATCGAGATCGAATCGATCACCGGGGTGGAGTTGTCGTACGAGTAGGAAACCCGGTCCACCTCGACGCCGATGGGTTCGGACCGAGCCGAGGCAGGAATGCTCGTGGGCCGCCCGGGCATCGCGGTGACTCCGATCAGGCGAGCCAGGCTGGCACCCGCATCCTGCAATTCGTCGATGTTCGAGAGAAATACCGCGATGGGGCTGAACAGACTGTGGAAGTAGAGGGCGGCGGCGGTAGCGGCCCCGATGGACACCGAGCCTGTGGTCACGAGCCAGTAGCCGACGCTCAGGACGGCGGCCAGTCCGAGCAGTTCGGCGCCGTTGAGTTGGGCGAAGAAGTTGGTGCGCAGGCGAACTGCCTGCATGTCGAAGCTGATGGCATGCTCGGAGGTCTCGGCGATTCGGTCGATGTGCTCGTCTGTTCGCCGCAGGGCAGTGACAGTGCCTGCGCCTCCGAGAGTTTCGATGAGCTGTTGTCCCCGCCTGGCCTGCGCAGCGCGAGAGCGTCGGTAGACGGGTCCGGAGCGTCGGAGGAAATGACGAAGAGCGAAATAGTGAATCGGCGCAACGGCAACGATTGCCACGGTGAAGCGCCAATCGATCACTCCCACACCGACAAGCGTCAGTGAAATCATGAACAGGGCAGACACGGTGGCGGGTAGTACTCGCGCGATGACGGTGTTTACCGCTTCGACGTCGCCCGAGACCCGGGAAATCAGATCACCGGTTCCGGCATCCTCGACCAGTGACGACGGCTGCGCGAGGGTGGCGGCGAACACGTCCTCACGAAGATCGGCCAGCACGTTCTGCGCGACGTTCGCCAGAAGCTGTGTGCTCCACCAGGTCAGCGCAACCCCTGCTGCCGCTGCGCCGAGCATGAACGCGGTGATACGCAGGAGTGAGGCAAACGGTTTGCCCTCCGTGACCGCATCGACCATGAGTCCGAGCAGTGCCGGGGTGGACAGGCCGCAGGCCGTAGCAGAGAGAAGCACGACGGTCGTGAGTGCGAGCGCTCGCTTGCGTGGCCGAAGCAGTGCGATCAATGCGCGGACGGTCTGCTTGGTCGACGCGATCGGCAGGGCAGATACAACCGGAACAGCAGATGCATCCGGAAGGGTATCGGTCACAGCGACTCTCCCTCCCGAACGCCGTGGTCGATCGTGACGACACGGTCACACGAATGGAGCAGGGTCGGGCTCGAGGTGATCACCAGAATGGCCTTGTCGGGGAAGTTTCTCAGGGAGTGTGCAATTCGATGCTCGGTGACAGAGTCCACGGAAGTGGTGGGTTCGTGGAGGACCAGGATCGGCTGGGGTTGATGGAGAGCGCGGGCGAGGAGAAGGCGTTGGCGTTGACCTCCGGAGAGTTTCTTTCCTTGCTCGCCTACCTCGGAGAGGTGGCCGTCGGGCAGATGCGTCAACACGTCGTCGAGCGCAGATGACGTCATTGCCGACGAGTCGACGTTCGGTGCAGCCAGATTGTCGAAGACGGTGCCGGTGAACACGGTTCCTTCATGAGCGGACACGAACACCTGATCGCGAACTCCGTCCGGGCCGAGTTCGGTTGCATCGGTGCCGAATACGAAGTAAGAGTCGGGGTCCAGCGGAGTCTGAAAGGCGAGTTGGCGTGCCAGTCGGTGAGCGGAATCGTCCGCGCGCACGCCCACCACCTCGCCGCGGCGAGCTGAGACGACTGTTCCGTTGTCGGTCGAAATCAGCAGGGCGTCTTCACTTCTGACAGCGCTGATCGGGGCGGTGGAAGGCGTCGGTTCGATCAGGTGCGGCTCGGCCAGGAGTTCGGACAGTCTGCGTGCGGAGCCTCGCTTGGCAGCGAGTTCTGCACCGAAGAACCCCAGAGTTTCCATCGGACCGGCAATGACCCTGCTCAAGCCGACAACGGTGACGAAGTTGCCCACGGTGATCGTGCCTTGATGCGCCATCCACGCGGCTCCAAGCGCGACCGAAGCCAGCACCAACGCGGAGACCCCGGAATTGAGCGCGGTCAGGCTGGACATTGCTCTGACCGTCCGGATCGCTGCCTTCATCGACTCCCGGCTCGCGTTGACGTATCGCGACAGGGCCGTGGGCTCGGCTCCGAAACCCTTCAGTACCCGCAGGCCCAGCGTGAAATCAGTTGCAAGCATGCCTGCCTCGGCTGCCTTCTTCTGCTCTGCATACACACGCTCGTCCAGTGGACCGCTGATCTTGTGGATGAATACGAGCTGCGCAGCAGTGATGAGTACGACGATCAGTGCGAGCGGCCACGAGACGAAGGCAAGCGAAATCACTGCCGCGGCGAGCCCCGCAAAAGCTGAGCCCTGTTCGGCGACAACCCAGGAGAAGCCCGAGACGTGTGAGGCGTCCGAGGTGGAGATGGTGAGAACTTCACCCGTCGAGCGCTGAGCTTGCATGCCTCTGGCATCGAGGACCCGTCTGGCAGCGTTCAATCGTAGGTCGTGTTCGCCGTAGACGAAGACCTGCGTGTTCAGGCGAACCGCGATGCGCCACGACAGAGCAAGTCCCACGAACAGAGCACACAACACAGCAAGCCACACGAGAAGTGCTGTGCTGTCGGACTTTCCGATTGCACGGTCGACGACGGTACCGATCAGCACCGGAATGAGGGCTTGAGCTACCTGATACGACGCCTGGCCGGTGACGGCTGCAACCAGTCGCGGGCCGCGTCCGGAGGAGAACGATCCGACTCTGATCATCTCCATCGGACCGGAACGAGTTTTGGGCAGCGCTGACACTCGTGAAACTCCTCGCCCAGATCTGAACACTCGTTGTGCAGTTCTACGGTAGAGCCGGAGCGGGTGCGGAAAGTGCTCGCAGATGCCAAGGGCTACGCGGCAGCGGACAGATGGAGTATCGACACCCCATTACCGGGATCAGGTCTCGATATACCTGCCTGGTCGAAACAAGTACGTTTGCGAAGAGAGCTGACAGAAGATGAAAAGCACTACCCGAATAGTGGCTGCGTTGGCCGCGATTGCCCTGCTCGCAGGCTGCCAGAGCAGCACCGAGTCAACAGCGTCGGAGGACACGACGCAGTTGGCCGAGACCGGTGCGCTGCCGGTCACCGTAGATCACGCGTACGGCTCGACCACCATCGAGACCGAACCTCAGCGGATCGTGACCATCGGCTGGAACAGCCAGGATTCGGTCCTGGCACTGGGCAAGACGCCCGTCGCCATGGAGTCGTTCAGCGGGGCAGGCTTGGAGAACGGAATCCTGCCGTGGGACGAAGAATTGTTGGGCGACGTCGAACCCACGTTGCTCGACAGCACTTCCGGTGTGCCTTTCGAGCAGATCCTGGCGTTGGAGCCGGACGTGATCATCGCGGTGGTCTCGGGAATCACCGAAGACGACTATGCACGTCTTTCTCAGATCGCACCCACGATTCCGTTCAAGGAGACCGCATGGGCGACTACGTGGCAAGAGCAGATGTCGACCATCGGTTCAGTACTCGGACAACCGAAGCGGGCGGCTGAGCTGATCGAGGAAACTGACGATTCCATAGCCGACCTGGCTGCTGGGTCCCCGAATCTGAACGGGAAAACCTTGACCTTCCTCTCGGGAAACATCGACGGCCTCACCAATTACTGCGCCGACGACGGCAGAGTCATCCTGATGTCCCAGCTCGGACTGAAGCAGTCGGCCGGAAGCGCAGAGCTGTGCGGGGACACCCAGGGGTCGGTGACTGCATCGCGCGAACAGTACAACGAACTGGACGCGGACGTGATCGTGCTCAACGACGCGAGTGGTCAGGGGCTCCCCGGATTGATGGGGGACAAGTTGTTTGCCGACCTGCCTGCAGTCAAGGACGGCAGGCTGATTCAGCAGCTCGGTCTGGCCCGAGTCATGGCACTGGCTTCGCCCACGTCGCTGAGCGTCAAATATGCCTTCGCCGAACTGGTCTCGAAGATGAACGGCTTCTGACCAGCTAGGCTGACAATTCGCACGCGTCCGAGTAATAGTTCTTCGGTGTTCGTCCGGTGACCTTGCGGAACACGCTGGTGAAGGCGCTGGGGGTTTCGTATCCGACGCGACGGCTAACCGTCGAAACAGGAACGCCCGCAGCGAGATAGGACATCGCGGCGCGGACGCGAACTTGAATCCTCCACTCGGTGAAGGACATCCCCGTTCCCTGAGAGAACACGCGGCTCAGGGTACGGGGGCTTCCACCGACCACATAGGCCCAATCGGCAAGCCCGCGTTGATCGGCGGGGTCGGCGATCAAGCGGCGTGCAACGGCGAGGGCCCGGGGATCGGCGGGCATCGGCACTGCGACATCAGCCGCCTCGATGGGCGCGAGCGTGTCGAAGACTACGGATTCCGCCCGCAAGCGAGCCTCGGTAGGCATGTTTCGCTGGTGCAGATGGATGAGCATCGTCTTGACCACGTCGTCGATGCCGATGATCGCGGGTTTTGTCCACGGGTGGGGGAACGACTCGGGCCGGAAATAGGTGAAGCGAGCCTCGGTGGATGCGCCGAGCGTGATGCGCCGTGGAGTTCCAGCCGGAATCCACATGCCGACCGTCGGTGGGATCTGCCAACGAACGTCGTCGATGTACGCGCTCATCTCGCCGGAAGCGCCCCACAGGAGTTCGTGCTCGGGATGGCGGATCTCACGCCACACGCGCTTCTGATCGCGCCCGATGGTGGACGTCGTCATGGCGAAGGGGAGCGGAACGTACCGGCCTGCCGGCACAGCCCAGTACGGAAATCCTGTGGAACTCATCGGTGGATCATACCGCGAGTGACTTAGGTAATGCTTTCCTATTTGGTTCTTCGACGCAGGGCACGACGGAGTGCGGTCGCGACAAAAGACCGAGGGTGGCACCGAGTCCGAAGACTCGATGCCACCCTCGATCACATTCCCCGACGGAGTGTTTACAGGTGGAGCAGGTGAATCAGCTGCCGTTGGCCAGGACACCGCTGATGATGTCGGAGATGAAGCCGGCCGGGTTGTCGAGGATGGAGGAGCCGGCCGAACCGGTTCCGCCCTCGCCGTCAGAAGAGCCGAAGCCCAGATCTGCAGAGCCTGATGCGGCAGCCTCACCGGGGTTCTTGGCGCGGATCTTGGCGTACACGCCGCTGATGTTCTGCTCGGTGTTGAACGTCGAGATGCCGATCGAACTCGACATTTCCTGGTACGAACCGATCGGTGCATCGTCGGCGACGAGGTACTGCGCCTCGATCGTCACGGTCTTGCTGCCGGTGGGCGAGATCAGCCAACCGGTGCTGGGCACATTCACGGTTCGGGCGGCAGTGTCAACCGAAGGCGTGACGGATTCGGTCTTCTGACCGCCGATCAAATGCCAAGCGTTGACCGTCGCCGTGCCCTGGATGTATTTGAACGTGGCGGGGTAGCGGTCGACGAACTGGTCGACGTAACGCTCGGGGTGGCCGGTCGTGGAGATGACCGTGCGCACGGTGACTTTGCCGCCGGGTGCAACTTCGCCGTCGCCGACGATGTTCTTGGTGATCCGGACGTTGGAGGAGTTGACCGTTGCCGAGGACGGGTGGGTGGCATCGGCGCTCGCGGTGCCTGCGGTCATTACGAGCCCGCTGGTTGCAAGTGCAGCGATTGCGATTCCGGTGAGTGTCTTGCGCATTGAGAAACGTGACATGAAATTCTCCGTTCGAGGGGTTCACGCTGACGGCGATGGGGATGACTCTTCAAAGGTTGCGCCGTGGTAACCATTGAAACCTATCGGACGCTTGCCTATGTGTCAGTTCGGCAGAATTTACGGAAAAGTCCGAATTGAGAGGACTTTTTCGACCTTGATTGCCTGTTGTTAACTGATTGGCGACCAATTCGGCGAAAAGCTGGGCGAATGTCCAGGTCGACTGTATCGTACTTCGAGAGTCGGGTTGCAACAAGTTCCAGTAATCAATGAATTCGGTTGTCCTGGAACCACACAGAGTGGAGATTGTTCGTGGCAAAGTTTGGATCCAGGAATCGTAGTCTGTCCACCGTTGGAGCTGGTTTGGGGGTGATTGCTCTTGCTGTGGGCGCAAGCGCGCTGGGTGCGGGAGTCGCGACTGCCGAGACGGCAACTTCTGGTGCCTACACATTTACTCGCACCGTGGACAATGCGTCCCCGAAGATCGGTGACACGATCACCTACACGACAGTGTCGAAGAAGAGCGGAATCGACGGATATATCAGCAGGTTCACCGAGACGCATGCCGCATGCTTGACCTTTGTCCCGGGCTCGGCGAAGGTCACGAAGTTTCACGTTGGCGGGACGATGACCGAAACCACTGAAACGCCGGAACTGACAGCCACGACGCTCGAGGTGACCAGTGCCGGCTGGATCAACAACGGCAGCAAACCGGTGACCATGAAGACCAGCTACACGGTCACTGCTTCGTGTGCGCCGGGAACCGTGTACGGAAGTGGATTGGCGGTAGGTGCCACGGTGATGGGCAACGGATTCCAGTCGAGTGCGAATTTCGCCAACTTGGGCCCGTCCATCACTGTCCGCGCCGCGGATGTGGTCGATCCCGTTGACCCGGTTGATCCCGTTGATCCCGTTGATCCCACTGGCCCCGGAACCGGTGGCGGAACCGGATCGCTCGGCTCGTTGAGTGGTGGCCTCGGTTCCCTCAGCGGCCTGTTCGGCTCCAGCTAGGCGAGAGTTGTGAAACGGCGGGCCGAGACTGTCGTAGTCTCGGCCCGCCGCGGTTGTTCGGTGATCAAGTGCTCAAATCATGAGGTGCTCAGCCGAATTCGATCGAGGTGTTGATTTCTTCCACCTGGTTGGAAGTCTGCATGTTCGTCGTGTCGGTGAACTGATTCGCAAAGCTGACCAGGTAGACCGGCGAGTTGTCGTCGGCTTGGTAAGCGACGACTGTCATGACGGCGTAGAGCGGAACGTCCAGGTTTGGGGCGGTCCAGGTTCCGGAGAGGCGGAACCCCTGCTGTCCGTCGACGTCGATCTCGGTGTACTTCACCTCGGTCCATCCGTCGAGGGTGGCGATCGTTTCACGCGCAGCGGCAAGAACCTCGTCTTTTGTTGCGGTGCCTTGGTTTTCGACCGTCACGGTGGTGTTCGGCATGAAACCGCTGGGTTCCTGGCTGTTGCTGGACAACGCATCCGTAACGCCGGCAGGGATGTTCTCGCCGTGAGTCCAGCTTGGCGGGAGGCTGACGCTGATGTTCGGCGCTTCGGGGTCGTCGCCGGTTTCGATCGTCGTCCGCTCACCGATGAACGGTGTCCCGTCCCGCAAAGTCGGCGTCGCGGCAGCGGCAGACGACGAGGATGCAGAACTTTCGGAAGCAGTGGTCTCACTGGTGTTGGTATCACTGGAGACAGCGTCGCCGCTTTCCGAACTGCTGCATCCGGACAGGACGAGTGCAGCAGTGATCAGTGACGCTATTCCGAGAGCAAGTGTGTTGCTCTTAGGGCTCATAGTGTGACAGTCCTTCAGGTTCTGGCGACGGCCGAGCGCCGCCGGCAGCATTGCTGGCGCGGCTGAGACTATCAGCGCTAGGACGGCCTGGTAGTGGCCTTCAAGGTAATGGTGCTGCCGGGCCGCAGCTGTGCCAGCGACGCAATCCCTGCGTCGGAAACGACGGCGATGACCGGGTATCCGCCGGTCACGGGATGGTCTGCCAGAAACACGACGGGCTGGCCGCCTGGCGGCACTTGGATGGATCCCATCACGACGCCTTCGCTCGGCAATTCCTCGGTGCGTGAGCGATGTAAAGGCCCTTGGCCCTGTAACCGGACCCCGACTCGGTTGGTGTGTTCGGTGACTTTCCACGTGGTGTGAAGGAGCGCGTGAACGGATGCGGCGGTGAACCAGGAATTTCGGGGGCCGAGCGTGATCTCGATCGGAACCGCGCCGAGTGCAGGTGCGGGCGGTGGAATCAACTCTTCGGTGGGCCACGTCCCTTCCTCTGCCCCGAGGAGGAGTAGATCGCCGGCGGCGAGCGGCGGCGGCCCGAGCCCGGAGAGTGTGTCGGTGGATCTGCTGCCGAGTACCTGTGGGACGTCGACGCCACCGCGTGCAGAGATATACGTTCTCAACCCGGTTGTGCTGTAACCCAATTCGATAATGCTGCCACCGCCCAGGTGGATGCTCGCGTAGTCAGGTGCCGGCCGTCCATCGACGGCCAGCGGCACCCGCGCGCCTGTCACTGCCACCGTCATCGAACCGACGGCCCGCATAGCAAAACCCCCAGTGGTGACTTCGATGGTTGCTGCTCGAAAAGTGTTGCCTACGAGTCTGTTCGCGCTGTCGTGCGAGATCATGTCGACGGCGCCGGATCTGCCGACCCCGAGAGCGCCGTAGCCTCTCCGCCCGCGGTCCTGAACTGTGGCGAGCGGGCCGGTACGCACTACCTCGAGCCAGGCCATGAATCCATTGTCCCGCAACAACGCGGTGAAGACACCAAAATCATGCTTGCACCGAAATCATGCACGGACAAAGGTGACTGTGGTGCCGGGTAGAAGCAGTGCCGGCGGGCGGCGCTCGGCATCCCACACCGACAGTTCCGTCGTTCCGATCAACTGCCAGCCGCCCGGGGAGCTACGCGGGTAGACGCCCGAGAACGGTCCGGCCAACCCGACTGCACCGGCCGGGACCTGCCTGCGCGGGTCCGATCGACGTGGAACTTCGAGCTTTCTCTCGTTGCTGGTCAGATACGCGAAGCCGGGGGCGAAACCGATGAACGCGACGGTCCACGACGCAGACGTGTGAGCCTCGATGACGCCGTCGACCCCGAGTCCGGTCAGCTTGCCCACTTCGACGAGATCGTCGCCGTCGTAGCGGACCGGAATCTCGACAGCAGGCCAGCTCTCATCTGCTGTGAGTTCGATCGGTACGGCCCCACGTACCCACTTCTCCACGAGTTTGCGTCCGGTAATCGTGTTGTCGTACTCGATCAGGATGGTTCGCGCCGCGGGAATCAGATCGATCACTCCGGGGATCCGACTGGCGTCGAGAGCCCTGAAGTTGCCCAGCACGCTCGGCAGTTCGTCGTATTCGACGAGGACTGCGGATTCACCGGCTGGCAGGATCGTGATCATGTGAACGGCGTGATCTCGACGTCGGAGGATTCGAGGAGAGCGCGGATCGCTGCGGCCATGTCGACGGCTGCCGGACTGTCACCGTGTACGCACACCGACTCCGCGGTGATCTTGAGGGTGCTCCCGTCGACCGCATCCAACTCGCCGTCGACGACCATTCGCCGAACCCGTTCTGCAACAAGTGCCGGGTCGTGCAGAACTGCGCCCGACTCGGTGCGGGGGACCAAGGTGCCTTCTGCCGTGTACGCGCGATCGGCAAAAGCCTCGGCGACCACGTCGAGGCCGGCTTCGCGCGCCTCTTCCAGAAACACCGAACCAGGTAGTCCGAGAACAGGTAGCGAACTGTCGTAGGCAACGACGGCGGCGACCACGGCCCGCGCCTGCCGTCGGTGATGGACTATTGCGTTGTAAAGCGCGCCGTGGGGTTTGACGTACGCGACCCGCGATCCGGCGACACGAGCCAAACCGTCGAGTGCCCCTATTTGATAAATGACGTCGGCGGTGAGGTCTTTCGGGGACATGTCGATGAAGCGTCGGCCGAAACCGGCGAGGTCTCGGTAACCCACCTGCGCGCCGATCCGCACGCCGCGGGTGGCTGCGGATTCGCAAGTCGCCAACAGCGTTGTCGGGTCGCCAGCATGGAATCCGCAGGCGATGTTCGCGCTGGTGACAAGTTCGAGCATGGCGTCGTCGTCGCCCAGAGTCCAGGCTCCGAAGCCCTCGCCGAGGTCGCTGTTCAGATCAACGCTGTAGCCCATACCTCGATTCTAGGTAGGTATGGGCTCTCGGTGTTCAGGCGTGCGCCGGAATCCGTCCCGCATTCTTGCGGCGTGCGGATCCGAAGAGTCGGCATATCAGGTAGATCACGAACGAGACCGAGGTGACGAAACTCGAGACGGGAACGCCGGGTGCCAGCGACAGAAGGATGCCGCCGACGGCTGCCAGTTCGGCGAACACGACGGAGAGGATCGTGGCCTTGAGTGGGCTTGCCGTGACGTACGCGGCGGCCGCTGCGGGGGTGATCAGCAGCGACATCACCAGCAGCGCACCGACGATCTGTACGCCGAGTGCTGCGGTGATGCCGACCAACACTGCGAACACGATCGACAGTGCCCGAACCGGAACACCGCGAGCTGCAGCAACTTCGGGGTCGGTGCTTGCGAACAGCAAAGGGCGGTAGATGAATCCGAGTGTGCCGATCACGATGACCGCGCACAGCAGCAGAAGTTCGAGACCACTGTTTCCCGGCGCCACGATCTGTCCGACCAACAGTGAGAAGCTGGTTCCCGTGCGACCGTCGTACGCCCAGAGGAACAACACCGACAAGCCGAGACCGAAAGCCATGATCACGCCGATCACCGAATCTCGGTCCCGCGCTTTGGCTCCGAGCAGCCCGAACAGCACTGCCGCGACCACGGATCCGACGATGGCACCGAAGCCGACGCCCACACCGACGAGAAGTGCGGCGGATGCACCCGTCAGTGACAGCTCACTCGTTCCGTGCACCGAGAACGACATCTGACGACTCACGATCAGCGGCCCGATGATGCCTGCCAACAATCCGAGGATGGCACCGGCAATCAACGCCTGTTGGACGAAGTCGTACTGCAGTAGGTCGACGGTGGCGGACACGTCGAACATCCGCGACATCGCGTCGGTGAACTTGTTACTCACTGGTGGTGATCCTCATCAGAATGGTGAACGCCTTCTCCCGGGCGTAGTCCGCCTGCGCTGCCGAGCGCGTCGATGGCGTCTCCGGTGCCGATCACGACGAGGCGGCCACGAACCTGCAACACTTCGACGTCGGTGTTGTACAGATCCGAGAGAACCTCGGACGTCATCACTTCGGCCGGCGTCCCGATCCGGAATTTGCCGTCCACCAGATAGAGCACTCGATCGACCAACGGCAGGATCGGATTGATCTCGTGCGTCACGAACAGCACTGCGGTGTCATGGCTGCGCCGACGCTTGTCGATCAGCGTCGAGACCAGGTGCTGGTTGGCGAGGTCGAGGCTGAGCAGCGGCTCGTCGCACAGCAGGATCCGCGGGTCGCCGACCAAAGCCTGTGCGATCCGCAGTCGCTGCTGCTCACCGCCGGACATGGAACCGATGGGAGCGTCGGCAAACGACTGGGCGCTGACCTGTGCGATGGCGTCGTCGACGATCTTGCGGCGACGCCCCCGGCGCAGTAGGCCCGTACCCCACTGGTGACCGTCGACGCCGAGGCCTACCAGGTCGCGGCCGCGGAGCGGGAGGCCGTCGTCGATGGATTTCTGCTGCGGGATGTACCCGACGTGTGAGTTCCCGGCCCGTGCCGGCGTGCCGACGATCTGGGCGCTACCGCCGCTGAGTTGTAGTTGGCCCAGCAGAATCTTCAGGAGCGAGGTCTTGCCCGACCCGTTCGGCCCGAGTACGGCGATGAACTCACCTGGCTGTACCTCGAGATCGAGCCCGTCCCACAATGTGCGGGCGCCGAAGGACAATCGAGCGTCCTTCAGCGTCACAGCGGGCACGGAGGCCTCTGAAGGCGCGGTGTTACCAGAAGGCACGGTGTTACCAGGGGGCACAGGAGTATTCGCGGAAGTTTCTGTCACAAGCCGATCGGTTCTTCTCGGAAATGGTGGGGCAAATAATTACTGGGCAGAGAGGGCGTTTGCGAGCGACTCCGCGGTCTGCGTCTGCCACTGAATGTAGTCCAGGCCCTCGGGGAGAGTCTCCGTAACCTCGACGACAGGCACTCCGGCGGTTTCGGCTGTGGTGCGCATGTCCTGGGTCACTTTGTCCTGCGTCTGGATGTTGTAGACCAGTGCGCGGGCCTGCTTCTCCGAGAGGAGCTGGCGCGTTGCGGCGATTGCGGCCGGTGACGGATCGTTGCCGTCTTCGATGGCACTGGTGAACTCTTCGGGAGTTGCGTCCTTCAGTTCAGCTGCGACCAGGAGGTAGTGCGCGATCGGCTCGGTCTGCGCCACCGGTGCGCCTGCGTGGGCAGCGGCTATGGAATCGGTGATCGCTGTGACGCCGGCGAGCTTCTGGCTGTATGCCTTCGCGTTGTCCTCGTAGGTCGCCGCGTTGTCCGGATCGAGAGCGCTCAGCTGATCGGCAACCGAATGTGCGACGGCGTCGACGGTCGGAATGTCGAACCAGACGTGTTCGTTGACTGCGCCGTGGGTGTGACCGTCATGCGATTCGCCCGCGGTTTCGCCGGCGTGGATGCCACCGTCGAGCAGGTTGTAGGCGTTGACCGTCTTCTGCTCACCCTTGCCTGCGTCGAGGACGTCGGTGATGAACTGGTCGTAGCCGCCACCGTTGTAGACGACGAGTGAAGCGTCGGTGATCTTGGCGGCATCGGCTGGAGTCGCCTCGAACGAGTGCGGGTCCGCGGACGGCTCGTTGATGATCGACGTCACGGTCAGCTTGTCGCCGGCGACGGCCTGCGCGACGTCGCCCCACACGTTCGTCGATGCGACGACGGTGATGCCTTCGTCTTTCGACGAGCTGGAGCTGCACGCGGTGAGCGCGAATGCTGCGGCGACCGAGACGGCCGCGAGGGCGGTGGCGGTGCGGAATTTCGACGACGAACGCACGTGCTTTTCTCCTGAACAAAGGCTGGGCTAAATGCTATTGGAAACCGTTACCGTTACACATTAGCGCATAGTCGCTGGTAGTTCACCTTCGGTTCAGCCCCAACGCGCCGTCTGCGGGCACTACGGCTAACGTCCGTTTATGCCCCGGTCCCGTCAGCCACGCCGTCAAGCCACTTTGGCGTCGCTTGCCGCCGAGCTCAATGTGTCGAGAACTACAGTCTCGAACGCGTACAACCGACCCGATCAGCTCTCCGTCGAGCTGCGGGATCGAGTGCTCCAAGCGGCCAAGCGACGCGGATACCCCGGACCTGATCCGGTCGCCCGCTCCTTGCGAACTCGCAAAGCCGGTGCCGTCGGTCTTCTGCTCACCGAAGCACTCAGTTATTCGTTCCGTGACCCGGCCGCCATGAGCTTCCTTGCAGGTCTCTCGGAATCGTGTGAGGACGCCGGCCAGGGCTTGCTGCTCATCCCGGCCGGGCCCGGCCGCGACGAGGTGGATGCTGCAGCCGTGGTCCAGCAGGCGGGCGTCGACGGCTTTGTCGTCTACTCCGTGGCCGACGACGATCCGTATCTCGCTGCCGTGCTCGAGCGTCACATTCCGATCGTCGTCTGCGACCAGCCGCGCGAGATTCCCGGTGCATCCCTCGTGGGCATCGACGACCGCGCTGCCATGCGCAAGGTCGCCGATTACCTCATCGGGCTCGGCCACCGCGACATCGGCGTGCTCTGCATGAGGCTGGGGCGCGACCGGATGGACGGCGTCGTCAGCCAGGAACGACTCAAGTCCCCACACTTCCACGTCCAGCGTGAGCGGATCGAAGGAGTGCGCGACGCGATGGTGGCGGCCGACATGGACCCACTCTCACTCACCGTGATCGAGCGGTACGTCCACACATCGCAGTCCGGGCACTCGGCGGCGGCGGAAGCTCTCGCGACCAACCCCGAGATCACCGCACTGGTCTGCACCACCGACGTGCTGGCTCTCGGCGCTTTGGACTGGGCGCGCTGGCAGGGCATCGATGTACCTGGCCAACTGTCGATCACCGGATTCGACGGCGTCGACGAGGCGCTGCGTGAATCACTCACAACGGTGCGCCAGCCCCAGGAAGAGAAGGGCCGGCGTGCCGGTGCGCTCTTGATGTCGCCGTCCGGATCCGGCGTTCCGATAGTCGAGATGCTCGACACCGAACTACTGGCCGGGCGAACATCAGGTCGGATCAAGGGGTAGCGCTCACGCCAGGAGTTGGGCGCAGCGCAACAAGCCCAGATGGCTGTACGCCTGGGGGTGGTTGCCCAGTGAGCGTTCCGCGATGGGGTCGTACTCCTCCGCGAGCAGTCCGGTGGGACCCGCTGCCGCGACCAACTGGTCGAACAGTGCCTCTGCTTGCAGGCGTTGCCCGATCAGTAGGTATGCCTCGACGAGCCAGGCGGCGCAGAGGTGGAACCCACCTTCGATGCCGGGCAGACCGTCGTCGTGATGGTAGCGGTATACCGTTGAGCCGCTGCGTAGTTCAGCCTCGGTGGCTACGACGGTCGCTGCAAAGCGCGGATCCGTCGGATCGATCAGCCCCGACAGTCCGATGTGCAGAGTCGCCGCGTCGAGATCGGTACCGTCGTAGGCTGCGGTGTACGACTGGACGTCGTCCTTCCAGCCCTTGTGTCGTACTTCGTCGGCGATCTGGTCACGCAGTTCCACCCACTCGGGCAGGGCCTCGCGAGAAAAGCGGGTCGCAAGATCGACGGCGCGGTCGACGGTGACCCAGCCCATAACCTTGGAATAGACGTGGTGGCGCGGGTTGTCGCGAATTTCCCAGATGCCGTGATCGGGTTCGAACCAGCGCCGCTGCACTGCTTCGACCATGGCGCACACCAGTTCCCAGTCGCGGTCGCTCAAAGGATCGGGATCACTGGCCTTTTCGCGTGCATTCGCCAGTTCGACGATGAGCTCGACGATCGGGCCGAACACGTCCAGTTGAACCTGCTGATTCGCGGCGTTTCCGACGCGGACCGGCCGGGAGCCGGCGTATCCGGGGAGTGAATCGATGACGGCCTCTGGCGGTAGCGAAGTCCCGTAGAGCGTGTAGAGGGGGTGCAGGCGCTCGGGTCCCGGCAGTGTTTCGAGCACGCGGTGTACCCAGTCCAGGTAGTTCTCGGCCTCGTCGGTGGATCCGACGCTCACGAGAGCTGTTGCGGTGAGGGCGGCGTCGCGCAACCAGCAATAGCGGTAGTCCCAGTTGCGGACTCCGCCGATCTCTTCCGGCAGGGACGTCGTCGCGGCAGCCATGATGGAACCGGAATCGGCGTGGACCAGCCCGCGCAAGGTCAGTGCAGAGCGTTTCATCAAGTCCGGCTTCAGCTTCGGGAGTTCGAGCGTCTTGGCCCAATCGGACCAGTAGGCCTCCGAGGTCGCTCGACGCTCGAGCTCCGGAACGTCGGACGGGCCGATTTCTTCTGTTCCGCAGCGCAATTCGAGGACGACGTCACCCTTGGACGGCTCGACGATGGCGTGGGCGGTCTGCTGGTTTCCGTCGGTGGCGATGTTCCACAGCACACCGGGGGAGCGGAGCACGTACGGCTCGTTGGTGCCGAGGACCCGAATGCCCTCGTCGACGACCTCGAGCGTGACCTGACCCTGGCCGAACTCGGGACGGGGTGCAAACGAGACGATCGCGTCGGCCTGACCGGAAATGATGCGGGTCAGGTCGGTTCGTCCCTGTGGGACGTCGTGGGGGAGGTAGTCGGTGACGGACAGGCTCGCCCAGCGGGTCTGAACTGTCATCGTGCTGTCGATGTACTTCTGGCTCAGCGGCAAGGCTGTGCGTCGAGGCCCGACCGAGAAGTGGCCGGCCCCGGTTCCGCCGAGAAGGTGTGCGAAGACGGCCGCTGAATCCGGTTCCGGGTGACACAACCAGGTCAGCGTCGCATCCGGGGTCACCAAAGCGACGGTGCGCGGACTGGCGAGCATCGAGAGTCGCTCGATGGGCGGAGCGTCGGCGCCGGAAAGCCACGTACGACGCTCGTCGAGCAGGAATGCCAGAGCGGCAGCGACGTCCTCGGTGCTGTCGACGCGATAGTCGGCGACGGTGTCCCCGCTGCCGACCTTGATTCCGATGTCCGGCCCCTGAAGCCTGCTGAACGCCTTTTCGTCGGTCACGTCGTCGCCGATGAAGACGGCAGCGGTTGCGCCGTCCTGATGGCGAATCAAGTCGAGTGCGTGCCCCTTGTCGGTGGCGATGACAGCCAACTCGACCACCGATTTGCCCTCGGTGACCTGAACGCCTGGCCAGAGTGCCGATTCGGTGCGGACGGCGATGAGCGCCTTCTCGGCGTCGTCGGCACTGGTGTTGCGTACGTGCAGTGCAACGCTGGCGGGCTTCTTCTCCACCGTTGCCCCAGGGGTGTCGGCGGCGATTCGGCCCAACTCGGTGACGATCTCGTCGAGCAGTTTCCTGGCGTCGGCGTCGATCGCGTGAACGAATCCGATGTCGAACTCGGAGCCGTGGCTGCCGACCAATTGCACTTCGGCGGGAAGTCGGGACAGCGCAGCCAGATCCTTGAGGGCGCGGCCCGAGATCACGGCAGCCGTCGTCGACGCGAGGCTGGCGAGAGATCGAAGCGCACGCACCGTTTCCGCCCGGGGATACGCCTTGTCCGGGTTGGCGACGATGGGTGCCATCGTCCCGTCGTAGTCGGAGGCTACGAGCAGACGCGGCGTGCGTGCCACGCCTGACAGCGCTCGGCGGAGTTCGATGGACAGATCTTGTGCGCTCACCTCTTCAAATCTAGGTGATGCAGCGACTCCTGGCTCGATACGTTTCCGGCCGATCAGTGCAAAAATGACAGATGCGACAAAGGATGTCTATTCGGGTTTCCGAGTTCCGTCACCGAGCAGCAGTTCAACCGTCAATTCCAGTCGATTGGCGACATCGGTAGCCGAAGAGCGTCGCGTGAGCCATGCCACCAAATTGGACAGCCACACATCGGAGATCACGCGCGCGATCGCCAACTGCTCTTCGGTTGGCTCCTCTTCGGTCATCGCTCGTGCGAAGAGGCGGTCCATCAACTGGCCCACCTGATCGACCTCGGCCGCTGCGGAGGCGTCGGCGAACATGAACGCGCGAGTCATCGCTTCGGTGAGGAGCGGATCGCGCTGCATCGCGCGGGTGATGAGGCTGAGGATCAGCTGCATCCGCTCGAGCGGACTGGTTCCAGGCGGGATCTTGCCCTTGGAATCGATCTTCTCGAATTCGCGTGCCAGGGCGGACACCAGTAGGTGAACCTTGGACGGGAAGTAGCGATAGAGCGTTCCGACTGCGACGTCGGCACGCTCGGCCACGGCGCGCATCTGAACAGCCTCGTAGCCCCCCTTGGACGCCAAGGCGAGTGTTGCGTCGAGAATCCGCTTGCGGCGTTCACGTTGCGCGTTGGAGCTGAGATCGTCGTCCCCGAGCGTTGCAGAAGCAACCGCGTTGGAGCGGGATCGGGATGTTGTGGTCATCGACAAATTCCTTCGCGCCTTGACTCTTGGCCAGGTGTCATATTAGAACACGTTCTAAACAATTGTGTCACTTATCGAGAGGCGGGAACCAGTTGTGACAATCGCCACGACCGATGAACAGCGGGCGGTCCAGGAATCGATAGAGGCCTGGGCTCGCTCGGCCACGCCGATGGACATGGTACGCCGTGGACCAGCAGTTTCGTGGCGGGAGAAATGGTCCGAGTTCGCGTCTCTCGGGATATTTTCGGTCGCCGTTCCCGAAGCGGTAGGCGGAGCCGGGGCCGAAATCGTCGATCTCGCAGCAATGCTCGAGCAGGCGGCAATCGAACTCGTGCCGGGTCCTGTTCTCACGACTGCACTCGCAGCTCTGGTGGTGGGGCGTAGTTCGTCGCCCGCTGCCAAGCGATGGTCCGAAACGCTCGCCGACGGTGCGCTGCCGTGTGCCGTCGTATTGGACGAAAGTCCAGTTGCGGCAACGGCGAATGCGTCCGGCGGCATCGAGCTTCATGGCGAAGGAGGTTACGCCTGGGGCGGCGATTCGGGCGTATCGGTACTCGTGTCGGCGGGCGTCGTGTCCGAAGACGAAGGCTCGCGTGTCGTCTGGGCCCTCGTCGACGGAGACAGCGAAGGCGTGACCTACGAAGCGGTCGACACGATCGACAAGTCGCGACCACTGGCGCGAGTCTCCTTCGATCGAGTGACGGTCGACGCCGACCGAATCCTCGATGACATTGCGCCAGGATCGGTTTCCGACCTAGCGGCGGTACTGGGGGCTGCCGAAGCTGCCGGAATTGCGGCGTGGAGCCTGCGTACTGCGGTGGAGTACGCGAAGATTCGCGAACAATTCGGAAAGCCCATCGGCTCGTTCCAGGCGATCAAACATATCTGCGCCGAAATGCTGTGTCGCGTAGAGAATGCCGGAGCCGTCGCCTGGGATGGTGCGGTCGCCGCCGAGTCGGGCGACGAACTTCCGATCGCCGCAGCAGTGGCCGCCGCGGTGTCGCTGGATGCCGCTGTCGACACGGCAAAGGACTGCATTCAAGTGCTCGGCGGCATCGGATTCACCTGGGAGCACGAGGCGCACTTCTACCTTCGTCGAGCACTGTCGCTCCGGCAGATTCTGGGCGGATCGTCTCATTGGCGCGCACGCGTCGCGGAATTGACGATCGGCGGCGCACGGCGTCACCTTCAGATTGACTTGAGTGAGCTCGAATCCGACCGGTCCGACATTCGCGAAGAGGTAGCGCAATTGGTGGCGCTGCCCGAATCCGAGCAGCGCAACGCATTGGCCGAATCGGGCTACCTTGCGCCGCACTGGCCCAAGCCGTACGGCCGGGGCGCCAAGGCCGCGCAACAGATTCTGATCGAAGAAGAATTGGCGGCCGTCGGTATCGGCCGACCCGATCTGGTGATCGGCTGGTGGGCAGTGCCGACCATCCTCGAGCACGGCAGTGCGGAGCAGATCGAAAGATTTGCGACTCCGACGCTCAAGGGCGAGATCACCTGGTGCCAGCTCTTCAGCGAACCCGGCGCAGGTTCGGATCTTGCGGCACTGCGCACGACCGCGGAAAAGGTCGACGGCGGTTGGAAGCTGAACGGCCAGAAAGTCTGGACTTCGCTTGCGCGTGAAGCTGACTGGGCCATCTGCCTCGCCAGGACCGATCGCGAGGTTCCCAAGCACAAGGGCATCACGTACTTCCTTCTCGACATGAAGACGGCTGGGATTCGAATCTCGCCGCTGCGCGAGATCACCGGAGATGCCCTGTTCAACGAAGTCTTCCTCGACGACGTCTTCGTCCCGGACGAGTGCGTCGTCGGCCAGCTCGGTGGAGGCTGGAAACTGGCCCGAACGACCCTCGCCAACGAGCGGGTCGCAATGAGCGGTGGCTCTTCGCTCGGCGGTGCGATGGAGGAATTGCTCGAGCTGGCCGGCGACCCCGATCCTGTGGTGGCAGACAAGCTCGGTGGGCTGATCGGAACCGCCATGGTGGGCTCACTGCTGGAATTGCGCACGACACTGCGGCAATTGGACGGTCAGGATCCGGGTCCGGCGTCGAGCGTCCGCAAGCTGGTGGGCGTGCGCCAGCGTCAGAATGTCGCAGAGTTCGCCATGGAATTGGGTGGTACTGCCGGGTGGGTGGAGGGCCCGCTTTCGCGTGAGTTCCTCAACACGCGATGCCTGTCGATTGCCGGCGGAACCACGCAGATTCTGTTGACCGTCGCCGCGGAGAGAATTCTGGGCCTGCCCCGTGATTAGACGGCGTGAGTAGAGGCCTTTAGAAATGTCCACGTTGGTGATACAACTAGAACACGTTCTACATCAGAGACAGGATTGCCAGCGTGGACTTCACTCCCGATGAAACCCAGGAAGCGGTAGCCGAGGTGGCTACCGCGCTCCTTGCCCGCGAACTGGAGCCGGACGCGCTCTGGGCGGCATTCGCCGATGCCGACCTGCTCACGTTGGCCCTGCCCGAGCGTCTGGGCGGCGAGGGACTCTCCGTCGCCGACGTCGGTTCCCTCCTCGTCGAGGTCGGCCGGGCCGCTGCTCCAATTCCGGCTCTCGCAACCCTCGGCTTCGGTGTACTCCCCATAGTCGCTCTGGGGACCGACGCTCAACAGGACGAATTGCTCACCGGAGTCGGCGCCGGACGGGTGTTCACCGCGGCGCTCGGTGAGCCGGGTCAGCAGTTCCCGGCACAGCCGTCGACCACCGCCCATCAGTCGGGCGACTGGTATCGCGTCAGCGGGACGGTGCTTGCCGTGCCTTTCGCGGCGAGCGCACACAGAATCCTTGTGCCCACCGACGCCGGAGTCGTTCTCGTCGATCCGACCGCCGCCGGCGTCGCATTGACGCCGACTCCCAGTGCGTCCGGCAGTCCCGAGTTCGCAGTCACCATGGACGAGGCAGTCGGTGAACTTCTCGGTGCCGGCGAGGAAGCCGTCCAGACGCTGTACCGGATCGCCACGGCAAGCATCGGAGCCGTTGCAGATGGTTTGGTGTCCGGTGCCGTCGATCTCACTGCGGCGCATGTCGGCTCGCGTGAGCAATTCGGTAAGCCGCTCGCCACGTTCCAGGCAGTCTCACAACAGATAGCCGACGCGTACGTCACCTCTCGGACCCTTCACGTCGCGGCGTTGTCGGCGTCCTGGCGCGTGTCGGAGGGCCTGGACGCCCAGTCGGACCTCGACGTCATGGCGTACTGGATCGCCCAAGAAGTGCCTGCCACGATGCAGGTGCTTCACCACCTGCACGGCGGTCTGGGCGTCGACGTCACGTATCCACTTCATCGTTACTACTCGACTGCAAAAGACCTGGCACGCCTGCTCGGCGGTGCTTCGCAGCGACTCGACCTCGTGGGGGCCCGGTGTTCATCGATCTGACCGACAGTCAGCGCGCATTGCAAGCTGAACTTCGACGCTACTTCTCGACGCTGATCTCGCCCGAAGAGGCCAAGATCATGCGCGTGGAGCGGCATGGTCCTACCTATCGCGAGGTCATCCGTCGTATGGGCAAGGACGGCTGGCTCGGCGTCGGCTGGCCGGTGGAGTTCGGCGGACGTGGGTTCGGTGAAGTCGAGCAGCAGATTTTTGTCAACGAGGCTGTGCGGGCGGATGTCCCACTGCCTTCGGTGACGTTGCAGACCGTCGGTCCGACCCTGCAGAAGTACGGCAGCGAGGAGCAGAAGCAGAAATTCCTGCCCGCGATCCTCGCCGGTGAAGTGCACTTCGCGATCGGCTACACCGAACCGGAAGCCGGCACCGACCTTGCAGCACTGCGCACTTCGGCGGCACGAAATGGTGACGAGTACGTCGTCAACGGCCAGAAGATTTTCACCACCGGCGGGCATGACGCCGATTACGTGTGGCTCGCCGTGCGGACAGGGTCTGCCGATTCAAGGCACCGCGGCATCTCCATCCTGATCATGGACACCAACGATCCCGGCTACACCTGGACCCCGATCATCACCTGCGACGGTGCGCATCACGTCAACGCCACCTACTACGAGGACGTTCGCGTTCCGGCGAACATGCTTGTGGGTGAGGAGAATCAGGGCTGGCGCTTGATCACGACGCAGCTCAACCACGAACGCGTCATGCTCGGTCCGGCAGGTCGTGTCGCAGGGATTTACGACCACGTCTTCGATTGGGCCAAGCGTGAAAACCTGCTTGATCACGTTGACGTACGGCGCGCGCTCGGCGAAATTCATGCGACGTACCGCCTCAACGAGCTGCTCAACTGGCAAGTGGCGTCGAGTGATTCGGAGTCGGTGGATATCGCCGACGCTTCGGCAACCAAAGTGTTTGCGACCGAGCGTATCCAGCGTGTCGGTCGACTGGCGGAAGAGATCGTCGGGCGGTACGGAAATCCGATCGATCCCGAAACTGCTGATCTCATGGAGTGGCTGGACATGCAGATCAAGCGCAACCTGGTGATCACCTTCGGCGGTGGAGTCAACGAGGTGATGCGCGAATTGATTGCGACCGCCGGCCTGAAGCTTCCTCGCGTTCCGAGATAGGAAACAAATCGTGTCAGATCCCATTCTCACTGCTGCCGAGCGGGTTCGAGAGGACGGGCCAAGCGCTCCTCGCGCCGGCCGGGACCCCGTGAACTTGCCGATGATCCGCAACTGGGTCGAGGCGATCGGTGACGAGAACCCGATCTATGTCGACGAATCGGCCGCCCGCGCCGCCGGACACGACGGAATAGTCGCACCGCCGGCGATGGCGCAGGTATGGACGATGCGCGGTCTGGGGGCAATTCGAGAAGCCGACGACCCGTTGGGCCGGATGACAGACATCCTCGACGAGGCCGGATTCACCTCCGTCGTCGCGACCAACTGCGATCAGATCTACCACCGCTACTTGAAGCCGGGTGAAGAAGTCACCATCTCCTCGGTGTTGGAAGACGTTGTGGGACCCAAGAAGACAGGTCTTGGTGAAGGATGGTTCTTCACTACTCGCAGCTTCTGGCGGGTCGGCGAAGAACTGGTCTCGGAGATGATGTTCCGGATCTTGAAGTTCGCGCCGCCAGTCAGCGAGAGTTCCTCCACTGACGTGCCTGCGGACCTGGACGCATCTCGAATGCTGCGTCCGACAGCATCCCTCGACACGCAGTTCTTCTGGGACGGTGTCGCCGCACACGAGTTGCGTATTCAACTG
This sequence comes from Rhodococcus sp. MPR-R1B, assembly GCF_058793255.1. Classification (NCBI taxonomy): domain Bacteria; kingdom Bacillati; phylum Actinomycetota; class Actinomycetes; order Mycobacteriales; family Nocardiaceae; genus Rhodococcus; species Rhodococcus sp. MPR-R1B. The sequence continues at coordinate 143,943 of NZ_JBXAFO010000005.1, forward strand.
CGTGCGGACGGTTCGGTACAGCACCCGCCGGTGCCCGCGATCTGGAAACACAAGTCGGAGCAGACCGACTACGTGGTGGCGTCAGGTCGGGGAACGGTCTTCAGCTTTGTCGTTCACCACGCCCCCAAGGTTCCTGGTCGGTCGTTGCCGTTCGTCGTTGCCCTGGTCGAACTGCCTGAGGGTGTGCGGATGCTCGGCGAATTGCGCGGCGTCGATCCGTCGAGTGTGTCGATCGGAATGGAGGTGGAGGCGATCTACCTCGACTTCCCCGGAGACGACGAGACCGGGGGAACTCCCTGGACTCTGTACGCCTGGCAGCCGGTTTCTGTGTCTGCGGTGTCTGCGGTGTTTGCGGTTTCTGCGGTGAAGGAGTGACGATGACTTTGACGACGGATATCACTGTGGGAGAGGTTCTTCCGCAGCTCTCGATTTACGGCGACCCGACGTTTGTGGTCTCGGCGGCGCTCGCTACCCGCGATTTTCAAGATGTTCACCACGACCGCGATCTCGCACAGAAACGCGGCTCGAAAGACATTTTCGTCAACATCCTCACCGACACCGGCTTGGTGCAGCGATTCGTGACCGATTGGGCCGGACCGCGGGCTGTACTCACGTCGATCAAACTCCGCCTCGGAGTCCCCTGGTACGCCTACGACACCTTGACGCTCTCCGGAACGGTGACCTCCTACGACGAGGATCTCGTATCGCTCGCGGTGGTCGGCAAGAACAGCCTGGGAGATCACATCACCGCACAGGTCACACTGGCATTTCCGGCGTCGGGCTCGAATGGAGACATTGAAAACGGAGACATTGAATGAGCGCATTGTCCGGCAAGGCAGCGATCGTCGGAATCGGAGCCACGGATTTCTCGAAGGACTCCGGTCGCAGTGAACTGCGACTGGCCGCCGAGGCTGTTCAAGCCGCGTTGGACGACGCCGGTCTGACACCCGCCGACGTCGACGGTCTTACCTCGTTCACCATGGACACCAACACCGAAGTGGCAGTAGCTCGTTCGGTGGGGATTCCGAACCTCAAGTTCTTCAGCCGCATTCACTACGGAGGCGGTGCCGCTGCGGCGACGATTCAGCAGGCCGCCATGGCTGTTGCCACCGGCGTCGCAGACGTCGTCGTCGCTTACCGCGCGTTCAACGAGCGATCGGGTGCCCGTTTCGGGCAGGTGAACTCCGGCCTTGTGGCGCAGGTCAATTCGTCGGGCACGGATAACGCTTTTTCCTATCCTCACGGATTGGGTACTCCCGCATCCTTTGTCGCGATGGTCGCGCAGCGATACATGCACGTATACGGAGCGTCCAGCGAGGACTTCGGTCGAATCGCCGTCGCCGACCGTAAGCATGCAGCCACCAATCCGAAGGCGTTCTTCTACGGAAAACCGATTACCCTCGAGGACCATCAGAACTCGCGATTCATCGCTGAACCTTTGCATCTCCTCGATTGCTGCCAGGAATCCGACGGCGGCATCGCGATCGTCGTCACCTCGCCAGAACGAGCCAAAGATCTGAAGAACACCCCCGCCGTTATCGCTGCCGCCGCACAGGGCAGCGGGGCAGATCAATACATCATGACCAGCTATTACCGCGACGGTTTGACCGGCCTACCGGAGATGGGCCTTGTCGGCGATCAGCTCTGGTCACAAAGTGGGCTGCGCCCGTCGGACATGCAGACGGCGATCTTCTACGACCACTTCACGCCCTATGTTCTGATGCAGCTCGAGGAACTCGGTTTCTGTGGCAGGGGAGAGGCAAAGGACTTCATCGCCGGTGGCGCAATCGAACTCGGCGGCAAGCTTCCGATCAACACCCATGGTGGACAGCTCGGCGAGGCATACATTCACGGGATGAACGGTATCGCCGAGGGTGTTCGGCAGATCCGCGGTACTTCGGTCAACCAGGTCGACTCCGTCGAGAATGTACTGGTGACTGCGGGAACGGGCGTTCCGACATCGGGGCTTGTGCTGACTCGCTGATTATCGTGGGCACAGCTTCATCAAGCGTCACGGCCGGTTGGCACCGCATCGAGGTCTCCTTCGATGCGGTGCTCGGTCCGTGTTCTGTTGTCGCCAAAGAGGTTTGACCTCTCAGGTTTTGAAGGTGGTGTTCGCCGGCCTGGGTTGCTGCCCGGGGTCGATCGAGGGCGGCGGAATGAACCACGGTTTGTTGTCGACTCCTATGCGGATTTCCCATTTCCCGACGAATCCGGCTTTGCGGTGCATCAGCCGGTGATGTGAACGGCACAGCAGGACCAGGTTGTTCATCTCCGTCGGGCCACCGTTGGCCCAGTGCTTAATGTGGTGCGCATCGGTCCAGGCGGGTACGCATGTGCAGCCGGGGAAGGCGCAGCCCTTGTCCCGGGCGATCAACGCCACTCGCTGTTCGGCGGTGACCAGCCTCTTCCCTGGTTGCGCATCCAAGGGCGCGCCGTGATCGTCGAGCAGAACGGTCGAGAGGAAACAATCACACCCGAGAAGCCTTGTCTGCGACACGGACAGCGGTCCGAGCCAGGGCATGTGCCCGACATCAAGATCAGACACAGCCACTCCACCATCAGCCATGGAGGGTGTTGCGGCGCAGTCCCGATGCTCAGCTAAATCCCGAGCATTGATGTGCACATTCACGTGCGGACGCTGACCACCATCGATTCCGGTCTTGGCGCAATCGAGATAGCGGCGGATCAGTTCGGTGAACCCGTCGGCAGTCCGTTTCGCCGCCGACCGAGCATCGGGCGTCCCATCCGGTGCCGGGGTCGGCATCGTCAGATTCGACAACGCCGACAACAACATTTCACCGGTGAGGGCGTCGAAATCCCCACGCACCACCACCCGACCGTTCAATGTCGACGCGATCCGCAACTCGTTCCGGTCGACGTCTTCGGCGGGTGGAATCTCATCCGATTCGAACAACCGCTCCAAGGTCGCGATCACGTTCCGCACTTTTGTCGTCGTCGCCTCAACTCCGGAAGCAGCCGCAAGCAGTAGGTCGATACAGCGAGGGAGCGCGGCGTCTGGCATGCCCTTCGGTGGTGATTCACAGAACGCCACGATCAACACGGCATGCTCGAAGGAGCAGTCCCCGCCATCGAACCGAGCAGCCACCGCCGGAAACGGCCGCAAAGCTGCACCCAACGCGGCGATCTTCTTCCCGTCCCGAACCTGCAGCGTCGTGTTGGCCGCCAACCAGGACCCCACTCCGCGGCTGGCGATCACCTGATCATCCGGGCGCAACGACAACTCGTCCACCACCGCCACTCGAACGGCTTCGAGGCGCAGAATCTCCGCACTCGCCGACACCGCAGCAGCACGCAACTCAGCAGCAGACAACTGCCACAGGCGTCCGCGTAACCCCACCGCAGAACCAGACACCACGTCCGACAACAAGACGCTCATTGAATCCCCCGATCCCCTGCCCAAATCATACTCGAACATACGTTCGGGTCAAGGGTCGATTTCGCAGGGGCTAAGCGCTGATACTGTCGAGGTCGTGGACCACGTCGCAGCAGGCGCCGAGTAATTCGCGATCATGGCTGATGAGTAATACACCGACGCCGGTTTCGGCGGCGCGACTCTCGATCAACCGAATGAGCGCGGCCGTCGTGGCGGCGTCGAGCATCGCCGTCGCCTCGTCACAGATGAGGTATTTCGGTTGTTGCGCCAGCGATCTCGCCAGGCAGGCGCGCTGTAGTTGGCCGTCGCTCACCTGGTGTGGTCTGCGCGACAAGAGATCGGGAGTGAGGCCCACTTCTGCTGCCAGCGCGGCCACATCGATTGACCTACTGGCAATGTCACCGGGTTGGCCGATGATCGAGGCGAGCGTCTGCCGAGGGTCGGTCGATGCGCGAGGTGACTGAAACAGCATGGACACCGTGCCGCGTAGTGCCGCGGGTACCGAGAATTTGGTACCCACAACGGGTGATCCGTCGATCCGCACTTCGCCTGACCACGGTGCATCCAGCGAAGCGAGAATCCTTGCAAGTGTTGATTTTCCGGTGCCCGAAGGCCCGGTCAGGCCGATCAGCTTTCCCGACGGAATCTCGAGCGAGACGTTCTCGAGAACTGGCCGGTTGCGACGGTAACCGCTGGTGATTCCCAGAGCTTGCAGACTCATGTCAGCCCACCTTCCGCAGCGTTCGGTACGTGCGGTCACCCAATGTGACCAGTTCGGTCGGGCCACCGGATTGTTTCGACTCCGGGCGTCGTAGGTGATAGACGCACTCCTCGGGGAGATCGGTGAGTTGCGGTGGCGATCCCGGCATGGGAGTCAAACCTCTGGAAGGTAAGGCGCCGAGAAGGTCTCGGGTGTAATCGTGAAGCGGATCTTGGAACACCAGCGCGGCCGGACCGGTCTCCATGATGCGTGATGCGTACATGACGGCAAGTCGATCCGCGACACCGTTGCGGGTAAGGGATGCCAGGTCATGGGTGATGAGCAGGACCGCCGCTCCGGCGTCCGCGCACTCTCGAAGTAATCCCATGACGTGGTCGGTGAGTTCGCGGTCGAGGTTGGCGGTGGGTTCGTCTGCGACGATCACCGACGGATTCCCGGCCAGCGCACCGGCAATGGCCACGCGTTGCGCCATGCCGCCCGACAGTTCGTGCGGGTAGCAGTCCAGGGCCGACGGTTCGAGTCCGACGCGAAGTGCCAAGGCATCGCAAGTGTGATCGCTGCCGAGTGCGTCGATCGTCTCCTGTAGCTGCGATCGCGCAGTCCGGACGGGGGTGAGATGTGTTGCGGCGGATTGTGGAACTAGAGCCACGTGCCGCCCACGGAACGCGGTGCCGGAGAAGACGTCGATCTCGAGGTCCGGTGTTCCGACGGTGACCGTTCCGGTTCGAGAAGCATTCGGCGGCAACATGTTCATGACCGAGGTGGCGATGATCGACTTGCCACACCCCGATTCCCCGACAAGTGCGGTCACCGTGCCGGCTGGAACGTCGAGGTCGATGTCGCTCGCAGCGTGAACTACCGATCCTCCGAGCAGAGGGATCCTGACGGTGAGAGATTCGATGCGCAGGCCGTGGTTCACAGTCGCAACTCCGAAGGTCGAGGTGGTGTGAGCATCGACCGCAGGGCCGAACCGGCGACGGCAACTGCGACGGTGGCGATCACGAGAACTGCGGCGGGGAATGCCAGCGTCCACCAACCGCCGAGGAGTAGAGAACTGCGTGCCTCTTCGAGAAGCGTCCCGAGACTGGGCTTGTGCGGGGGAAGGCCGAATCCCAGGAAGGACAACGTCGATTCGTGCCAGACGGCGTGGGGCAGCAGGAGAACGACTGCGATCAAAGCCTGCGGCGCCGTCGCCGGCACGAGGTGGCGCATGATCACGTGACGTCGACTTGCTCCCGCGAGAATGGCGGCGTCGATGTAGGGACGCTCGCGCAGACTCAAGATCTCGGAGCGGATGATCCGGGCCACTTGGGTCCAGTGGGTCAGTGCGATCGAAAGCACGATGGCGGCAATGCTTCCACGGAACATCGCGACGATGACGATGCCGAGCAACAGGTGGGGGAGTGCGTTGACGGCATCGGTGCCGCGCATGACGAACCTGTCCACCCAGCCACCGACCAGTCCGGCCGTAGTGCCGACGGCGACGCCGATCACCGTGGCGAGCAGCGCGCAGGCGAGTGCGATCAGAAGTGAGGTTCGAATGCCTGCAGCTATGCGCACGAACAGATCTCGGCCCGCCGAGTCCGTTCCGAAGGGGTGATCGAACGACGGAGCCAGGCGAGCCGCCGAGAAGTCTGTGACTCGGTCGTCGACGTCGGCCAACCATGGGACCAACGCCGCGTACAGCGCAACGAGGATCAGCACGCCGAGGGCGATCTTGAAGCGTCGTTCAGCCATCGGTACTCACTCTCGGGTCGAGTACTGCAACGAGGACGTCGGCAAGCAGTGAGCCGAGCATGACCGTCAATGTCGTACCGACGGTGAGGAACGCGAGCAGTGCCATGTCGAGGTCACGGGCTGACGAGACGATGGCGCCGGCGATCCCTGGCCAACTGAAGACCTCTTCCACCAGCACTGCCCCGACTATCAGCTCGGGCAGTCGCACGCCGACGATGTTGACGAAAGGCGCCAGTGAGGTCGGCAGTATGTGGCGTTTCGTGATGGTCGGCGTCGGGATTCCGCGTGCTACGGCGCCCGCGACAAATCCCTCACTTTTCGAACCCACGACGGATTCTCGGACCGCGAGTAGGAGCCACGGCATCTGCGAGATGGAGAGGACCGTCACCGGTAGGACCAAGTGCCGGATCACCTGTCCCGGTGTGGGATCGGCACCCCCGTCGGTCAACCCGGCGACCGGGAGCCAGCCGAGAGTCAACGCGAAGAGCGCGATGGCACCCAGCGACAAGACAAACGGCGGAAGTCCTTGGACCACGACGCTCAGCCCGGACACGGTCTTGTCCAAGAATCCTCCACTGCGGATTCCGGCGAGAACACCGAGTGTCAGCGAGGCGAGAATCGCGATGAGGAGTGAGATACCGACCAGCAGCAGGGTCCATGGCAGACGCTCGGAGATAACTTGGGAAACAGGCTGATTGAACGATCTGGAGATCCCGAGATCACCGGTGAACACGCCCTGGAGCCAATTCCAGTACGTGCTGTACCAGGGGTTGTCGAAACCCATCTGATCGGCGATCAACGCTTTGTCCGCGTCGCTGGTCGTCATGTATCGCGTGCCCAGGTAGCCTTCAAGTGGATCGAACGGTGAGATCGCGGCGGCGGCAAAGAGTCCCGCGGACACCACGGCGATCACCGGCACGATGAACAACCCCCGCCGACCGACCATCGTGAGGATGGCCTTTCGGCGGGAGTTGCCACGGTGGTCGAGCGATTGCCGCGCGTCTACCCGAACGTCGACCGCTGTCATTGCCCTCTGGCCCACGTCTGCAGTGACCACCACGGGCCCCAGGTCACACCGTGTGAGTGTGGCTCGAGTACAGGTCCGGACATCTGCCAGTCGGAATCCTTCGAAACGTACGTATGGTCGAGGAATACGAGGATGACAAATCCGGGATCCTCGACGTACGCCTGCTGCACGTCGCGATACGCGGCGTCACGCGTTGCCTGATCCAGGCTGCGGCGTCCTACTTCCAGGCCTGCGTCGACTGCTGGATTGGAGTAGTCGCTGGCGTTGTCGTAGATGCTGCCGACCCCGGGCGCTATGTACTTCGAGTTCAGCGCGTCGTACGCCTGCGTGTCTGGATCGAAAGGTTCGTCTCCACCACCGAGAAGCGTCGAATCCTGGTTGATTCGAGGGTCTATGCGGTCCCAGGAGAGCGCTTCGAGATCCACCTCGATGCCGACAGCGAGAGCATCGGAGGCAAATGCCTGAGCGAGATCACGTCGAACGGTGTCGACGGAGTTGTACATGATCGTGAACTGCGCCCGCTGACCGTCTTTCGAACGGATTCCGTCGGAACCTTCGATCCAGCCCGCTTCGGTGAGAATTCGCTCGGCCTCGGCCGGGTCGTAGGCGAAGGTTGCGTTCGGGTTGTACGAATCGCCGTAGACCTCGGGGATCGGAGTGGCGGCGACGCGGCCGTGTCCGCTCAGGACGTTGTCGATCATCGACTGGCGATCGGCGGCGAGGTTGAGCGCCATCCGTACGGCTTTGTCGCCTGCCACGGGATTGTTCGTCGGAAGTGAGAGACCGCGCCAGTCCGCTGACTGATGGGCAGTCACCGACATGTTGTCTTTGCCCGAGAACGTATTGGCAAGCAGTGGAGGGAGATTGGTTCCGTCGATCTCGCCGGACACCATACGTTGGGCGCGGGTGTTGTCGTCCGGAACGTAGAGGAGAGTGAGCTTCTTGATCTCCGGTGCACCGTCCCAGTAGTTCTCGTTCGCCTCGAAGACCGCTCGATCCGGTGAGAGATCGACGAGTGTGTACGGACCCGTACCGACAGGCGCGGTATTCAACGGCGATTCGGCGGCAAGTCCGGGTGTCGCGAGGGATTCCGACGGAACCATGCCGATCAGCATCTTCGTCAGCAGGGGCGCATACGAGTAGGCGAGACGAAACTCGACTGTGCTGTCGTCGACGGCCACGACGTCGCTGATCATGTCGTACGACGACCGCGCTTCGGAGGCGGAAGCCGGATCGAGGATCGCCTTGTACGTGGCAACCACGTCGTCGGCGTCGAAGGTCGACCCGTCGGAGAAGGTGACCCCGTCGCGGAGTTTGACCGTCCAGACCGTCGCGTCGGCGTTGGCAGTGGGCATCTCCGCGGCCAGAGACGGCTCGAAGCCCGGCATGCCGGTCCCTCCGGTGAGTCGGACGAGACCGTCGTACATCTTGGCCTCACCGGCAGCGCCGAAGCCTGCGACCGGGTTGTAGCCGCCCAGCTCGTAGCCGTCGGCCAAGACCAGGCCGTCGTTGTTGCCCGAGGAGTCGGTGCCAGTCGGGCTACTGCACGACGTGATCAGAAGTGCGCCGATTGCGGCGGTTGCGGTGAGCGTCAGAACGCCTGGTTTGTGGAGTTTCACGGGTGTCCTTTCCTTGGTGGACAGGTGTCCGAAAACATCTGTTCACCTATTCAGGTATTCATATGATCTCATCTCGAAACGGATATTTCGCACAAAGGCCGAACGCTGGGACCTTGGCCCCGCCAGTGGCACTCCGAGAGCGCTGTTATCGCAGGCCGTAGTCTGTTCCCCGTGCGCGTACTAGTAATCGGCTCCGGAGCCCGTGAACATGCCCTCCTTCTCTCTCTTGCTCGCGATCCAGGTGTCACGGCCCTGATCTGCGCGCCTGGCAATGCCGGGATCGCAAAAATCGCCGAGCAGCACCCCATCGACGTCGCTTCGGGTGACGCGGTTACCGCGCTGGCCCAGAAGGTCGAAGCCGACCTCGTCGTCATCGGACCCGAGGTTCCGCTGGTCCTCGGTGTCGCAGACGCGGTGCGCGCAGCAGGTATCGCCTGCTTCGGGCCTTCGGCCGACGCCGCCCGCATCGAGGGATCGAAGGCTTTCGCCAAGGACGTGATGGCTGTCGCCGGCGTCAAGACCGCTCACAGCGAGATCGTCGACAATCCGGCCAAGCTCGACGAAGCACTCGACCGCTTCGGTCCCAACTGGGTGGTCAAGGACGACGGATTGGCCGCGGGTAAGGGCGTAGTCGTCACGACGGATCGTCTCGCCGCGCGCGATCATGCCGCAGAACTGCTCGAGACCGGACACCCGGTTCTCCTCGAGTCCTTCCTCGACGGTCCGGAAGTTTCGCTCTTCTGCCTCGTCGACGGCGAAACCGTGATCCCGCTGCTCCCGGCACAGGACCACAAGCGAGTAGGCGACGGAGACTCCGGACCCAACACCGGCGGCATGGGCGCGTACACCCCATTGCCGTGGCTGCCCGACGAGATGGTCACGCAGATCGTCGACGACGTCGTCAAGCCTGTCGCTGCCGAGTTGGTCGCGCGCGGTAGCAGTTTCTCCGGCCTTCTCTACGCCGGTCTGGCGATCGGTGTCGACGGCCCGGCCGTCGTCGAATTCAACTGCCGGTTCGGTGACCCCGAAACTCAGGCCGTGCTTGCTCTCCTCGAAACGCCGCTGGGCGGTCTACTCAATGCGGCCTCGACCGGAACACTCGATTCGGTCGGTCCGTTGCAGTGGCGCGACGGTTCCGCTGTCACGGTCGTGATTGCCGCGGAGAACTACCCGTCAACCCCACGCACCGGCGACGTGATCACCGGAGCCGACGCCGACGGAGTCCTGCACGCCGGTACCAAGAAGCGTGAAGACGGTGCCGTCGTCTCGGCCGGCGGGCGTGTGCTGAGTGTTGTCGGAGTGGGCAAGGATCTGACCGAAGCTCGCGACGACGCCTACGCAAAGATCGCCGACGTCAAGCTTCCCGGCGGTCATTTCCGCAAGGACATCGGGCTCGGCGCCGTCGAAGGTCGCATCTCAATTCCCTGACTCGTTCTTTCGGAGGGCCGGTGAACTTTCTGTTCATCGGCCCTTTTCATGGAAAATCAACGGTTCCTCGAAGTTACCCACGAGTATGGACTTCTCGTTCGGTTTCTCCCGGTATATCTCAGCGCGGGGGTCACGGAAAGAGAAGGGCACACTTGAGCATTCGCGCTGGATCCAACGAACGGCACGCACGTACCAATTCCACGCTCTCGCGTAGAAACTTCTTGGCAGCAACAGGATTAGCTGTGGGGGCCGCCGCACTCTCGTCCTCGTGGACCACGGCGGCCGCTGCGCCCAGACGAGCATTGAACGACGGAGACCGTGTCCCCGCGCTCGTGATCGGCAGTGGATACGGCGGTGCCGTTGCGGCACTTCGCCTGACACAGGCCGGTATCGACACGCACATGGTCGAGATGGGGAAGTCGTGGACCACACCAGGGTCCGACGGCAAGATCTTCTGCCCGATGCTCTCGCCCGACGGTCGGTCCTTCTGGCTCAGAGACCGTACAGTTCAACCGGTTTCACACTTCTCCGGCGGCTCGGTGGACAAGAACATCAGCCGCTACGTCGGTGTTCTCGACGCCGAGGACTTCGGCGGGATCAAGGTCTACCAGGGCCGAGGGGTCGGCGGTGGGTCGCTGGTCAACGGCGGTATGGCCGTCACACCCAAGCGTAACTATTTCGAAGAGATCCTGCCCGGTGTCGATTCCAACGAGATGTACTCGACGTATTTCCCGCGCGCGAACGCTGCGCTCGGAGTCAACAACATCGACCCGGCCTGGTTCGAATCGACCGAGTACTACAAGTTCGCGCGGACGGGGCGAAAGACCGCTGAGAGATCCGGTTACACAACAACGTTCGTGCCGAATGTCTACGACTTCAACTACATGAAGCAAGAAGCTGCCGGCCAGGTCACCAAGTCCGCTCTGGTCAGTGAGGTCATCTACGGCAACAATGCCGGAAAGAAATCTCTGGACAAGACGTACCTCGCTGCGGCATCCGCCACCGGCAAGCTCACCATTTCAGCTCTGCACGTCGTGACCTCGGTTTCCCCGGCCGCGACCGGCGGTGGCTATCAAGTGGTGATGAACCAGATCAACGAGCAGGGCAATACCGTCGGCACCAAGACAGTGACGGCGGACAAGGTCTTCTTCGCGGCCGGCAGTATCGGGACCAGCAAGCTCCTGGTCGCGATGAAAGCGCAAGGGCAGCTGGCGAATTTGCCGGGTGCAGTTGGACAGGAATGGGGTCACAACGGCAACGTGATGGTGGGCCGCGCCAATCACATGTGGGACGCCACCGGTGCGAAGCAGTCGGCGATCCCCGTGATGGGTATCGACAACTGGGCCGACACATCCGCTCCCGTCTTTGCGGAAATCGCACCCTTCCCGGCCGGTACCGAACTGTGGGTCAGCCTGTACTTGGCGATTGCCAAGAATCCGCAACGTGCTCAGTTCCAATTCAACTCGGCAACAGGCAAGGTCGGATTGAACTGGCAGCGCTCGCAGAACCAGCCGTCGATCGACATGGCGAAGAAGCTCTTCGACAAGATCAACAAGAAGGAAGGCACGATCTACCGGACCGACCTCTTCGGCCCGACGCAGACGTGGGGCGATCAGTTGACGTACCACCCCCTCGGCGGTTGTGTGCTCGGCAAGGCGACCGACGGCCACGGTCGACTCCCGGAGTACCCGGGTCTGTACGTCATGGACGGATCCCTCGTACCGGGCAATGTGGGAGTCAATCCGTTTGTCACCATCACCGCTCTGGCCGAACGGAATATCGAGAACATCATTGCGAACGACATGAACTAGGGCGGCGACTCGGGGTCAGGTGCGGTGGGATCAACTTCCTGCCGCACCGATCATGTCGCGAAGAGTCAATTGAGTAGTCGAATCGTTTTGTCCAACGTCTTAGTTGCTGCCGATGTCGAGGTTCGGTGATGTGGCCGAGGCGTCGGTGTAGGTCGATATTCAGGATCCGTGACGGGCGAGCAACGGTCAGGTTTACGAATCGACCCGCAACATAACCAACAGGCCGAAATAATCAAGGGAGATGCGGCGGGGAGGTGGTCGACGTAATCAGACCAATCTTGTCGACGTTCTCAGCGCGAATTATCGATTCGAATCCGCCGATGGCGAGCCGTTGCCGAATGAATCCGAAATCAATTTGGCAACTGTCAGGATTTACCGCTGAAAGTCCAACGGGATTATGGCCCGCCCCAAAAGTAGTCGTAGTTGTCATCGGTGTTTCTGACCTGTTTGTCGTTGTGAATGGATTCGGTTGAAAGAAGTCAGTAACGGCTTTCGATGTGACTGCGATTGATCGGGTACGACCGGGAACTGATTCCGGCCTGGCCAGTTGGAGATCCGTGTACCAGTCACCCAATCCATATCCGCCTCAAATGCCGCCGACGAGCGGTGGTGGCTGGCGCGTTGCCCGTGCGTCCTCATCGTTAACCGAAAGCCAACGAGTCGCAGTGGTGAGTGCTGTCGGTGCGGGTGCGGTGTTGTTCCTGATGCTGTTGTGCCAGCTCCTCCCGCAATTGCTTTCGTCGAGAAATCGCTATAGGTATTCGTATCGGGATTTCACGGAGCTGACGTCGGGGCTTTACCTCGTGCTGCTCGGCCTCCTGGTCTTGGCGATGATCTTTCTCGGCTCACGCGACAAGTCACGAATGACACTTGGTCTCAGCCTTTTCGGCGGTGCTGCGTTCTTGATCGCTGTCGAATTCTTGATAGATGCCCCGGCCGCCCGACTGTTGAGCGTTCTTGCTCTGGTGCTCGCATCGTCAGGGTGGATCGTTTCGCGCCGCGCGAGCAAGGCGGTATTTGCATTACTACCGATTACCCTTGTGCTGAGCTTCTTCGCCGCTGTACTGGCCTCGATCCAGATGGACACGAACGACGGATGGGCGACGCCGTTGTATTTGGTGCTGCCAGTGATCGTTACCGCCTGGCTCGCCCGGCTTGTCGACAGCCCGCCGCCGGCACCGGCAGCCGGCCAATACGGCGTTTATCAACAACCGGTAGGTTTCGCTCCTGACGGACAACCGGTGTTCACGTACTCACGGTTTCCGGCGGCGCCCGCATACATGTCGGCGCGAACCAACAGCATGTCGGTGGTATCGCTGTGCCTGGCTGTCCTGGGCCTGGGAATCCCCGCTATCGTTTGTGCCCACATCGGTCGTTCTCAGATCAGGTGGTCAGGCGAGGGGGGTTGGCAATCAACCACTGCTGCTATTGTTTTGGGCTACTTCTGGATACTTGTTGCAATTGTTGCCATTGTCACCATCGTCAATGTGAACAATTGACATGGTGCGACCAGCTTTGGCAGTGGCCTGTGCGGTGGGATCAACTTCCTGCCGCACCTACTCGGCGTGGGTAGCGGTTACAGTCACCTGGACAGACGACGGTCGATCCAGGGATGTAGACGTGAGGCGGACAAAATCCGAGGTCGACGGTGATTGGCTCCGGTGGGGCGTGCCGTCGAGCGACGAGCTGGTGGTATCCGAACACGAATTAGACGACGAGCCCGAAGATTTGGTTCTGTGGGGTGGTGCGTCGAGTGCTGATCAACCGGTGACATGGGAAACCCACGCACACCGATCGAACGAGATTCTGTTCCCTCGTTCCGGCATTGTGGTTGTGCGCTCAGGCGCCCAGATGTGGACGTTGTTGCCGGGTCGAGGGCTGTGGATACCGGCACTGCATCGACACTCGGTGCGCGTTGCCGCGGGTGCGCAGTTCCTGACGGTGTATTGCGCTGTAGCGCAGGGTCCTTCGCTCGGTGATCACCCGGTTGCGGTACACGGCACGCCGCTACTCTACGAGTTGTTTCTGCATCTGAGTGCTCGCGAGATGTCGGACGACGCGAGGCGCCGCGCCGAGCGAGTGTTCTTCGACCTCGTTGTTCCCGGCGACGAGCGCGGAGCGATGAAGATCCCCGATTCGGGCCCGGTCGGCCGGATTGCACGCGACCTGTTGTCTCATCCGGAGGATCCACGCAGTTTCGGGGACTGGGCGAACGAGATCGGCGTCAGCACCAGCACTTTGGCTCGTCAATTCAAGGTGGACACCGGCGTGAGTTTCGGCCAGTGGCGAGTACTGCTTCGGATGAACGTGGCGATGTCCCTACTCGGCCAAGATGTTGCGGTCGCCGATGTGGCAGAACAGGTCGGATACTCGACGCCCAGTAGTTTTGTCGCCGCCTTCAAGCAGTCCACCGGTGTCACGCCGATGGCATTTCGAAAGACTGCGGACCGTTGATCGGATTTCGACATTCTTTGACAAAACTCCGCGATTGCGTAATCTCCTGATCCGTTCTACCGTTAGCCATGTAGGCGAGGCTTACTTTACTTTCCGGGTTCGGGGTTCTCCCGAGACCCGCTCGACAGCATGGGGCAGAAGTGATCGATTTTGTTGCGCCGCGTTCGAAACGCGGTAGCAGGGCCATCTTCATGGCTGTGGCGGTGGCACTTTCGACGGTGCTGGCAGCATGTGGCACCTCCACGACCGACACGAAGTCCGACGGTGATGCGTGGACGTATGTCGATGCGCGTGGTCAGCAGATTTCGCTCGACAAGATCCCCGAACGCATCGTGGCGACGGCAGACACCGCGCCGGTGTTGCTCGAATACGGCGTCGTGCCGGTCGGCATCATCGGCTTTTCCAGGCTGGACGAATCAACGTTGAATGCATTCGACTTCAGTGGAATTGCCCATGTCAGCGAAACCGATACGGACATCAGCGCCGAGAAACTCCTGGCAGTGAACCCGGATCTGGTCATCGACATCTGGAGTTCGTACAACGGTGGAAACTTCGGCAGCATCTGGGGCGACGACATCGTTCGCGTCGAAGAGGTTGCTCCCATTGCCGGTGTCAAGATCACCGACGGGGCGCAAGCGGCGTTGGACAGCTTCAGTTCGTTGGTCCAGGGTATCGGCGGCACCGACACCTCGCCGGTCTATGCGGCAAAACGGGAAGAGTTGAGTGCGCTCGGTGACCGGGTGCGTGACTTGGCCACATCGCGACCGAATATCTCTGTTGCATATGTGATTCCGTTGGAGTCGAGCCTTGACTATGCGGTGCCGGGATGGACTCCGCTCGGAAGTATTCTCGAAACGATGGGCGTCGAATTCGCCAAGCTCGACAGCGAGGACGGTTTCTGGGCATCAGCGAGTTGGGAAGAGCCAGGCGCCTTTCCGGCTGATCTCCTCCTGATTCCGCCGACGTGGTCGGATGCACCGGAGCTCAATTCGCCGACTTTCACCAGGCTTCCGGCTGTGGTTTCGGGTCAGGTTGCGTCGGTCGAACTTCGTACGGGGTACAGCCTGACGGGCATCACGGAGCAGATGAAGCGTTTTGCCGACGTCTACGAGAAGAGTGGGAAAGTCACCTGAGTGGCATCATCGCGGCGCGTGATCTCGCAATGATCGATTGACTCGGTCGAGGATGTCGATGGCAGTGGTCAATGTGTCGAGGTCACCTTCGTCGAGGGCTGTCAGTTCTTGGGCCAGGACGCCGATGCGTAGTTCGGATCGACGGTCTCGTCGCGCGCTTCGTTCGTCCTTCACGAAAAGTGTGCTCACCCGGCCGTCTGTGGGATCGGGCCGTCGCTCGATCAGATCTTTGTCGGAGAGGATGCGCACCAGTGTGCTGACGGTGTTCGGGCGTCTGGAGAGACGGTCGGCGACAGCCCCGATGCGAGTGCCCGGGTGGTGTGCGACATCGTGAAGTACTTCGGATTGTGCCTCGGGCAAAGTCGCGTCGGTGCCTGACGTAGCCATGTATTCCTGCAGCGCTCGACGCAATTCGAACGCCGCAGCGATGAGTGATCTCGATGCTTCTTCCGCGGTGGGCACGTGATCAGAGTAGCGATCGACCCCGTGTGATCCACGCCCTGGAACTGTATCTGACACAGATATAGTTTACAGTTCTTCAAAGGGTAGGGTCACCTAACCATGGAGGAAGATGAAGCTGTCATGCTTCACGACGTACGGGACACGATCATGAATTTTCGAAAGAAGTCACGCAGTGTAATGCTGATCGGCGCACTGACATTGGTGGCAGCTCTCAGTGGCTGCTCGAGCGAGGACGCGTCGCCCACAGATGCCGAGATCAGTGCGTCA
Organism: Rhodococcus sp. MPR-R1B; assembly: GCF_058793255.1. Lineage (NCBI taxonomy): Bacteria > Bacillati > Actinomycetota > Actinomycetes > Mycobacteriales > Nocardiaceae > Rhodococcus > Rhodococcus sp. MPR-R1B. The sequence goes on from NZ_JBXAFO010000005.1 coordinate 159,999, forward strand.
GCTCCGGCGGACTCTGCGTTTGTCGCTCCGCGAGAAGTCCCGGTTGGAATGGGGAGCGGAAAGTCGGACGGCGAGTTCCCTCGTACCGTCTCACACTTCAAAGGGGACACCACGATCGAATCGCAGCCCGAAAAGGTTGTCGTCATCTCGACCGGGCAAGCAGATGCACTCCTGTCGCTCGGTGTCGTGCCCGCAGGTTCGACGCGTGGTGACGGTGCGGACCTGGTGCCTCCGTACTTGTTGTCTGCGTACCCCGAATTCCGTACTCAGCTAAGTGATGTCGTTGACGCAGGTGGACGCTTCACACCGAATTTCGAAGCGATCGTCACGCTCGATCCTGACCTGATCTTGATGAATGTTGCAGGAAAGGACGCTGATTCGCTGTACGACCAGCTTTCTGCCATCGCACCCACGGTGGCAACACAGGGAACCGGCGTCTACTGGAAGCAGGACTTCCTGCTGGTTGCCGACGGGGTAGGTAAGACGCAGCAGGCGGCGGCACTGCTGGATACCTTCAATACCGATGCCGCGGCCCTCGGTGCTTCCCTCTCGTCGCCGCCGACGGTGTCGTTCACGCGCCAGAACGGAAATCGTCTGCGCATCTTCGGTATTCCTTCGTTCACCGGCAGTATCGCCGAGGATGCCGGCTTGACCCGTCCGCAGTCGCAGCAGTTCGACGACACTTCCCGAGACATCAGTGAAGAAGAGTTGAACGTGGCGGACGCCGACTGGATCTTCTACGGCGTGCAGGGCGGGGACCCGGCGACATTGACGAACGCGCCGTTGTGGGGGCAGTTACGTGGTGTGGTCGCCAACCACGCCGTCGCTGTTGACGACGACGTCTTCTACCTCAATACCGGGCCGACTGCGGCTCGTGAAGTGCTGAAGGTTCTGCAGAGCGCATTGCAGCAGTAGTCGATTCAGCTTGGTTGTGAGTGCCGACGAATCGGAAGAGGGCTCCACCCACCGTGACGGCAAGCGTCGCGAGAATGGCTCCGGCGATGACGTCGGTGAGCCAGTGCGCACCCAAGTAGAGGCGAGTCAGCGCGACGACGACGGTGACCGTCACGGCGAGGAGCATCAGAAGGCGTTTGACGGCCGTTGTTCGGTCGACGCTCACAACGAGAACGGCAATGCCGAACAGCGCTGCTGTGCCCGTCACGTGACCGGAGGGGAACGAGTGGCCGGTCTCGAGAAGAACCTGGATGTTGGTCGGCGGACGTTCGCGACCGACGAGCGCTTTGATTACCGTGCTGGCGACCGCCGCCCCGCCAACGGTTCCGATCACGATCAAGCCCGGAACGACCGAACGCGCTCGCCAGGAGATGAGCACTCCGCAGGTGATCCCGAGTAGCGCGGTGGCGACCGGGCTACCGAGATCTGTGACGGCGACCGCGATCTGGTTCAGGGCGCCGCTCCGATGATCGACCATCCAGTCGGTCACCGGCCCGTCGAAGCTCGTCAACCACCCGCTTCCATACACCTGGATCGACAGCGTCACCAGTGCAAGCACGAGTCCGCACGTGCGAAGGGCTGTAGACCGAACGCTGGAAGCTCGGTAGATCGAACCGAACGCGAACAGAGCTGCGGCCACCACGATTGCGGCAACCGCGATCTCTGCGGTGGTGCTCTCGGTCAGGACTTCGGTGACCACGTTTCGCACGGTCGACACAGTTGCAGGCATGAATGCAGTGTGACGATCCGAAGCTGAAGAAACGCTGAACGGAACTCGGCCCTGGGTCTACCGTCTGCTCTACTGGGTGCATCCGAACAACTGCGTGGCGACGAAACGGGGCCGGTGGTGCGAGTACTGGTGGTCGAAGACGAAGTGCGCCTGGCCGAGACGATCCGGCGGGGATTGGTGGCCGAGGGATTCGTGACCGCGGTCGAACTCAACGGTGACGACGGATTCGCGACTGCGTGCAGTGACGAATTCGACGTGATCGTTCTCGACATCATGTTGCCGGGCAAACACGGGTACGACATCGTGCGGGATCTACGCGCCCGGGAGATCTGGACGCCGATCCTCATGCTGTCGGCAAAGGACGGCGAATACGACCTGGCCGATGCATTCGATCTCGGCGCCGACGACTACCTGGTCAAGCCATTCTCGTTTGTCGTGCTTCTCGCTCGGCTGCGCGCACTGGTGCGTCGCGGCGCTCCACAACGTCCGGCGATACTCTCCGTTGGACACCTGTCCCTCGACCCGGCCAAACATCAGGTGAGCAGAGCGGGAATCGAATTGACCCTGACGCCGCGGGAGTACAGCGTTCTCGAATTCTTGATGCGCAACAATGGTGTGGTGGTCACGAAGACCGAGATCGTTCGCTCCGTCTGGGACACCAACTACGAAGGTGACGAGAACATCGTCGAGGTGTATATCGGTTACCTTCGTAAGAAGCTCGACCTCCCGTTCGGAACTCAGAGCATCGAAACGGTCCGAGGCGTCGGGTACCGCTTTGTCGGCACTGCCTGATCTTCAGTCGTTCGGTACCGGAATCGTCACCTCGAATCGACTTCCACCGCCCACTCTCTCGTTGACGGAAATGGTTCCGTGGTGCGCCGCAACTATTTCCGACGCGATGGCGAGTCCAAGTCCGGACCCGCCTCCCTGCCTCGACCGCGGCTGGTCCAGGCGGACGAAGCGTCCGAAGATTCGTTCGCGTTCTGCTTCAGGGATTCCGGGCCCGTCGTCCTCGATCACGATGTGGGCTTCGTTTCCGGCTTCGGAGCACTCGAGATACACGAGGGTCTCCGCATGCCGCACTGCATTGTCCACGAGGTTTCGCACCATCCGCGTCAATGCTCTCGGGTCTCCGGAGACCCGAACCGGAGCCACGGCAGCGGCGACCGTAACTGCGGAGATACCGTCGATCCTTTTCTGCTCGGCGAACAAGATGTCATCGAGGTCGACGTCGACGACGATGCCGAACTTTTCGAGTTCGCTTTCGTCCGAGCGCGCGAGAATCAACAGGTCTTCGATCAACTGCCGCATTCGGCGCGCCTCGGGAAGTAGTGCGTCTTCGATCAACGCGTCGTCGAGGAGATCCGGGTGTCGGTGTGCCAGTTCGAGGGCCGTCGTGATCGTGGACAGCGGACTGCGTAACTCGTGTGAGGCATCGCTGACAAATCGTTGCTGGGCCAGCGCACCTTCGTCGAGGCGCGCCAGCATGTCGTTCATTGTTGTTGCCAGTCGGGCTATCTCGTCGTTCCCTGACGGTACAGGCACTCGTTCACCTTGACGCCCACTCGAAATCGACGCTACCCGAGCGCGGATGCGTTCGACCGGAGCGAGGGCCGAACCGACAAGGCGGTAGGTGGCAAACGCAGCCAGCCCCAGGACCAGGGGTCCGACTATGGCTAGCAGAACGGCAACGGTCGTCACCACGGTTTCAACCGGTTCGCGGTCGGCGCCGACGAAGACGGTGACTGGTCCGGTCGGCGTCTGAGCGCCTCGCCCGATCAGCCAGTAGTCCTCGTCGTCGGACTTCTTGACCCTTCCGAGAGCGTCCGACTCGTCAGGGCCGAGAAAACGTTCGGACAGGAGGTCGCTGTCGGTTCCCGGTGATTGGGCGACTATTCGGTGATCGGCGTCGACGATCTGCACGATTCCGATCTGACTGTCTGTGGACAGAAGCGAAGGGTCGAGATCGGCCGGGTTTTTTCCGTTGAGCTGCTGGACCAATTGCGTGGCGCGAGCTTCGGAGCCGTTCAGCGCGGACAGATGCAGGGAGTTTGCCAGCACGAAAACCAGTGCAAGCCCGGCGATCACCAGGCAGAAGGCGATCACGAGTGTCGAAGCCACGGTCGAACGGGCACGCACGCTCCACCGGGAGGGGTGCAGAATCGACTCGCCGATGAAGTTCATGGCGTCCAGTCTGTACCTTCTCGGCTGTGCATTTACGAAGACGGGTGACGCGGTCCCGTAATCGGACCGCGTCACCCGTCTAGAGGATCAGGCCACTCGCTTGGCGGTGCGGCCGCCGAATTCGAGCATCACGGCGCGACCGGTGTCGTCGGTGACGAAGCGGCCCAACGCCCGGGTGGTGTCGGCGCGAGCAGCGAAGTCACGGTCGTTGAGGAAGGCGATCGGGATTGCCGGCGGCCAGACGATGTCCTCGTATTCACCGAGATCCTGCGCGCTGCCCATCCGGATGCCGATTCCCTCGTCACCGGGGGCGACGGTCATCGTCAGTGAGCCGGCCTGATACTTGCCCAGGACTGCGTCGACGGCAGCGGGTTCGGGCTCGACCACGTCCAGGGATGCCGGCGTGGGTAGTTCAGTGAGGTTGGCCATGCACCAGTCGACGATCTTCTTGCCGATTCCGCCGCCGAGGGCGTTGGTCAGCACGGTGACGGCGAAGTTCTTCTCGGGCACTGTCATGAACTCGGAGACCTGGAGGTTGCTCACGTTTCCGCCATGCCGGACTACCTGTGTGGTTCCGTATCGAGTCAACAGCCATCCCAGGCCGACTTCTTCGAACATCATCGCGGCGGGACGCTGCGGCTTCTGCATCAACAACCGGGTGGACTCGTCGAGTGGCTGTCCTTCGCCGGGGTGTTCGCCAGACAGTGCGTAACGTGCCCAGACGAGTTGGTCTCGCACCGAGGACCACATTCCGCCGCAAGGGATCATGCCGCGGTCCAGTCCGGTTTCGTTGGACACGAACGGCACACCGTCGCGGATGTAGTGACCGAGTGCGAACCGGTGGGTCATCACGTCCCAGGGCAGGAAGGCCGAGTTCTTCATTTCGAGGGGGTCGAGCACGCGCTGCTTGACCAGCTCTTCGAAGGTCAGTCCGCTGATCTTGGCCACGACATGTCCGGCGAGAACGAATCCGGAGTTGCTGTAGGAGAAGACTTCTCCGACGGGGAATTCTTGTCGCAGTTCGTTCAGCCGTGAAACCGAGCGTCCCAGGGCGTCTTCGCCCCAGCCTGCCGAGAGGCCCGCGTCGCCGGTGAATCCGCCGGTGTGGGTGAGGAGATGACGCATCGTGACTGTGCGCGTGGCTGTTTCGTCGGCGAAGGTCAGTTCGGGGACGTACTCGACCAACGGGGTGTCGAGATCGAGTAGGCCGTCCTCGACGAGTGCCATCGCGGCTGTTGCGGCGAACACCTTTGTGGTGGAGCCGATCATGAACATCGTCTTGTCGGTGACCGGGAGTTGGGTTTCGACGCTCTCGATGCCACTGGTGACGACGATGTCGTTGTCGCCGTGAACGATGCCGACCGAGACGCCGGGGATGTTCGCCTCGACCCTCCACTGATCGACGAGTTCTTGAAGCTGTTCTTGCATCTTTGATTCCTCGAGTTCGCTGGCGTTCTGTGTTTCGGCGTTTTGTGTTTCCGTCATCGTATGTGTATCGGTCATCGTCACGCGTTAACCCGTGGTAGGAAGCGGAATCCGACGTACACTCCGTCTCGGTGCGGCCGTACCGTCGTCCAACCGGCGGCCCCGGGTTGACGGGTGGTCCAGGTCCCCGGGATCTGCGACGGTACGAGAGTGGCTACCGTTGCAGGCTTCTTCGGAGCTGTTTCGTCTTCCTCGGGATTCGGGATTACGTCGCCGATGACGGTGATCACGGCCTCGTCAGCGGACTCTCCACGACGGAACTCGATTGCTATTCCGCCCGAGCTGTACTTTCCCAGAACCGAATCCGGAATCGACTCCACACTCGCGGGGTTCGGGGCGAGGGCTTGCGGAGGTTCGAGTCCGACCAACGCGGCCGCGGCTTCGGTGAAGAGATCACGGTAGAGGCCGTCGGCCTTGCCGCCGCTGGTCAGCAGTGCGATCGCGACATTGTGGCGGGGGAAGATACGCAGATATGCGTGCTGCCCGATGGTGCTGCCGTCGTGCCCGAAAATCTCTTCGCCCGACCAGGTTTCGTGGAACCAGCCCAAGCCCCAACCCGACTTGTCCGGGAACAGTTCGCTGATGTCGATTTCGGGTGTGCGCATCGCGGCGGCCGATTTTTCCGACACTATCCGTACGCCGTCGACGCTCTGTCCTTCGAGAAGACCGAGTTCCGCGAACGTGAGTAGATCTCCGATGCTGGCAGTGATGCAGCCGGCGGGCCCCATCGAGCGGGTGATCGGCCAGACGGGCATCACGACGGAGTTCCCCGTATGACCCGCTGCCACAGAGTATCTCGGTGTATCCCCGGTCAACGTGAGTGTGTGCGCGAGGCCGAGCGGATCGATGATCCGCTCCTTGAGGATGTCGTCCCAGATGCCGCCGCGAAGAACCTCGACGATACGAGCTGCAAGGACGTACGCGGAGTTCGAGTACGCGAAGCCGTCCTCGAGTGGATGAACCTGACGGAAGTCACGCAGGCCCTCGACGTAGCGTTCGACGACGTCGTCGCCGCGACCCTTGTCGATGAACAGGTCACCGTCGATTCCGTTGCGATGGTTCAGAAGTGCGCGAACCGTGATGCGGGCAGCTGTTTCCTCGTCCTGCAGTGCGAAATCGGGCAGGATCGACCGGACGGTCGCGTCCAGGTCGAGCAAGCCTTCGTCGACAAGCTGCATGACCAGCATCGCGGTCCATACCTTGGTGATGGATCCGATCTGGAACAGGGAGTCGGTGGATACCTCGACCCCGGTGTCTGCGTTGATCACGCCGGAAGCCACCGTCGTACGGGTGATTTCCTTGCCGCTGGAATCGAGTGTGAGAATACCGAATTGAGCACCGGTGACGCCGTAACGCTCACACAGTACGTCCAGTGAGCGCTTCCACGCGTCGGCGCCGGCAGATGCATTGGCCAGGCCGGTCTTGGGCAGCTTCGCGGAGGTGTATCGCTTCACCCACTCGATGAGCCGCGTGCTGTAGTCGATTCGGTGCGAGATCGAGCCGTTGACGAGGAACCCGTGGCTTGCACCGGGATACGCCACCAGTCGGGTGGGTACATGCTGCTGGCGCAGTGCGGCGAACCAGGCCTCGGCCTGACCCAGCGGGCACCGCTCGTCCGACTTTCCGTGCAGGATCAGCGTCGGGGTCACCACATTCTTCACAGCGGCGAGCGGTGAGGCTGCCAGCAGCCCCGCGGAGTTCTCGGGAACAGTCGTGCCGGTGGCGAGTGACGCGAGGTGCGGACCGAAATCGCAGACTCCGGCCATGGCGTTGAAATCGCAGATCAGCCCGCCGGCAACTGCAGCGGCAAAACGATCCGTCGCGGACGTCAGGTGACACGTACTGTATCCGCCGTAGCTGTACCCGGTGATCGCCAGACGGTCCCCGTCGACAAGTCCCTCGGCGACAAGCGCGTCGATCGGCTCGAGGAAGTCGGCTTGGTCGGAGGTACCCCAGGCGCCGTTGACGGCGTACATGAAGTCTGCGCCGTACCCGTCCGACCCACGTGGATTGAGGGTCAGGATGCGCCAACCCTGGGCGGCGAGAACCTGGTGGGCGGGGTGATAGGTATCTGCAACGCCGGTCCACGCGTTGTGCGGTCCGCCGTGAATGTCGAGCAGAAGAGGTGCAGCGCCACTGGTTTCGGGAGCGGACAGTAACCAACCATGCACGGTGCGGCCGTCGGAGATGGTGAACTCGCGTTCCTCGGCGGCAAACAGTGTCACCTCGGGGAGTGCTTCTGCGGTGAATTTCGTCAGCGTGGTGACCGCGCCGCTGTCGAGATCGACGAGTGCGACCTCGCCGAAGGACTGCTGCGTGGTGACGATGACGGAGGCGACGCGGGCGTCACGGGCAACGGAGAGCGCCGAGACGACCTCGTTGGGATTGGCGACGAGGGATCGAGAGGTGCCGGTTTCGATGTCGGCCGCGTACAGATGCGTCCATCCACGATCGCGTAGGCAGAACACGATTTCGTCGCGAGTATTCGACAGTGCCGGTGTGCCGCCGGGGTAACCGGGTGCACCGGGCATCACGTTGCGATCGAGATGAGCTGTGAGGGTGACGTCGACCGGTGTCTCGGTTGGGCCGGGGACGGACAGCCGGATCAGGTCTGCAGTTCCGACACGGACCTCCGGAGTGCCGATGGCGACGACCGAATCTCCCTGCGGATGCCACAGTGTGGAGCCCTGCACTCCGGTGGCATGACCGAGTCGCTGCGGGGGAACCGACAGATCGTCGACGAGGATGCGGTAGGCGCTGAACGTGAGGTTCAGATCGCTGTCCGGTTCCAGATTCGCGGTGAAGGCGAGAGCCTTGCCGTCCGGTGACCAGGACGGAACGTCTGCATTCCAGTCACCGTCGGTGAGCCGTCGAACTGCCTTCGTCTCCAGTTCGACGGTGTGCAGGTGGCGCCGGAAGGTGCCGAGCCAACCGGCACCGTCCACCTTGTATCCGAGTCGGTCGGTGACGATGGGCGCGTTCGGGTCGGTGGAGTCCGAACGTGAGACCACGGCGGCGAATGCAATGGCTTTTCCGTCGGGGCTCCAGGCCGCTGCGCCGGCTCCGAGGGGGAGTGATGCTGCTGTGGTGAGGGTTTCGGCCTCGCCGCCGGCGAGCGGGATCAGGTGCAACTGCGCGGAGTCGCCGACCTTGCGGAGGAAGGCGATCGACGTTCCGTCCGGAGAGAACCGCGGGGCCGAATCGGCAGGTCCGGCAGTGAGGCGACGAGCCTGGGAATCGCGGGACACCGCCCACAATGATGTAGTTGCCTTTCCGGCAATTATTTCCGAGCGAACGAAGACGACCACGGCGCCGTCGGGAGAGATTGAGGTCTCCGTGGGTGTGACCACACGGTGGAGGTCGTCGAGAACAAATGGACGGTCAGTCATGTAGATCCTTCGAATCGGAGAAATAGATGCAGACGTAAAGCTTTGTCTTCCGGCTTATTTCAGAACGCGAATGCCAGGGCCGGCCAGGGTGCCGCCAACTGGTGCATACAGGGCCGTTGCGCCGTTGAAGAACATGAAGTTCGGCGACGTGGACACCGGAATGACGTCGGACGAGGTGAACAGTGCTTGTTCCGCTTCCTTCCACACCGAGCAGGATTCCTGCCCCGGCAGAACCGAGGCCTTCGCCGCCAGTTCGGCGTACTTTTGATTGTCGATCGATGCGAAGTTGACACCCGACGGTGGGGTGGGGCCGGCGAAGTACGGAACGAAGATGCTGGGGGTATCGCTCTGGACGGTCAGTCCGATCGAGATCGACCATGACGTCAGGTCTTTCGCTGCGAATGTGTTGGAAATGATGAAGTTGTTGTCACCACCACGAAGCTCTACCTTCGCGCCGAGCTCCTGCCACTGCTTCATCGCGTATTCTGCTGCTGCAGAGGTGGTGTCGCGGTAGTTGGCAAAGATGACCGTCAATTGCAGCGCTTGACCGTCCTTGGTCAGGACACCGTCGGATCCGGGCTTCCAACCGGCGTCCGCAAGAGTCTTTTTCGCAGCGGCCATGTCGAACTTCGGAACTACACCGGTGACGCTGTCGAAGTCACACGCCCGCGGATCGACTACTGCCAGTGCCGTAGCTCGTGAGCCTTTGCCACCGGTGTTGATGTCCGTGTAATCGTCGAGATCGATCGCCTGCACGAGTGCGGTGCGTACCGCTTCGTCCTTGGTGGGGAGAGCCGCATTGTGGTTGAAGATGAACTGTCCGCTCAGGGTGTTGGACGTCATCGACTCGAGGCCTGAAGCTTCCACACGTTCGATATCCGCGCCGGCAACCGGGGCCGCGTTGACCGTTCCGGTGAGGACGAGATTCGCCGTCGTCGCGGCGTCGGTCACGACCTTGATCGTGACCGTCTTGGGCACTCCGAGCGTGTCCGACGTGGTTTCGCCGTTCGGCCCCCAGTTGTATCCGTCGCGGCGTTCGAGCGTGACGTGATCGTTGGCCACTACTTCGGTGATCTTGAACAGTCCGGTTCCGTTGCTGCTGCCTCGAACACTGGCAGGGTCGTCGAGGGCTGCCTGGCACGCCATCTTGAGAGCGCCGATGCGCTCGAGGAGGAAGGGCGCGGGTTCCGTTGTCTTGATCGTGAGCTCGTCACCATCAGCGGTTGCTACCGCAGTTTCGGGTACGGATGCTCCCAACCACGGCGAGCCGTTGGTCGTGTCTACGACCCAGTTGATGTTGTTTGCCGCTGTCTGGGCAGTGAAGGTCGTGCCGTCTTCACACGTGATCCCCTTTTTGAGGGTGAAGTTCAGCGAAGTTCCGTTCTCGCTCCATTTTTCGGCCAGATACGAGCCCGCTGCGCGGGTTTTGGGGTCGATGGCCAACAACGAGTCGTTCGTATAGCTGTTGATCGCCTGCGTGGCAGTCAGATTGGTGATCAGGGGATGAAGGTTGCCGGGATCGGTGTTCACGATCGTGGTGAAACTGCCGTCCTTCGCGTAGTCGCCGGAAGAATTGCCGCCAGGATCAGAGGTGCTTCCGCACGAGGCAACCGTGAGAACGCCGATCGTGACCAGAGCCGCAGTGGGCACTGAGCGAGCTTTCATCTGATGCACCTTTTGATCGAAGGAAGTCGTTGATCAATGTTGCGCGAGGGACGTGGCCCAGGTCTCGTTGAATCGACTCATGCTGAGCGCCTGAATCTGTCGGATCGTCACAATGGGTGGTCGTCGTTTCTTGCCGCACCACGGTTCGACTACCGTCGGAGTGTGCGCTCAGAATCTCGTCGATCAGATATCCAGACCTTCCATGTCATGGATGTATGGAAGGCCGCGACCGAACGTCAGCGGACACATGGTGACGTCCTGACCTTGGCGGCAGGTCAACCGTCGACGCCCGCGCCGGCACCGGTGCTACGTGCGACGCGAGAGATTCTGGGCACCGAACTACTCGGGTATACCGAGACTTTCGGGATCCTGCAGCTACGCGAGGCTATTGCGCGCTACCACAGCGAGCGATCGGGAATCGCCGTCGACGCCGAAGACGTGGTGGTGACGACCGGTTCGTCCGGGGCGTTCACCTTGCTCTTCCTGGCCGCGTTCGACGAGGGCGACACCGTGGTGGTTGCTCGACCCGGATATCCCGCGTACCGCAATACCCTTGCCGCTCTCGGCTGCAACGTCGTCGAACTCGACTGCGGGCCGGCAACTCGATACCAGCCGACAGTGGAAATGCTCGAGGCTTTGCCGTCGCCGCCTGCCGGTCTGATCGTCGCGAGCCCGGCAAATCCCACGGGCACGGTGATCTCGCCCGAGGAGCTCGCTGCATTGGCGACGTGGTGCGAGCAGCACGGAACTCTTCTGATCTCGGACGAGATCTACCACGGCATCGGATACGGCGATCAGCACACGTCGAGCGCCTGGGAGACCTCACGCGAATCCGTCGTGATCGGCTCGGTGTCCAAGTACTTCTCGATGACGGGTTGGCGACTCGGGTGGATGTTGGTGCCGACCTATCTTCGGCGCCCGCTGCAGAGACTCGCGTCGAACATGACCGTGTGTCCGCCCGCGATCTCTCAGTACGCCGCCGTCGAGGCATTCTCGGACGAGGCGAAGGTCGAGTTGGACGGGCACGTTCAGCGGTACGCCGTCAATCGTGAACTGTTGTTGACCGGGTTGCCGAAACTGGGCATCACCGAGTTGGCTCCCGCCGACGGTGCGTTCTACGTCTACGCGGACATCGGCCATCTGTGTGGCGACGAGGGCGCCACCGCGTGGTGTGCCCGGTTGCTGACAGATACCGGGGTCGCGCTGGCACCCGGAATCGATTTCGACACCGTCCACGGAAACCGGATGGTCAGACTCTCGTTCGCGGGTGCGACAGCAGACATCCAGGAGGCACTGGCCCGCCTCGAGAAGTGGCTCGGGTAACAAACAGCAGGGTCTTCGAGCTGTTTCGCCATGCGGAGGTGCCCTCTGCTGGCACGATGTCGTGGTGTCTTCTGCAGCTACGCCCAAGGGCGAACGACGTCGCCAAGCTCTGGTGGCGTCCGCTGCTGAACTTTTGCTGGAGGGCGGGTTCGACGCCGTTCGTCACCGAGCGGTGGCAACCAGAGCTGACCTTCCACTGGCTTCGACGACCTATTACTTCGACTCACTCGACGATCTGATCGCGTGTGCCGTCGAGCTCAACGGCAACGCCGACATGGAAGCGATGCGCGCCAGAGTGGCTGCGGTGACCCAACGTCGGCGGGGCGCGGAATCAACCGTCGAACTGTTGGTCGAGCTGCTGCTCGGAGACGAAGAGAAGCGGCCGGAGAGCCGCGAGCGTTTGATCTCGCGCTACGAACGATTTGTGGCATGTGCCCGTCATCCCGCACTTCGTGACGTGCAGTTGCGCCTACGAGCCCAGCTCGACGACCTGTTGACCGATGCGCTTCGACGCTCGGGCCGGTCGGCTCCCGAGGGGCAATTGCGCCGTCTCGTCGCGATGGTCGACGGTGCGATGATCACGGCTCTGGGGGAGTACGACCCGGACCCACGGGGGTTGGCCAGGGGAATGCTCTTGGAATCGATCGACGTGATGGCGCCGCCGGTCTAGCTCGGTTCTCTATCGGGGGTAACGGCACTGCTTGGCCCCCGTTAGACTGAGGCCTCGTGAGCCGCATCCCGAATGTCCTTGCCAACCGCTACGCCAGCCCGGAGCTCGTTGCTCTGTGGTCTCCCGAGTACAAGATCGTGCTCGAGCGTCAATTGTGGGTGGCGGTGTTGCGTGCGCAGGCAGAGCTGGGCATCGACATTCCGGCCGACGCCATCGACGACTACGAGCGTGTCATCGACAACGTCGACCTCGAGTCCATCGCGGACCGCGAGCGGGTCACCCGCCACGACGTGAAGGCACGCATCGAGGAATTCAACGCACTCGCCGGGCACGAGCAGGTCCACAAGGGCATGACCAGCCGCGACCTCACCGAGAACGTCGAGCAGCTGCAGATCGTGCGTTCTCTCGAACATGTCTACAACCACGGCATCGCCGTTGCCGCCCGCTTGGGTGAGCGCGCTGCCGAGTACTCGTCCATCGTTATGGCCGGCCGCTCGCACAACGTCGCAGCTCAGGCCACCACCTTGGGCAAGCGTTTCGCTTCGGCCGCCGACGAGCTGCTGGTTGCACTGACGCGTCTGCGCCAGCTGATCGACCGGTACCCGCTTCGTGGGATCAAGGGCCCGATGGGGACCGCTCAGGACATGCTCGACCTCCTCGACGGCGATGCGGCCAAGCTCGAGCAGCTCGAAGCGAAGGTTGCGGAGCACCTCGGATTCGCTCACGTGTTGACCAGCGTCGGCCAGGTGTACCCGCGTTCCCTCGACCACGACGTCATCTCCGCGCTCGTCCAGGTCGGCGCGGGCCCGTCGTCGTTTGCACACACGATCCGCCTGATGGCCGGCCACGAGTTGGTCACCGAAGGCTTCCAGCCCGGCCAGGTCGGCAGCTCGGCGATGCCGCACAAGATGAACACCCGCTCGTGCGAGCGAGTCAACGGACTTCAGGTGATCCTGCGCGGATACGGCTCCATGGCAGCCGAGCTTGCGGGTGCGCAGTGGAACGAGGGCGACGTCTTCTGCTCCGTCGTGCGCCGCGTCGCGCTCCCGGACGCGTTCTTTGCGATCGACGGCATGTTCGAGACCTTCCTGACCGTGCTGATCGAGATGGGCGCGTACCCGGCCGTCATCGAGAAGGAACTGACCAGGTATCTGCCGTTCCTCGCCACGACGCGCGTGCTCATGGCCGCCGTCCGCGCCGGCGTCGGACGCGAGACCGCACACGAGGCGATCAAGGAGAATGCCGTCGCAGTTGCGCTGGCGATGCGTGAAGAGGGCAAGGAGCCCGACTTGCTCGATCGCCTTGCCGCCGACGACCGTTTGCCGCTCGACCGCGTTGCACTCGACGAGGCCCTGGCCGACAAGGCTGCTTTTGTCGGTGCCGCTTCGGCTCAGGTCGATGCCGTTGTCGCCGAGGTGCAGAAACTTGTCGACGCCAACCCCGAAGCTGCGGCGTACGCGCCGTCGCCGATTCTGTAAGGGCTACGCCCCGTGCGCCTTTTCGGTGGTCACCACTACCGAAAAGGCGCACAGGGTCGGAGACCATGGACTGCATCTTCTGTTCCATCATCGCCGGTGAGGCCGAGGCCAGCGTCGTCTACGACGACGCGAATGTCCTTGCCTTCATGGATATTCGGCCGTTCACATCCGGCCATCTCCTGGTCGTGCCGAAGCGCCACGCCAGTGGATTGTCCACGCTCGATCCCGACGACGGTGCCAGGATCTTCGCCGTCGCGCAGAAGATCGCCGCGGCGATGCGTACCGGATCTCTCCCCGTCGACGGAGTGAATCTGCACCTCTCCGACGGAGCTGTTGCGGGGCAGGAAGTCTTCCATGTTCATCTGCATGTCATTCCGCGAAATCGCGGCGACGGCTTCGGCCTGCGCGCCCTACCTCGCACGCCCAATCGGACAATCCTCGACAGCACGGCTGCCGTCATTCGAGGCGCACTGAACTAGAGGTTCACCCGGTGTGGGTGATTCGCGCCGAGGTTTCTCCCAGCACCATCTGGGTATGGCCGACATCGAACTGACGTATTCCTCCGGACTTGTCCCGAGGGACGGAGAGCTTCCCGCTCGCGAAACCATCGCAACGGTCTTCGACGAGCTCGACTTCCAAACAGCAGTGCAGGCGTACTTGTGGGCCATACCCATCGTGTCCTGGGCTCAGTGGATGGACGTGCATACCAACATCTTCGGAGCAACTGCCTCCGATATCGTCGTCTACCGCTCATATCGTGACCGACTAGGCCTGATCACCGCCAACGCGACGACTCCGTACATCTTGAACTTTTTCGATCTCGGTGCAACGGGGCCGTTGGTGATCGAATTGCCGCCAGGGCCGACCGCCGGGGGCATCGCAGATTTCTGGCAACGAGAATTCGCGGTGCTCGGTGAGATGGGCCCCGATGCAGGCAAGGGTGGCAAGACCCTGGTAGTCGGCCCAGGTCAGAGTGTCGAGGACACAGGTGATTACACCGTTGTCCACTCCCCGATGATGCACATCATGTTCGGCTTCCGCACGCTCGATCCCGACCCGGCGCGCTCGGACGCGTTGGTCGACGCCGTCCGGGTGTACCCGTACTCCGATCGTGAGAATCCGACTCCGACGCGTCTGGTCTCACCGGACGGCAAGCCCTGGAGCGGAATTCAGCCGCGAGACCTTCGATACTGGGAACTCCTGCACGACATCGTGCAGGACGAACCTGTCGAAGAGCGCGACCGCTTCCCGATGGCGTGGCTTCGGCAGCTGGGGATTGAGAAGGGCAAGCCCTTCGCCCCGGATGATCGAGTGAGAAAGATCTTGCGACGGGCCGTCGAAGTGGGGGAGGTGTTCGCCCAGGCGAATGCGTTCGTCAAACGCTTCCCCGGTTCGCGCTACTGGCCGGATCGCCAGTGGGACTTGGCGATTGTCCTGGACAACTCAGCTCAGCGAGGGGACAACTACGACGAGTTCTACGAACGCGCGTCGTGGTTCTACGAGGCGGTCACCTTCTCCGAGGCGATGAAGAGTACGACGCCCGGACTCGGGCAGGCATATCTGGGTAGCTACGCCGACGCCGAGGGGCACTGGTTGGACGGAGGAAAGAGTTACACACTCCACGTACCCGCCGATGTCCCGGCAAAGTTGTTCTGGTCCGCGACGGTCTACTCGGTCGACACACGCTGCCTTGTCGACAACCAGCAGGGCCGAGGCGACCGTGGCTCGCGAGATCCCGATCTTGTTGTCAACGAGGACGGTTCGGTGGATCTCTACTACGGACCTACAACTCCGGTAGGGAAGGAACCCAATTGGGTTCAGACCATTGCGGGTCAGCACTGGTTCTCGTACTTCCGCTTCTACGGACCGCTCGAACCATATTTCGATCGGACTTGGAAGCTTGGTGACATCGAGCCGGCCTAGAGCGTGGTCTGTCTCACGGACTGCCGATCAGTTCGACAACGGAGTCCAGAAGGACACTGCGCCAGCACAACCAGTCGTGGCCGCCGTCGAAGATCCGACACGACACTTGCGCTCCTGCGGCCTCCAGCGCCTGTGCGACCGCTGCGCTGTGCCCGACCATGTCGGACTCGTGCTTACCTACTTCGAGGACAACGCGTAAACCGTCCGGTACGCCGTCGCGCTCGATCCGTGCGGCTATGTCTCCACCCGGCGGGCCGTCTTCCCCGCGCTTCAAGCCGGTTGGCCACCAGAACGAACCGGACCCGCTGGCGACCAGCGCGAAGTGTTCGGGGAATTCGAGTGCTGCGAACATCGAAGCCAGGCCGCCGAAGCTCTGCCCCGAGACCACCGTTCGCGTTCGATCAGACGAGAAAGGTGTGACGGCGCGCACCTGCGGAAGCAGTTCGTCGACGACTGCACTCCAGTAGTCGCGGTTGCACGGCAATTCCTGCGAACGGCGTTGATTGTCAACGGAATCGATGGCAAGCAGAACGCAGGATTTCAGTTTGCCGGTCTGGACCGCACGATCGAAGGCGGCGCCTGCCGGCATGACCTCGGCCCAGTGGCGCCCGTCGAGAAGTATCACGAGCGGCCGTTCTTCGAGCGGTGTCAATCCGTCGTCCACGGTCTCGTAGATCCACACCGGCCGCTCGACGTCCAAAGTCGAACTAGCCCAGGTGAGCTGTACCGACTTCCTGAAAACTGGAGCATCCCAACCGAACTGGACCGGCGCCAAGGGCATCTCGGCGACGGAACGCCTTGTGTCCACACCTGCGGAAAGCGGATTGAGTGGGTCGGCAATTCGGTGCTCGAGCAACCCCAACCAGCGTGTGCGGCGGGTCGAGTCTTCCTTGCCTGCTCCCGGATAGTCGAACTCGTCGACTACGGACTTCGGTACCGGGATGATGCTGTAACTGCTACGCCAGGTGTTCGAGACTTCGGCGGTGTAGAACCACACCGGACTGTCGCCGAGTCGCTGCATCACGCTGAGTTGTTCTGCGTGATGGTCGGTCAGCGAATTTGCATCCAGGTAAACGCGCTCGACCTCGGTCTCCTCGGGCTGACGCCAGAGGAACGTAACTCGAACAGTCTGTGTATCAACGCTTTCGATGATCGGCGTTCCTTGTTGCACTATCCGATTCCAGGACGTCTCGATGTCGGGCGAGGCCGCGAGGGTAGCGGACAATTCGGTCACCGCCTGAGTTAGCATGAGCACAGCCTAACCTAATTTGATGGGCTTTTGAATTCGAGGAGTGGTCCGCCAGTGGGCGTCACAATGAAAAAATCACGCACCCTGAAGGTGCTCTCCGCAGTCTTGGTAGCAGGGTTCGCCCTCGCCGGTTGTAGTTCTGCGGATGCCGATTCCGATGCTGACTCAGCTGCATCGCAGGGTAATTGGCCGCGTATCGTGGAAACGCCGAAGGGGCCGGTGGAGATCACGTCGAAGCCGGAGAGGATCGTCTCGACCAGTGTGACGCTGACGGGCACGCTGTTGTCGATCGACGCTCCGGTGGTGGCTACCGCATCGACGGGACCGAACACCGACGTCTCGGATGCGCAGGGGTTGTTCACACAGTGGGGCGACATAGCAGAAGAACGCGGACTTGCAGTGTTGCCGATGGGCGGTGCGAACGCGGAATCCGTTCTGGCGCAGAACCCGGACCTGATCGTCGTCTCGGCAACTGGAGGTGACTCCGTCGTCGATCTGTACGAACAGTTCACGGCCATCGCGCCGACAATCGTGGTGGACTACGGCGGAAGTAGTTGGCAGGAAGTCGCCGCTGTGCTGGGTAAGGCGACAGGTCTCGAAGACAACGCGGCGGCCACGGTCGCGAAGTTCGACAGCGCAGTAGAGGCCGCGAAGGCCAAGATCACACTTCCCCCGCAGCCGACCACTGCGCTGGTCTACTACGAGGACGGCAGCGGCGCCAATATCTGGACGCACGAGTCGGGGCAGGCGAAGTTGCTCACGGCGATGGGTTTCACGGTCGCCGACATTCCCGAGTCCGCGAAGAGCAGTGAATCCATGGGTAAGCGCAAGGACATCATTCAGGTCTCGGCGGAGAACCTCTACGACGGTATCGCGGGCAACACCCTGATCTTGGTCAGTGCCGACGACGGTGCGGTGAAGGCGGTCGAGGCACTTCCACTGTTGGCCCAGCATCCGGCAATTCGTGATCACCACGTCTATGCCGTGGGTCTGGACACCTTCCGTCTCGACTACTACAGCGCAACCAACATGGTGAACCGGTTGGTCGAGCAGTTCAGCTGAGCCATAAGTACTAGGCCTTTCACCTTCAACTAGTGCTTTGGTAGGAGCCGGGAATCGAACATTCCCTTCACGTTCGCCGAATGTGGGACCAAGTGGTGCGCGCATGCCACCATGAACGTCAATCATCGGATGCGGAATGGGGAGTGGATGTTCGACTCGGCTGGTCAGAATGCCCCGGGGCAAGCCCTGGCATCGCGAGGGTGGGGACGTTTCAACCTGAACAACCCGGCCACGGCGGCCGTGATCGTCGGCCTGCTGAGTGTGCCGTGGGTGTTCGGTCTCGCCAGTCTCAAGACTGAACCCGAGACGAGCAATCGAGTGCTGAGCGATCCGGGAACCGTCGTCGGCATCATGGGTTTCCTGACGGTGTTGACCGTTGTGGCGTGTGCGCGCCGGCGGTACCCGATCGCGTACTACCTCCTGACGTTGGCAGGATCCGGCGGATTGATGCTCTTCCTCGGCAGTCGATCGCTGGGGGCCACGCCGCTTTTCTGGTTCGCGATCATGGCAGTGTCCATCCGAGTGACAGGCATGCGCCTGGTCGGACTGCTGGTCCTCGGAATGGCGATGGACGTGATCTTGGCGATGTATCTCACCGAACGGGACGGGCTGACGGTCGCCGAGGTTCAGGTGGGGGAGTTGCCTCACTTGTTCCTCGAACCGGCGGCAAACACCGTCACGAGTTTTCTGGTCGTCGCAGCCATGGGAAAGATCGTCGCGCGCCTGCGAAAACAAGCAGTGGAGAACAGTCAGGCAGTAGCGGATCTGCACCGGGACCGCGAACGCAAGATCGCGAATGCCGTTGTCGCCGAACGGCAGGACATGGCACGTGAACTGCACGATGTCGCTGCCCACCACATGACCGGCATGATCATCCAGGCTCGTGCCGCCGACAAGTTCTTCTCGAGCAATCCCGAACAAGCACAAGCCCTTCTGGGGGGCGTCATCGAGCAGGGTCAGCGGGCCCTCAACAGCTTGCGGCAGATCGTGGGGATACTTCGCCTGGGTGAGGAAGACCCCGATTTCCCGACGCCCATGGTCTCCGACATCGACGAGTTGGTGGACGACTGCAAGCGCACCATCTCGTCGATCTCGTTGGAGAAGGTCGGCCGCTTCGACGACCTGGACAGCGGAGTCCAGTTGACGTGTTACCGCATCGTGCAGGAGGCGTTGTCGAACGTCCTTCGCCATGCGCCGGGTAGCGAGTCCAAGGTGTGTCTGAGTCGAGAAGCCGGTGCGGTGAGGGTACGGGTGGTCAATACTCTCGGGAATGCTCGCCCGGCCTCCGACGGGCAAAACCTCGGAATTGTGGGAATGCGCGAACGCGCGACGCTCATGGGTGGTCAACTGGACGCCGGACCGAATTCGGAAGGTGAGTGGGCTGTGCAGGCACTGGTGCCGGTGAACGGGAGGATCAACGCATGATCGATGTCCTTATTGCAGACGACCAGCAGGTGGTACGGCAGGGGTTCGAGCTGTTTCTCTCCGGTCACCCCGAGATTCGCGTCGTCGGGCATGCCAAGACGGGAGTCGAGGCGTACGAGCAGGTGCGTGCACTGCGTCCGGACGTCGTGCTGATGGATATCCGAATGCCGCACGGCGACGGGTTGACTGCGACTCGGGAGGTCCTTGCCGAGTTTCCCGGGACCCGCGTCATCGTGATCACCACGTTCGATCTCGACGAGTACGTTTTCGAGGCGCTCGACAGCGGTGCCGCAGGGTTCTTGCTCAAAGACGCCGATCCCGAAGAGCTCTCGTCGGCAGTGTTGACCGTGGCCGAAGGTGGTTCGGTGCTCTCGCCGAGATTGACGTCGAGACTGATCGTGGAGTTCGCGAGGCGCAAGCCGGCACCGATGTCCACGGCGCGCTCCGGATCGGATCACGGTCTCAGTGCGCGTGAGATGGATGTGGTGCAGTTGCTGTCACAAGGCTTGGGAAACAACGACATCGCAGATTCCCTCAGCCTCGAACAGAGCACGGTGAAGTCGCACATCAGCAACATCTGCAAGAAGCTGCAGGTGCGTACCCGTGTGCAGATCGTCATCTGGGCGTACCGAAACAACGTGATCGCCGTATCGCGCTGACGCACGGGACGCTGCGGCGCATCCGCCGCGGCACGGGCAGAGAAGTACACGTGCCCCGGGTCCGATCCCTCGTCGAACCCGGGGCATCCGTGCCACTCAGCCCAGCAGTTTGGCTTTGAGCGTCATGACAGTCGCCGGGCTCAGACCCAGGCCCTCGGTCAGGTACCGATCGACCGACCCGTAGGTCTGGTCCAACTGGGCGAGACCGGCATCGAGATAGCTTGCCTCGACACCCAACAGGGGCTCCATGTTGACGGCCATCTGTTCGCCCAGGCTCGCCGCGATGCCCGCGCGCGTGGCCTTCATGCCTTCGGCTGTGTACTCGTTGGTCAGCAAGTAGTCGTTCATGATCACCGAGCGGTCGACACCGGCGATACTCAGCAGCAGAAACGACGTCCAGCCGGTGCGGTCTTTGCCTGCGGTGCAGTGGAAGACCTGTGCACCTTCGGTTTCCGCGAGACCCGTGAGCAACTGCGCGAACCCGGCTCGCTCCGTCGCTCCGGTGACGAAGGCGCGGTTCATGTCCTGCATCATCGATCGTGAGTCCTCGGGGGACTTGATCTTCGCGATCATCTCGGCGATGTTCCCGGACAGGATCGGAATGTTCTCGTACGCAACCCCGTCGGGCAAGACATCGGGCTTACTGGCGATCTCGGGTTCAGTGCGCAGATCGTAAACCTTTGTCAGTCCCAGCTTTTCGAGATTGCTCATGTCATCGCCCTTGGGCGTGATCGCGTTCGCGCGGTAGAAGACTCCCTTGTTCACGGGCAGGCCGAAAGTTCCCGAGTATCCGGCGCCGGTGCCTGCGACGTCGCGGAAATTGTCGATCCCGGTCAGCCGCGGCGCATCTGGGGTCTGCTCGGAACTGCCGAGGTTGCTGGATCCGAAATCCAGCGAGCCGAACAGCGGAGCCGAGGGGCCAGGTTCGGCCTGCGCGATCGAGGCGCCGAAACCGGTGATGAGAAAGCTACTGGTCAACGCAATGGCCGCGGCAGACCGTAGTGAGCAGGTACGGGTGGATCGGGACATGTGTGAGCCCTTCGTCGAGCGGAGAGAGTGGCGAGTCGATGAGGTATCGCGAAGGCAAGGTAGCGAGTTCGCGTGTCCGATTCGAGAGGAATCTTGCTTTGCTCCCTCTCAGTGGGAGGCGTGCTGCTGTGAGCGTGGGCGGCTCGGGAGGCGCAGTTCATTCCTCGGGACCTGTGTTTGTGTAAAGGTCCGGTGCCCTGATATTGGTTAGCCTCACCAAATCAATTCCGGAGCGGTCCGGTGCGTTCAGATGGAGTTCAACATGCGGGTTCAAGGTCTGTCGCGGTTTCGCCGCGCAGTGGTGATCGGCGCAGCAGCTGCGCTGGCGGTCGGCGTCGCCGGCTGCAGCAACTCCGAGGAGGCGTCGTCGTCCGAATCGTCGACGACAGCCGCGAGCTCGCAGACCCGTGTCTTCGAGGCACAGAACGGATCCATCGAGATCCCGAGCGACCCGCAACGGATCGTGGCCTGCGGATACGCAGTTCTGCCGCTGATTCAGGCGGGAGCGAACCTGGCAGCAGTATGCGAGTGGACCCGTGAACTCGGCAACATGGACGACAAGACCAAGGCCGCTTACGAAGCTCTGCCGAAGGTCGCGCCCGACGGCAACGTCTCCCAGCTCAACTACGAGGGAATCGTCGCTGCCGAGCCCGATCTGATCATCATGGGTGTTCCCGCTCGAGTCGAAAGCCAGCTGGACATGGCGCAGCTCGAGGCGGCCGCTCCCGTCGTCTTCCTGGGACCGACGGTTCCTGCTGATTGGCGAGTGCTGGGCGAGCAGTTCGCCGATGCCGCGAATGTCTCCGACACCTACGGCGAGTTCAAGGACGACTACGACGCCAAAACCGCCGAACTGGCCGCGAAGTACAAGGACAAGCTCGGCTCGTTGACCTTCGGCGGCGTGTGCAACGTCTGCAAGCCGGAGGCCGGCACCTTCTCACGCGAGTACGCGTCTTCGTACACGACCAATCTCTTCGACGGACTCGGACTGCAGTTCCCCGGCACCCCCGCAGACCCCGCCGACATCCACGTCGAACAGGTATCCATCGAGAAGATCGGCGAAAATCTCGGAAATGTCGACGTGATCGTCTACGGCCTCAACGCCGACGGCTCGATGTCTCCGCAGTTGCAGGAGCTGGTCAATTCCGAGCTGTGGAAGGAATTGCCCGCAGTGAAGGCCGGCAACGTCGTCCAGGTCCAGCATTCGCTGGCCGCGACCTATCAGACGGCTCTTCTGACGCTGGATTCGATCGACGAGGGCCTGTCGAAGCTGCCCGCAAACCAGTAGTTCATCGACTGTGACGGTGGCCTCTCGCCTGCTGGCGAGGGGCCACCTGCATATCCGGATGAGCAGGGCGGACAGCTCTCCGATCGGCGAGGACGCTTACCTGTCCCGGCTACCGGGGTTCTGTACGAACTGCGAACGCCCGATAGGGTGACCGGGTGCGTCCTACACTTGATTCCTACACTCATCTGGCCGGTGGCAAGGTCCGTGACCTTTACACGATCGACGACGAGCATCTGCTGCTTGTCGCGAGTGATCGGATCTCGGCCTACGACCACGTGCTCAGCACGCCGATCCCGGACAAGGGTCGCGTGCTCACCGCGATGAGCGTGTTCTTCTTCAACGTCCTCGGTGGCACCAACCACCTGGCCGGCGAGCCCGACGACGATCGCATCCCGGAAGAGGTACTCGGCCGCGCTCTCGTCGTGCGCTCCCTCGACATGGTTCCCGTCGAATGCGTCGTTCGTGGCTTCCTCACCGGCTCCGGCTTGGTCGACTACAACAACACCGGCGCAGTGTGCGGCGTCGCGTTGCCCGAGGGCCTCGTCGAGGCGTCGCGTCTGCCCGACCCGATCTTCACCCCGGCGTCCAAGGCGGCTCTCGGGGATCACGACGAGAACATCAGCTTCGATCAGGTAGTGGAGAAGGTCGGCCAGAAGCTGGCAGTGCAGCTTCGCGAGGACACGCTCGACGTCTATGCCCGCGCCTCCAACTTCGCAGCCGATCGCGGAATCATCCTTGCCGACACCAAGCTCGAATTCGGTCTCGACTCCGCTGGAAACCTCGTGCTCGCCGACGAGGTGCTCACCCCCGACTCGTCGCGCTACTGGCCTCTCGAAGGCTACGAAGCGGGCAAGGTGCAGCCCAGTTTCGACAAGCAGTTCGTGCGCGACTGGCTCACGAGCCCCGAATCCGGCTGGGACCGTAGCTCGGACACGACACCGCCGCCGTTGCCGCAGGAGATCGTCGACGCGACCCGGGCACGCTACATCGAGGCGTACGAGCGCATTTCCGGTCTGTCCTTCGACGATTGGGTCGGTCCCAGCGCATGAGCCTGATCCCGCCGGTCGCAAAGAAGGTCCCCACCGAACGTACCCATCACGGACACACGTTCGTCGATGACTACGAGTGGCTGCGGGACAAGGACAACGCCGAGGTAGTCGCATACCTCGAAGCCGAAAACGCGTACACCGACGAGCAGACGGCCGCGCTCGAGCCATTGCGCGAGAAGATCTTCCAGGAGATCAAGTCGCGGACGCAGGAAACCGACATGTCGGTGCCCACTCGCATGGGTAAGTGGTGGTACTACTCGCGCAGCGTGGAAGGCAAGTCGTACACCGTCCAGTGCCGGTGCCCCATCGCCGGTGAAGACGACTGGACTCCGCCCGACCTGACGCCCGGCGTCGAGCTGGCCGACGAGCAGATCCTCATGGACGGCAACGTCGAAGCCGAAGGGCACGAGTTCTTTTCGCTCGGCGCGTTCTCCATCAGCGAGGACGGCACGTTGCTCGCGTACTCGGTGGACATCGTCGGCGACGAGCGGTACACCTTGCGGTTCAAGAACCTCGAGACCGGTGAGATGCTCGCCGACGAGATTCCCGATACCGCGCCTGGCGCCACCTGGGCGATCGACCACAGTCACGTCTTCTACATGACGGTCGACGACTCCTGGCGTCCGGACACGGTGTGGCGTCACAAGCTGGGAACGCCGCAGAGTAAAGATGTTTCGGTGTTCCACGAGCCCGACGAACGGTACTGGGTTTCGGTGGGGTCCACCCGCAGTGAGAAGTACCTGATGATCTGGGTCGGTTCCAAGGTGACCAGCGAAGGCTGGATGCTGGAATCGGCGAACCCGGAAGGCGAATTCCGCGTCATCATCCCACGTCGCGAGGGCGTCGAGTACGGGGCCGAGCACGCCGTGATCGGGGGAGAGGACCGTTTCCTCATTCTCCACAACGACGTCGTCGACGGCATCAAGGCCGAGAACTTCGTGTTGGTGGAAGCTCCCGTGTCGGATCCGACGAACATGACGACGCTGATCGAGCACAGCGCCGACGTTCGGCTGGAAGAAGCCGAAGCCTTTGCCGGACACCTCGTCCTGAGCTACCGACGCGAGGCGCTCACTCGGGTTGCCGTGTGGCCGTTGACGGATGACGGCTACGGCGAACGCCACGAGATCGACTTCGACGAAGAACTCTTCAGCATCGGCATGGGGTCCAACCCGGAATGGGCGCAGCCCACCATCCGGCTCGGCTTCACGTCGTTCATCACTCCCGGGCAGGTGTACGACTACTACGTCGCCAGTGGTGAACTGGCACTGCGCAAGTCGCAGCCTGTTCTCGGTGACTTCGATGCGAGTAACTACGAGCAGCGTCGCGACTGGGCAGTAGCCGACGACGGAACCCGCATTCCGCTCTCGATCGTGAGGCGCGTAGGTGCGCCGGAAGGTCCCGCGCCGCTGCTGTTGTACGGCTACGGTTCCTACGAGGCGAGCATCGACCCGTCGTTCTCGGTTGCCCGCTTGTCGTTGCTCGATCGCGGTGTCGTCTTCGTCGTCGCACACGTGCGCGGCGGCGGCGAGATGGGCCGTCACTGGTACGAAAACGGCAAGACGCTCACCAAGAAGAACACCTTCACCGATTTTGTCTCTTGCGCAAAGCATTTGATCGACACCGGTGTCACGTCGGCCGACCGGATGGTTGCCGACGGCGGTAGTGCAGGTGGATTGCTGATGGGCGCTGTCGCCAACATCGCTCCGGAACTGTTTGCCGGCATTCTCGCCAATGTTCCGTTTGTCGACCCGTTGACGTCGATTCTCGATCCGTCGCTGCCGTTGACGGTCATCGAGTGGGACGAATGGGGAGATCCGCTGCACAACAAGGACGTCTACGACTACATGCGCTCGTACAGCCCGTACGAGAACGTGGAAGCCAAGGACTATCCCGCCATTCTTGCGATCACGAGCATCAACGACACCCGTGTTCTGTACGTGGAGCCGGCCAAGTGGGTCGCAAAACTGCGCGCCACCAAGACCGGTGATGCTCCGCTACTTCTCAAGACCGAGATGAGCGCCGGGCACGGCGGTGTCAGCGGTCGGTACGAGAAGTGGAAAGAGGTCGCGTTCGAGTTCGCCTGGGTTCTCGACACGGTTGGCGCAAACTAGCTTCGGTGTCAATCAGGTTCCGCGTCAATCAGGTTCCGCGTCAATCAGGTTCTGCGGTAACGAACCTGAGGGCGCCCAGCGCGCCCGTACTCGGTCTCCCGGGTGAGCATGCCGTCGTCTGCCAGCTTTTCCAGGTAGCGCCAGGCTGTCACCCGGGACACGCCGACCGATGCTGCCACCTCGGCGGCGGTCACAGGACCTTCCGAATCCCGGACGGACGCTGCGACGAGTCCGAGTGTTTGAGACGCAAAGCCTTTCGGTGCCGCTGCTCGATCGTCGGACGTTCGTAGCGCGGACATCGCGCGGTCGATGTCGTGTTGACTGACCGCAGACTCTCCAGCGGGAAGCGCTGCACGATATTCGAGGTAGCGCTCGAGCTTGTCGCGGAATGCTGCGAAAGTGAACGGCTTGAGAAGATAGAGGACGATCCCGCGAGCCACGGCGCTTCGGACCACCTCCAGATCGCGCGCCGAGGTAACCGCGATGATGTCCGGACTGGGCCGCAAACCGCCCAGGGCGGAAGCCACGTCGAGACCGCTGGCGTCGGGCAACCCGATGTCGAGCAGGACCAGGTCGATGGGCTGGTCGGTGGCGTTGGCCGCCGTAACTGCACGCACGGCGGCGTTCCCGGAATGAACCACGCCGTGGACCACGAATTCCGGCACACGCTCGACGTACGAACGGTGCGCCTGGGCGATCAACGGTTCGTCGTCGACTATCAGCACACGGATCATCGCGGTGCTTCCACCTCGCGCAGCGGGATACGGACAACCAGCATGGAGCCCATCGCCGGCTCGCTGGTGAGCGTGCCGCCGTGCCGTTTCACAACTTGAGAGACCAGTGCGAGACCGAGTCCGCGAGAGCCGGATTTTGTGGAGTAGCCACGGCCCTTGGCCTTTTCGAGTGCTTCGGGTGTCATTCCCGGGCCGCTGTCGGCGACGGCAACAACCATCATCGAATCCTCTTCCATTACCGTCACTTCCACCCACGGAGACTCGCTCGCGCGCGATGCGTCAATAGCATTGTCCACGAGATTGCCGACCAGCGTGACCAACTCGCGTGCATTGAGCGAAGGAACCGGACCGAGCGCGGTGTCTTCGGTGATGGTCAGGTCGACCCCGCGTTCGGCCGCTTCACTCATTTTCCCGAGCAGCAGTGCGGCGAGCGCCGGCTCGTGGACCGCATTCATCAGACGATCTATCAACTGTTGGGACACTCGCAATTCATTGGTGGCGAAGGCCACTGCGTCGTCGTTCCGGCCCAACTCGACCATCGTGATGATCGTGTGAAGACGATTTGCACTCTCGTGGGCTTGCGATCGAAGCGACTCGGCAAAACTGCGTACCGAATCCAATTCCCCGAGTACGTTCTGCAATTCGGTGTGATCGCGAATTGTCAGCACGGTGCCAATTCTGTTGCCCTCCCACTCAACCGGGTGTTGGTTGACCACCAGCACACGCTTGTCGGTGAGGTGCACTTGATCCTTCGCGGGAGAGGCGTCGTCGACTCGCATGGTCTCGGGGATGGACGAAAGTGGCACGGGCCCGTCCGGTAGATCGAGGAGGCGACGCGCTTCGTCGTTGACGATATCCACTCGCGCATCTCTGCTTCGGCCTCGCCCGATCACCACCAGACCCTCACCGATGCTGTGCAGGACGGCGTCGTGGTGTTCGTACATGGTGCGCAGTTCATCCGGCGCCATCCCCAGGGTCTGTCGCCGGATACGCCGACTCACCAGAAGTGAACTCAGGAGGGCGGCAAGAAGACCGCCGCCGGCAACGAACAGGATGACCGGAACACTTTGGGCGAACTGCTTGCTGATCTGCTCGCGGGTGACACCGGCAGAAACCAGACCGACCAGGGTTCCGCCGGAATCGTAAACAGGAGTGACTGCGCGGATCGACGGCCCCAGCGACCCGGCGTACGTCTCTGTGAAGGTCACGCCGGCAAGTGCGCGGTCGATGTTCCCGGTGAAGAGTTGACCGATCAGCTCCGGGCTCGTGTGGGTGAACCGAGTGCGATCAGGCGCCATCACCACGATGAAATCGACGCCGGTTGCCTGTCGGATCTTCTCGGTCTGTG
The DNA here is from genome assembly GCF_058793255.1 of Rhodococcus sp. MPR-R1B. NCBI lineage: Bacteria > Bacillati > Actinomycetota > Actinomycetes > Mycobacteriales > Nocardiaceae > Rhodococcus > Rhodococcus sp. MPR-R1B. Next base: position 187,754 of record NZ_JBXAFO010000005.1, read on the forward strand.
GTTGCAGAATCGCGGTCGGGTCCGGACTCGTCAGGGCTGCCGCCGTCGAATCCGACAGGGCGAGAGTCTGCGCTATCGAGCTCACCTGCCTGCGGATCGCGTCGTCGCTGTCTCGGCGTTCGTCGACAACTGCGAGCGCGGCCCCCACACCGATGACCAGCGCCAACAACGCCAATTGCAGGAGCAGGATCTGCCTGGCGACGCTCATACGTCGGCCGGTCTTTCGTTCGACCATCGAGCGCCTCCTGAACGTAATGAACACAAACTTCCGGGCCCACCTGTTTGCAACAAGAATTCTCCACGACTCGAAGTGATCCCGATCACTTCACAGATATCCGATCCAAAGGACACCCCATGAGCAGCACGGCAACAGGGACAGTAGACGGTTCCCCACAGCCCGAGGGCACCAAGGCAAAGCGCGACAAGACGCATTGGCTCTACATGAGCGTCATCGTCGCGGTCATCGGAGGCATCCTCGTCGGTTGGCTCGCACCCGAGTTCGGTAAGTCCGTCGGTGTACTCGGCACGTTGTTCGTCAGCCTGATCAAGATGATGATCAGCCCGGTCATCTTCTGCACCATCGTGCTCGGCATCGGCTCGGTTCGAGCGGCGGCCAAGGTCGGCAAGGTCGGCGGCCTCGCACTCGCCTACTTCATCGGGATGTCCACCATCGCACTCGCGATCGGCCTGGGCGTCGGCAACCTGCTCAACCCGGGCAGTGGCCTGAACATCACGCCCAATGCGGCCTCCGTGGCCAAGCTTGCAGATCAGGCCCACAGCGCGGGCGGTACCTGGGACTTCATCGCGTCCATCATTCCGACGTCGATGCTGTCCTCCCTCACAGCCGGCAGCGTGCTGCAGACTCTGTTCGTCGCCCTTCTGGTCGGCTTCGCGATCCAGTCGCTCGGCAAGTCGGGTGAACCGATCCTCAAGGCCGTCGGATACATCCAGAAGCTCGTGTTCAAGATCCTGACGATGATCCTCTGGCTCGCCCCGATCGGTGCTTTCGGTGCCATCGCCAGCGTCGTCGGCCAGACCGGTTTGAACGCCGTCGTCCAGCTCGGCACGCTGATGATCGGCTTCTACCTGACCTGCCTGATCTTCGTCTTCGGTGTTCTCGGAACGCTGCTGCGCGCGGTCACCGGATTCAACATCTTCAAGCTGGTCAAGTACTTGGCCCGTGAGTACCTGCTCATCTTCGCCACGTCGTCCTCCGAATCGGCACTGCCGCGTCTGATCGCCAAGATGGAGCACGTAGGCGTCGAGCGCACCACGGTGGGCATCGTCGTTCCCACGGGCTACTCGTTCAATCTCGACGGCACCGCGATCTACCTGACGATGGCCTCGATCTTCATCGCCGACGCCATGGGACAGCCACTCGGTTTCGGTGAACAGCTCTCGCTGCTGGTGTTCATGATCATCGCCTCCAAGGGCGCTGCCGGAGTCAGCGGCGCCGGTCTGGCCACGCTGGCAGGCGGACTGCAGAGCCATCGCCCCGAGCTTCTCGACGGCGTCGGACTCATCGTCGGAATCGACCGCTTCATGTCGGAAGCGCGAGCGATCACCAACTTCTCGGGCAATGCGGTTGCGACTCTCCTGGTCGGCGCCTGGACCAAGACGATCGACAAGGAACGCGTCGTCGAGGTACTCGACGGGAAGATTCCGTTCAACGAAGCCACGATGCTCGACGACGAGGACGAAGAAGAGCAGCACAAGCTCGAAACGGCTCCGACCGGCACCAAACAGTCGTTCGTGAGCCATCACTAGAAACGTCCGCTCTGCTGAACGTTTGACTGCGCTGCAGGCGCGGAACCCGATCTACGATCAGTGATCCTGGTCGTAACGATGAAAGAGACCGCCGCACCAACCGTGCGACGGTCTCTTTCTGTTCGTGGCTAGGTGTACCAGGTCGGTTCGGGAATCTCGCCGGTCAGAAAACGACTACCGACTTCACGGCGCTTGTACGCGAGCGGATCGTGAAGGGTATGCGTCCGGATGTTGCGCCAGTAGATGTCCAGGCCGACGTCGTTGGACGTGGCTCGGGCACCGGTCAGTTCGAAGATCTTGTTGCTGATCTCCAAGGAGACGTCGGCGGCGCGAAGTTTTGCGGCCGCGATGCGTACGGCGAGGTCGCCGCGAGCCTGCTCGGTGAGGTTTTCGCGAGCGTCGTGGAGCACTGCGTCGGCCTCACGGCTGACCTGATCCACGAAGGCCTCCGCTGCCCACAGCTTGGATTGCAAGTCGCCGTAGCCCTCACGGAGGTACCACTCGTCGGTTGCGATTTCGCGGTTGTCACCGCCGTACGGCCATGGACGCGTACGGGTTCGGGTGTACTCGGCGGCAGTGTCCAGTGCGCCACGAGCGATCCCGAGGTAGAAGTTGGCGAACACGATCTCGATCGCCGGGAAGTTCAGGGTGTTGTAGACCAGAGGTTGGAATTCCTTGTCGACAAAGCCTGCCGCACTTGCCCAGTCGACCTCGACGTCGTTGATCTCGACGCTGCCGGAATCGGTGAGGCGCTGCCCGAGATTGTCCCAATCACCGCGGAAGACTATGCCGTCCTGAGCAGTCGGCACGATTGCGAACACATGCGTCGCAGTTCCGTCGATGATTCCTTCGAGCACCGTGAGGTCGGTGACTCGGCCGCCGGTGGAAAACGACTTCACACCGTTGAACACCAGGGTGTCTCCGCGGTCCGCGACGGTGAGGTCGGTGTCTCGAGGGTTGACCGCGCCGCCGAAGAAGAATCGGTTGCTCGTGTACAGCTCCTCGACAGCGGAGATCTGCGGATCGGTTCCGACCAATCTGGCTGCCCATGCCCACAGATAGTGGTATCCGAGCAGTTGTCCGATGGAGCCGTCGGCGCGGGCGATCTCCCGAACCACCTTGTAGGCGGTCTCCCATCGCTGCCCGCCGCCGCCGAACTCGACCGGGCCCAGGAGCGTCACAAGACCACTGTCCTTGAGCAGCTGAACTTCTCGGAACGGTGGTTCGCTGGCTCGGTCGCGGGCGAGTGCGTCGGCGGCAAGGATGTTGCTCACCTCGCGAGCCCGGTCGATCCAGCCCTCGGATGTGTCGGGAACGCCGACGAAGACTTCGGTTTCACTGGTCACGGTCATGCCTGTTCATCCTTTTCGGTCGGTGCGGTCCCGATGGCCCACACGTAAATCGGTTCGGTTCCGTTGATTTCGTAGTCGCCGACAACTTTGGATTTGAAGACGACCGGATTGTGGCTGGCGACGGTGCGGGCGTTGCGCCAGAATCGATCGAGATCGAGGTCGCGGCTGACTCCGGAAGCACCGAGTGCGTCGAAGATCTTGGCCGTGGCCGGCACGACGAGTCCGATCGAGGCGACTTGCCCTCGCCCCGAATCGATTTCGGCTGCGATGTTGGCGGCCTTCTCTTCCTCCGGCGAGCCGGAGAATGCGGCTTCGTAAGCCCATTGGGACGACTGCGCTGCGTGCAGTGCAACGGCCTCGGCTGCAAAGGCAGCAGAGGACACCTCGCCGACAACTTGCTGGATCTGCGAATCCTGCGCGTATCTCGGAGCGTTGCCGTGACTGAAGGTTCGAGTACGAGAGGCAACTCGACGAGAGATCTCGATCGTAGCAGCCTTGGCGATGCCGGCGAGAGTGGCGAGGTGGAACAATTGGTAGAACGCGGTCTGGTATTTGAATCGTGTCGAGAAGTCGAAGATGTTCTCCGGCTGTACAATTGCGTCCTCGTAGACGGACGAACCGGAGCCAGTCGTCTGCTGACCGAACCCGTTCCAATCGTCACTGTGTGTGACACCGGGTTGTCTCGCCTCGACCGCCGCGATCACGAATGCGCCGGTGTCGGTGCGCTGCGAGTACAGGTCGATCCAGTCGGCGAAGATGGAACCCGTGCTGTAGAACTTTGCCCCGTTCGCCAGGAAATGGTCGGCATCGGGTGCGGGCGAGACCTTGGTATTGGCTTCGCCCAATGCAACGTCGCCGATTTCGGTCCATGCGTTGCCGACCAACTGTCCCTCCGCGAAGCGTCGGAGCCAGATGTCACGCTCCGGGTCGGGGTCGGCGACCAGTCGGTCTTCGACAAACGCGAAATGTCCGCGCAGGGCCTGGGTGATATTGGAATCGGCGCTCGACAGCTCGACTAGTAAGCGGATCAATTGCGGGATGCTCGCACCCGATCCACCGTGTGTTGTCGGCACCCGAACGGCGCCGAAGCCTGCATTCTTGAGCGCGTCGATCTGTTGGAAGGGAAGCACGTGATCGCGTTCGCGTTCGACGACGCCTTGTGCGATGTCCGCGAAGATCGGACGGAATTTCTCTGCCAGTGTTTCGTAGTCGACCTCACTTTTGATCGGATCAGCAGACCGGGGTACGGCATTCGGCGTCAGTGCGGTGGTCATGGGAAGAATGCAAGCTGTAAACACCAGGGGCGTCGATCCTTCATCGCGACCTGATTCGAAGTGTTGTCAGTCAGCGCAAATCTCGGTTCGATGGCCTGCCGGGCACTCTTGTCGAAATCGAGTGGTCAGTGGGGTTGCTCGCGAACGTGCTCGACGGTCCATCCGCTCCATTCGACGGTCCCTCCGGCACCACAATCATGTCGGAACGGTAGCCCTGGAGGACCGGAGCGAACGACGACGCGAAAGTCTCTCCCCTCCAACCGAAGATCGACAGTCGTGTGTTCTCCGTCGACACTCTCGCTGATGCTCTCGAGTGCGTCCGTGGCGACGATGTCGGTGGCGCGTCGGACTGCGTGTTCGGCTGCCTGAGCGGCCTGTGACAGTGCCGCCCGGCCGCGCAGGTGCAGCAGCTGCAATTCTCCGGCTTGGTATTTTTCGGCTGCATCGATTGCGGAGTTGCCGTCCAGTCGGCTGAAATAGACTGCGGCAGGCCACGCAATCATGTTGGCCGCGAAACGATCTCCGCCGATGTGACTGCATTCCCACACATCTGCGATCTGTGCCGCGTTCAGTGCCGACACGACCGGGCGGCCGAGTTCCGCGCAGCACGCATCCTTCTTTCCATGTGTGCAGACTGCGAAGAGCGGTTCCGTGCGGGAGCGGCCGAAGTCGGGTTCCGCTCCGGTGGCCATCGATTCGAACGGCAGTACCGACAGGTCCTCGTATCGGTCGACCGCCCCTTCCCGCATCCATTGGCGTGTGCCGTCCGTCCAGGCGAGTACACACGTCGGGGTGAGCACCCGGCGGTTGCGGGTCCGCCGGATCACCACGACACGGATACGGCCCTGCGCTGCGTAGATCTTTTCGGTGAGCGCGACGGGGAGAACGTCGTCAGGGGCGGACGCCGGCCAGGGGCCGGGGTGCTCGATCAATACCCACAGATGTGTCATTCCGGCGCGACCGACCATAGGTTCGCCGGCGGTCGACGACTGCCGTGTACAGGCGTGAGGGCGTCGACTGGTTTGCGGATTGGCGACAAATTCCGGAAAGCACTGCATAGATGCCTTCCCCAGGACACCGTCGCTGTGGCAGGGGAGGGAAGACATGATGAGGCTCCAGTCTCGTAGGTTAGGCTCACCAGACTATTGGATGGTGAATCCTTTGCTCAGCCGTGGTGAATGCGCGTGGCTGTGACGGTCGAAAGCAGTCGGTAACAGGAGTTTGTGAATGAAACGCAGTAACTCGCGGGCGAAGTACGTGCTGGGTGGTTTCGTCCTCGCCGCCATCGTGGCAACGACAACGGCGTGTGGCAGTGACGACAAGAACGATTCCGGCAGTCAGTCTGCCGACACCGTGCACGCGGTCACCCACGCCCGCGGAACTACCGACGTACCGACGGATCCGCAGCGAGTTGTCGTGCTCGAGCCGGTTCAGCTCGACACGTCGGTAGCGCTCGGCGTGATTCCCGTGGGCACCGCGGTACTCAGCGAGACGACCGGCGTTCCGGCGTACCTCGGTGAGAAAGCGGCGGAGATCGAGATGGTCGGAACCGTCGCGGCACCGAACCTCGAGAAGATCGTCGCACTGAGCCCGGACCTGATCATCGGAACGGAATCGCGGCACGGTGATATGTACGAGCAGCTCGCTGCCATCGCGCCGACCGTCTACATGGCAACTCAGACCGATCCGTGGCAGGACAACGTCCAGTTCGTCGCAGAGGCGTTGAACAAGACCGATCAGGCAGGTGAACTGCTCGGTGACTACACGGCACGCTGCGAGGAAGTGGCGAGCAAGCACAGCACCGAGGGCAAGACCGCTCAGCTGATCCGCCCACGCGACGACGTTCTGACGCTGTACGGACCCACGTCGTTTGCCGGAAGCACTCTCGAATGTGCTGGACTCACGATTCCCGCACGCGACTGGGAGAACTCGATCTCCGTCGACCTCTCCCCGGAATTCGTCTCCGGAGCCAACGCCGACCTCATCCTGGTCACCTCCGCGAAACCGGCCGATGCCGGCACGATGCCGAAGGCCGTCGCAGACAACGCCGGATTCTTCCCGAACCCGCATCTGGTGGACATGTCCTACTGGATCACCGGCGTCGGACCGCTCGGCGGCCTCACCGTTCTGGACGACCTCGATCGCATTCTCGGAGCGTCGAATTAGCAGTGCGCGAAGGAGCAGTGCGCGAGAGAGTCGCTAAGTTGGAGCCTATGACAACTCCAGTACAGAACATCGCGATCAACACCCTCGGTGGCGTGCCCACCTCTTTGGGTGAATACGACGGCCGCGCCGTCCTCGTGGTCAACGTCGCGTCCAAGTGTGGACTGACCCCGCAGTACTCGGCGCTCGAGAAGCTGGCCAGCGAGTACGCCGATCGCGGTCTGACCGTGATCGGTATCCCGTGCAACCAGTTCATGGGGCAAGAACCGGGTACCGCCGAAGAGATCGAGACGTTCTGCTCCACTACCTACGGCGTCACGTTCCCGCTTCTCGAGAAGATCGAGGTGAACGGCGAAAACCAGCATCCGCTGTACGCCGAGCTCACCAAGGCGGCCGACGCCGAAGGCGCTGCGGGAGACATTCAGTGGAACTTCGAGAAGTTCCTGATCGGACCGGACGGCACCGTCGTCAACCGCTTCCGTCCGCGGACCGAGCCTGACGCACCCGAGGTTGTCGCCGCGATCGAAGCTGCGCTTCCCAAGAACTAGAGGTTTCCAAGAACCAGTAGGTGCGCTGAAAACTGCCGCCGGATGATCATCCGGCGGCAGTGTGCTGTTCACCCACAGCTGCCACTATCGGAGTATGTCCGCAGAACTGATCGTGTCGGTATCCGGAATCAGAGACGAGACATGTTATCTCGCTGCCGGATTCGCAGACGAGATGGACACTCGAGGTGTCCGCTTGTCGCTCCTGGTGGCGCCGCGACTGAAGGACAAATACCGACTGGCCGACGACGCGGTGACGACGGCTTGGCTGCGTGAGCGTCGCGAGCACGGCGATGCCATCGTTCTGCACGGCTACGACCAGGCCGCGACCAAGCGTCGCCGAGCCGAGTTCGCCACTCTGTCGAAGCACGAAGCGAAACTGCGACTACTCGCTGCGGACCGCGTTCTCGAGCATGCAGGCCTTCGGACCCGGGTGTTCGCACCGCCGCGCTGGGTGGCATCGCCCGGTGCCATGTCGGTGTTGCCGGAGACGGGCTTTCGCACGATGGCAGGCCTCGGGGCAGTACATGATCTGACCCGCGGAACCTTGCAACGGGGAAGGGTTTTCGGGATCGGCGAAGGCTTCAAGGCCGAGCCGTGGTGGTGTCGCGCATTGGTTCTCGGAGCCGGGCGTGCCGCCAAACGTGGGGGACTGGTCAGATTGTCGATCACGGCCAAGCAGTTGGGAAACGAGGGCCCACGTCAGGCCGTCCTCGACGCCGTCGACCTTGCCCTCTTCCACGAAGCCGACTCGCAGGTGTATCGGTGGAACTCCCCGTCTCAGGAGCTCGGCGCTGCCTGAATTCGGCAGTTGGCAACTATTTGATAGCTACGAGAACATGTCGTCTGTCCGGGTTGTCCGAGCGGGCAGACTCTTCGCGTTTCTCTACTTCCTTGCTGGTAGTAGTGCAGAGTGGGTCAAAATCGCATAAAACGGACGATCAATTAGAGCGCTGGGTCAGCCAACTCTCCCACTGCTAGAGTGCGTGCAGTTAATCTGCCGCTAGTAGATGGGATTGGGATCTCGCCATGCGCACGAGAGTGTTCTCCAAGTCGGCCGAGGGTCTTGTCGCCGTGGCTGTGGGCGCAGTCGTCTGTGCTGCGTTCGTTCCGGCGCTCGCGTCTGCCGCTCCGACCGGCGCGGTTCACATGCTGCCGACGGGCAGTGTCGACGGCGGGTCGAGCGGATCGAGCGGATCGAGCGATGGCGTCCGCACCGCAACCGTCGACGATGAAGGTGAGCAACTCACACTGCGCCTTCACAAGATGAACCTGCGGGGATCCGAGTTCTCGATGGCTGTGCAAGACAGCGACGGAGAGCTGACCGACGCGGTGATCCCGGCGCCCCGTTCGTACATCGGCAGCGTGGAAGGGCGTCCGGACGCAATCGTCTCGGCCATCGTCGACTCCGCCGGAACACTGCGCGGGCAGGTGATTTTCGATCGTGGTGTTTCGATAGAGTTCGTCGGATCCGAGGTGGTCGGTCGCAGCACGGCGCCGATCGACGCAAAACCCAAGTGGCCGACCGCCTCTATCGCGTCGGCCTCGGCCGCAAGCGTCGGCAAGACGGTGAAGCAGTTCGTGGTGGGATTGGATCTCAGTGGCGAGTGGTACTCCGCGCACGGCGCAGGCAGTCCCGCCGTCGCTCTGGATCGGGCCGAGGAATCAATGGCCCGAACCGCTGCCATCTGGATCAGAGACGTCGGAATTCGACCGATCCTGGGTCGGGTTGTCCTTCGCGCCGATGCCGCGAGTGACCCGTATTCGAGCAGTTGTGAAAACCTCGACCAGTTGGAAGGTCTGTGGTCCGATCAGGTCGGCACGAGCGTCGACCAGGCGACTGTCGTCTGCGCTTCCGGTGGCGGAAATGCCTACTACTCGAGGTTCGAACTCGATCACAGCTACGCGCAGGTCGGTGCCGAGCCCGATGGCAACTTCAGCCGCGTCCTCCGCCACGAGTTGGGCCACAACTTCTACGCCGACGACTATCACGGCGGCGGCGCCGAGGGATCGACCATCATGAACGGCAACGACCTCTCGCGCTTCGACGGCACCGAATTTGCTGCCATCGTCGATGCCGCCGACGTGGCCTCGGATCGACTCGACGACGTCGGTCGGTACACGGCAAGCCCGATCCCGCCGTACGCCGCACTCGACACCGCGCAGGTCCGCTCAGGTGGCACAGTCACCGTCGACGCCGTCGCGAATGATCATGACAGCAACGGAGATTCGATCAAGGTAACCGGGGTCGAGGCGACGTCACTTCTCGGTGGCACCGTAAAGCTCGAAAACGGCGAAGTGGTGTTCGAGGCCGGAACGAAGACAGGCACCGACAGGATTCTCTACACACTCACCGACGCAGCCGGTGGGACGAGCACCGGCTGGATCATCGTCGATGTGAGTGCGTGAGGACTGAATCAGGCGACTTCGACGCTCGACTCCTCACCGAGAACTCGGAACTCGGTACCGTCGGCAGCCATTTCCGAGTAGCGACCGTAGAAGATGCCTGTGGCTTCGTCGCGGATGATCGCTTGATGGATGGGAACCGCGACGCGCGGCGCTACCGCGCGGAGGTAGTCGATGGCCTCCGAGATCTTGAGCCACGGTGCGGCGGCGGGAAGGGCAAGAACGTCGACCTTCTGTTCGGGGACGTAGAGGGAATCGCCGGGATGCATGAACTGCGCCGGGTTGGTGGCGTCGCCGAGGAGGAACGCGGTGTTGTCGATCATCGGTAGGTCCGGATGGATGATCGCGTGCTCTCCGCCGGTCCCGGTCACCTCGACGTCGCCGATGCTGAACCGGTCGCCCGGCCGGACTCCCGTCCAGCGGCCACCGAGCTTCTCAGCCGTCTGCGGATCGCTGTACAGCACCGCGTCGGGGTTTGCTTCGGCCAGTTCGGGCAGCCGCGCCGGGTCGGCGTGATCGGGGTGTTGATGTGTCACGAGGATGGCGTCGAGGCCGGTGATGCCTTCGAATCCGTGCGAGAAGTTGCCGGGATCGAAGAGGATTTTCGATCCGTTCAACTCCACGAGCACACAGGAATGGCCAAAATGTGTCAGTCGCATGATTTCGAGTATGCGCCGCCCTGGAGTGACTCGCAGGCGGGTTTCGCGGGTGTTGGCCGTCACGCCCCGATCACTCGATGCGAACCATCTCGGGTGCGCCCGGTAAACTGGCCATCACCCGAGCGTTTCACTCCGGGTTCGCGCACTAGTACCGAGGAGCAGCACGTGGCCCGTGTCGTCGTCGAAGTCATGCCCAAGGCCGAGATTCTCGACCCCCAGGGACAGGCAATTGTCGGGGCACTGTCTCGCCTGGGCTTTGCAGGAGTATCCGATGTCCGTCAGGGCAAGCGGTTCGAGTTGGAGATCGACGGCAGTGTCGAAGACGCCGAACTCGAGAAGATCGCCGAAGGCCTGCTGGCCAACACGGTGATCGAGGATTGGACCGTCAGGCGAGTCGAGGCATGAGCGCACGTATCGGGGTTATCACGTTCCCGGGCACGCTCGACGACATCGATGCTGCTCGGGCCATCAACCTGGCCGGCGGTGAAGCTGTCGAACTCTGGCACGGCGACGCAGACCTCAAGGGTGTCGACGCGGTTGTCGTTCCCGGCGGATTCTCCTACGGCGACTACCTTCGTTGCGGCGCGATCGCACGTTTTGCTCCCGCGATGGGCAAGGTTGTCGAAGCAGCCAAGGGCGGCATGCCGGTCCTGGGCATCTGCAACGGTTTCCAGATCCTCTGCGAAGCGGGTTTGCTCCCCGGTGCCCTGACCCGTAACCAGGGTCTGCACTTCATCTGCCGCGACGAGTGGTTGACGGTCGAAGCCAACAACACGGCTTGGTCCTCGCGTTACGAGGCCGGCGCCCAGATCCTCATCCCGCTCAAGTCGGGTGAAGGTCGCTTCCAGGCTTCCGAAAATGTTCTCGACGAACTCGAGGGTGAAGGCCGCGTCGTCTTCCGCTACTCGGAGGAGAACCCCAACGGTTCGCAGCGTCGTATCGCCGGTATCTCTTCGGGCAACGGCCGCGTCGTCGGTTTGATGCCGCACCCCGAGCACGCCACCGAGGCTCTCACCGGACCGAGTGACGACGGACTCGGCTTGTTTTACTCGGCACTCGACGCGATCGTCACTGCCTGATCGCCTGCTGATTTTCACCACTGAACGCCGACCGGAAATCCGGTCGGCGTTCAGTCGTTTGTGGGGGCGTCCGGGTTCTCGGGTTACTGGTTGTAGGAACTGAGGAAGTTGCCGAGACGCTCGAGGGCGGTCGCGAGGTCGTCGGTGTTCGGCAGAGTCACCAGTCGGAAGTGGTCGGGTTCGATCCAGTTGAACGCGCGGCCGTGACTGACCAGAATCTTTTCCGATTCCAGTAGATCGAGAACGAACCTCTCGTCGTCGACGATGCCGAACTTGTCGACGTCGAGCTTCGGGAACAGGTACAGCGCGCCGTCGGCCTGCTGACAGCTGATCCCGTCGATGCTGTTGAGCGTGCTGTGCGCGAGATCGCGCTGTGCTGTCAGTCTGCCCTGCGGGAGCAGGAGGTCCTCGATGGACTGGCGTCCGCCGAGTGCGGTCTGGATCGCGTGCTGCGCCGGCACATTGGCACACATTCGCATGTTGGCCAGCAGTTTGATGCCTTCGATGAAACTCGACGCCCGCTCGAGTGGTCCGGTGATGGCCAGCCATCCGGCTCGGAACCCGCAGACGCGGTAGGCCTTGGACAGCCCCGAGTACGTCAGACACAAAACGTCTCGCCCGGTCATCGACGCAAGGTTTGTCATGGATCGGCCGTCGTAGACGATCTTCTCGTAGATCTCGTCGGCGAAGAGCATCAGGTCATGCTTGCGGGCAATGTCGACGAAGCGTTGCAGCACCTCCGTCGAGTAGACGGCGCCCGTCGGATTGTTGGGATTGATGACGACAATCCCTCGGGTGCGCGGAGAGATTCGGGCTTCCAGATCGTCGAAGTCCGGTGCCCAGCCCTGGCTTTCATCGGTGAGGTAGTGAACCGGCGTGCCGCCGGCAAGTGAAACCGAAGCCGTCCACAAGGGGTAGTCGGGAGCGGGAATCAGGATCTCGTCCTCGGGATTGCAGAGCGCCTGCATCGTCAGCGTGATCAGTTCGGAGACGCCGTTTCCGAGATAGATCTCGTCGACGGTGACGTCGGTGATACCCCGCGTCTGGTAGTACTGGACCACCGCGGTGCGCGCCGAATACAGTCCGCGAGAATCGCAATATCCCTGGGCGGTAGGGAGATTGCGGATCATGGCCATCATGATTTCGTCCGGTGCTTCGAATCCGAAGGGGGCCGGATTACCGACGTTGAGTCGCAGGATCGTGTGTCCCTGATCCTCGAGTTCTTCGGTCTTGTCGAGAATTCGCCCTCTGATGTCGTACCTGACATTCTCGAGCTTGCGGGCCTGATCGATGGGTGTGTTCACGCGGTTACGTACCTCTCCGGTTCGGGTGGGCGAGTTGTGTTTCAGATGAGAAGGGCGCCTCAGGGTTCGGTCTGGAAACGGACATTGATTCGCGATAGCGCTAGCGGCGAGAGGAGAGTAGCGCTACTATGATTCGACATGTCCAATGATAGCAGTTCAAGGATTGTCGCAGCCTTGCGCGAATGGATCGCGACGGCACCTCCAGGCGCGAAGCTTCCGTCCACTCGGTCGCTCGTGAGCCTGCACGGGGCGAGCCCGGTCACCGTGCAGAAGGCGCTGCGAACGCTGGTATCTCAGGGGGTTGTGGAGGCTCGTCCCGGTGTGGGGACCTTCGTACGCGCCGCACGCGTCGTGCGACCCAACGACTACGGGTGGCAGACAGCGGCGCTCGGATCGCCGAACTATCGTCTGCAGCTGCCTATTGCGCTGCAGTCCACCTCCAACGACGTGATCGCGCTGCATTCCGGCTATCCGGCCCGAGAGCTGTTGCCCGAAGGTCTGGTTCGTGCAGCCTTCACCAGGGCGACGCGAACCGACGCCGTGTTCAATCGGCCCCTCGCCGCCGGGCTTCCGGAACTGCAGTCCTGGTTTGCCTCCGAATTGGGTTCCGCAACTCCCGCCGGGATCACTCCGCCGGGGCCGAACGACGTGGTTGTACTTCCCGGCAGTCAGGGTGGGCTTGCGACGTCCTTCCGCGCGTTGGTGGGGGAGGGGCGTCCGTTGCTCATGGAATCGCCGACCTACTGGGGTGCGATCCTGGCTGCCGCCCAGGCCGGAGTCACGGTCATTCCGATCTCCAGTGGTGCCAACGGTCCTGATCCCGACGAGCTTTCGCGTGCATTCGAACAGACCGGTGCCCGGGCGTTCTACGCACAACCGAGCTTCGCGAGCCCGACGGGAGCGCTGTGGTCGCCGTCGTTGGCTGACAAGGTTCTCGACACCGTCCGTCGGCACGGCGCATTCCTCATCGAGGACAGTTCGGCGCTCGACTTCGGAATCACCGCAGATCCCAGCCCCATCGCTGCACGAGACGACAGCGGTCACGTCGTCTACCTTCGTGCGCTGACCAAGAGCGTGTCCCCATCGGTGCGAGTTGCCGGATTGATCGCTCGGGGTCCGGCGTACGAGCGGATTTTGGCTGATACACAGGCAGATTCGATGTACGTCAGCGGGATGCTGCAAGCGGTAGCGCTCGACGTCGTGACCCAACCGGCCTGGCGAACGCACTTGCGCAGGCTTCGTCACCAACTCGAGGCCAGACGCGACCTCCTCGTCTCGAGTCTGCGCGAGCACGCGCCGGACGCTCACCTCGATGCCGTACCGAAAGGCGGACTCAACCTCTGGCTTCGGCTCCCGGACACCACGAACGTCGAACGCGTGGTGCAGGACTGCCGGTCGGCCAACGTCATCGTCGGGGCCGGTGACGATTGGTTCCCGGCAGAACCGACTGGAAAGTTCTTGCGGCTCAACTACGCCGGACCGAACCCGGGTGAGTTCCCCGACGCCGCCCGCATTATCGGCAGAGCAATCACGCAACATATGTAGAACTTCACCTCGCTGATGGTTGACCTGAACTTCCGTTGAGGTTTTATCGTCGTGTGCATGAACAAACAAGCGATGCAGCCACCGGCCAACCAGCCGATCGGATTCTGGACCGCGCGAGCCGGTGAAGCGATTCGCACGCGCACGCGCGGAGCACTCGAAGCGATCGGCGTCACCCAGCCGGGGTGGTGGGTCCTGCACCAACTTTCGCTGCACCCTGAAGGGGTGGAGCGTGCTGTCCTCTTGCGGACGATCGGTCCGAACGAATCCACCGACGTGATCGATGACGCCGTCGACTCTGCCCTCGAACTGGGGTGGGCGCGCGAAGACGGGTCTGTCCTTCGCCCGACTGATGCGGGCTCCGAGCAGTTCGATCGCGCCGCGCGGGTACAGCAGATGCTGCAGGAAGAGCGGATGCAGGGAATCACCGAAGAGGAGTTTGTCACCACCATCACTGTGCTGCAGCGAACCATCAAGAACGTGGGCGGCGACGCCTGGCACTGGTAGCAGACATTATCTGGGCCCGCTGCCGGGTAGAGCGGCTTCGATCAATTCGACGGCACGGGACACACCGCCCGCCGCTGCGAGTTCTTCTGCCAACTCCGCGCTGCGTCGGCGGAACTCGTCGGCGCTCACCAGAGTCAGCGCCTCACGAAGCTCTACTGCCGTGACGGTAGCGCTGTCGACGCGTACTGCGACACCGGCGTCGACGAGCGAGTCGGCGTTGCCGAACTGATCGACGGCTTGCGGCACTGCGATCATGGGTGTCCCGGTCACCAGTCCCTCGCTGGATCCGCCCATACCCGCGTGGGTCACGAACGCGTCGGCCTGCTGCAGAATCGCGAACTGCGGTACCCAACGGTGTATTTCGACGTTGTCGGGCAATGGTCCGAGATCTGAGATCTGCACCTGCTTTCCGATCTGAAGGACGACGTGCCAGCCGTCCATCTGGCCGAAAGCCTCGACGCAGGTGCGGTAGAAATCCGGATGATCGGTGAATGCTGAACCCAGCGAGATCAACAAGAGCTTGCGTTCGGGATCCGGGTTCACCCAAGGTTGACTGCTCGGTTCGAGTGCGGGGCCGACGAACGTGTAGACGTCGCAGTTCACGCGATCGGCGTTGGGCTGCATCGATTCTGCGATCAGCACGATTGCACGGGGTGGGCGTCCGGTGAACTCACGTGGATCGACCTCGACGCCTTCGGCGCGGAAGAACCGGGTCTCCCGATCGAGCAGGTCGACGCCTCTCGGATCGGAACGAATTTCGTCGTACATCGGTGCGGCGTCGGCTTCGTAACCGTCCCAGGCAACGTACGTCGGCGACAACTGGATGATGGGAACGCCCCACTGCTGAGCCAGTATTCGTGCCGGAATGCCGGCGATGTCGTAGAGAAAGAGGTCAGGGCGATCGTCTTCGTAGATTCGGCGTAGCTGCGGCAGCATCGACTCGTAATCGTCCTGGAAAATCGTCAACTGATCGATCAGATCCCCGTCCCAGCTCTTCTCGGGTTCGGCGCCGTCGGGAGAAGGGACGAGGCTGGGCAGCGTGGAGACGTACGGTGCGAATTCGGCCCCGGTCGCCTCGATGATCTCACGCATCGACTCGTCGTTGGCATAGGTGACGCGGTGACCGGCGGCGACGAGACGCGCGATGATCGCCAGGCTCGGATTGACGTGGCCCGGTGCCGGAATGCTCACCATGGCGATATGTCTGCGGGTCATCGATCACTCCTGCCGTCTGACTGTTCTGGAACAACTCCGGATACCGGACCGAGACTATCCACCAGGATGGGTAACGGCATCTGATTTTTGCCGGGGAAGTACCGTGCGCACTCGAGTAGGACTACGCATCCGAGTGCCGGGATGGGCGAGCAGACTTCGAAGCATGAGCACACCGACAACACCCTCGAAGACCACTGCAGCCTTCTATCTTCAGGCCGGAATAGCCTTTGCCGTCAGTTTTGTCGGCACCCTCCTCGGAATTGCGTATCTTCCGATCGATGCGTGGCAACGCGGATTTCTCGGAATGTCCTTGCTGTTCTTGGTCACCAGTACGTTCACGTTGGCCAAGGTGATTCGTGATCAGCAGGAGGCATCCACAGTCAGGGTTCGAGTGGACGAGGCTCGACTCGAGAAGCTGATCGCCGAGCACGATCCGTTCAAAGCGGCAGCCTGAAACCTGTCGGCAAGGTGAGGATCAGCGTGCTGCCGAGAGGTTGCTCGTTTCGGAGCGCCGACAGATCGCCGCCGTGTGCGAGCGCGAGGCTGCGCGCAATCGTGAGCCCCAAACCGGAACCGTCGGATCGATCACCGCGATGGAAACGGTCGAAGACTGATTCGAGTTGGTCTGCGGGAATTCCGTCACCGGTGTCGGTGACGGACACCGAGAGGTGGTCACCTTCCCGTGCGAGTGTCACCGTCACCGAACCTCCGCTCGGAGTGTGCCGCAACGCGTTTTCGAGCAGATTGGCGAGGATCTGTTCGATTCGTTGGCGATCGACCTCGGCCGTGATCGGTTGAGGAGACAGAGCGGTCGTCAATTCGACTCCACGCTCGGCGAAACGTGGCGCCGCTGCTGCCGTTGCGCTGCAAACGATGTCGTCGATCTTCTCGTCTCGGCGATCGAGTTCGAGAGCGTGTTCGTCGGCCGCGGAGACGTCCGCCAGATCGCAAGAGAGCCGACGCAGTCTTTCGAGTTGATCGCGCATGACCAACCATGAAGAGTTGTCCGTGGGGAGGACGCCATCCTCGATGCCGTCGACGTACGCAGCCAAAGTCGATACCGGAGTGCGTAATTCGTGGGCAAGATCGGCAAGCAGGCGTTTGCGGACCCGATCCGAATGATCAAGGCGTGCCGCCATGTCGGCAAAGGCAGTTTCGAGACGCGTGAAATCGGCATCTACGTCGGACCTGCCGATAGTCACGTCGAAGTTCCCGTCTGCGACGCTTTGAGCCGCCTCCGCCAGCGTTGAGATCGGGGCCGTGATGCGTCGGACGATGTAGACCGCGGCGATGCTTGCGCCCACCAGTGCGACCGCGATCCCGCACAACAGTGCAATGGTCATGGTCTGAGCGAATGCCTCTTCGGTGTGGGTACGGACATTCGAGTCTTCGATGCCGGCCATCATGAGGTGGTTGTGAAAGAGCGGGGCAGCGACGGCAATGGCGACTGCGGCGATGGCGAGGCAGGAGACGAACAGGACGACAAGCTGCGCCAGCAGCAGTTTTCCGCGTAGCCCGAGTTTCTTCATGACGACCTCGTTCATGACGACCTCAGGGAGTATCCGACGCCCCTGACGGTTCTGATGAACCGAGGATCGGTCGCGTCGTCGCCGAGTTTGCGGCGTAATGCACGCACATGGACGTCGACGATGTGCTGGTCCCCGAACCAGGACGAGCCCCACACCGAGGTGATGATCTCGGCCCGACTCCAGGCAGCGTCGGGTCGGGATGCAAGCGCGGACAACAGGGTGAACTCGGTGGGAGTGAGATCGACAGGGTGGTTGTCGACATGCACGGTGCGGGCGAGGACGTCGATGTCGAGACCGGGAGGCGTCGGCAGCACTTTTGGCAGCAAACTCGACGCGCGTGGCCGTCTGAGCAGTGCTTTCACTCGCGCAACCAGTTCGCGGGGGCCGAAGGGTTTGACCACGTAGTCGTCTGCGCCGGCCGCCAGACCCGTCACCTTGTCCGACTCGTCACCGCGGGCGGACAGCATCAGGATGTACGCATCAGAGAAGGTACGGATTCGTCGGCAGACTTCCATGCCGTCGAAGCCCGGGAGCATTAGATCGAGCACTATCAGCGCGGGCTCGAATTCGCGCACCGAACGTACTGCGCTCGGCCCGTCGTGGGCGAGGCGCACGGTGAATCCTTCGCGTGTCAGATAGTTGGCGACAACCTTGGCGAGGGCAGTCTCGTCGTCGACGACAAGAACGCGCCCCGGTTCCTCGCCAGGTCGTAGTTCGGCGCTCATCAGACCGAGGTTAGTCGACTGCGTGTCTGCATTGCTGGCGCGTGGTGGTTTCCACTCGACTGTGAAGATTCGATGAAGGAAGCCTGTTCGAGCCGGTTATCGGGCTTCGCGGTGGATTTTCGCCGGTAACGTGGCAACTGTGCATGTGCAGCACTCTTGTCAAATCAATTGTGGTGCAGTGCATATCGAACAGAATCAATTCTCGGGAGTGAAAACATGTCTTTGACGGTCAGGAAGAGCGCCGCGCGGTTCGTTCCGGTTGTGGCAGCGGCAGCACTGTTGATTGCCGGATGCTCGGACAACTCCGGGGAGAGCAACAACCATTCTTCCGAAACAACCAGTGTTGCAGCACAGTCGGAGATTCCTTCGGGTGTCAATGCTGCCGACATCGAGTTTCTCGAAGGGATGTACCCGCATCACGCGCAGGCATTGGACATGGCCAGAATGGTCGACGGTCGAACCGACAATGCCGAACTTCTCTCTCTTGCAGCGCAGATAGAGGCAGCGCAAGGCCCGGAGATGGCTCAGATGACCGAATTGTTGACGGAGTGGGGACGCCCCGAGCCTTCGTCGAGTTCGATGGAGGGCATGGATGAGTCGGCGCACGCGGGACACGGCGTCGGGATGGCCGAGATGCCGGGAATGATGTCGGCCGACGACATGACCGCCCTCACCGATGCCAGTGGCGCGGAGTTCGACAAGTTGTGGCTGACGATGATGATCGAGCACCACAAGGGTGCCATCACCATGTCCCAGACCGAACTCGACAACGGGCTCGACCCGTCGGCGGAGAAGATGGCAGAAGCGATCATTGCCGGTCAGCAGGCGGAAATCACTCAGATGGAAGCGATGTTGAAGGGGAGTTGAACAGGAGGCCTTGGCCGCGTGACCTTGCTCGGGTGGCTACCTGGGCATACGTTCGAGGCTGATGGCTTGACCGGTGCTGTGCTGCAATCACACGCGAGGGGATGACCGCCACATGGATCACAGTCAGATGGACCATGGCCAGATGGACCATGGGGCACACGGTGGTCACGGGGATCACGTCGCACAGTTCCGGACGTTGTTTGCAGTCATGCTGGTCATCGCGGTTCCGGTCGTTGCGGCAGACGCGATGTTCGCTGATCTGGTCGGGTACACACTGCCGGAAAACTCTCTGGTGGAATGGATCTCACCGGTACTCGGCACGGTGATGTACTTCTGGGGTGGCAAGCCGTTCCTCGCCGGCGCTGTTGCCGAAATCCGTTCTCGGCAGCCGGGAATGATGCTGTTGATCGCGCTCGCGATCACCGTGGCCTTCTTCGCGTCATGGTCTGCGAGTCTGCACTGGGTGGATCACACTCTCGATTTCTGGTGGGAGCTCGCGCTTCTGATCGTGATCATGTTGTTGGGCCACTGGATCGAGATGCGTTCGCTCAGTCAGACATCGAGCGCCTTGGATTCACTTGCCGCTTTGCTGCCCGACGAGGCAGAACGGGTGGTGGGGGAATCGGTGGAAACCGTGCCCACCGCAGCTCTGGCGACCGGCGACCTGGTGATAGTTCGTCCCGGCGCCCGTGTTCCCTCGGACGGAACGGTGGTCGAGGGAAGCGCCGACATGGACGAATCCATGATCACGGGCGAGTCGAAGACCGTCCGCCGGACTGTCGGAGATCAGGTGGTGGCCGGCACGGTAGCCACCGACTCGGCACTTCGGCTTCGAGTCACCGCCGTGGGAGAAGACACCGCGCTCGCCGGTATCCGGCGCCTGGTCGAACAAGCCCAGAACTCGTCGAGTCGCGCGCAGGTGTTGGCGGACAAGGCCGCTGCTCTGCTGTTCTGGTACGCACTGGGCGCGGCAGTGCTGACCGCGATCGCCTGGAGTATCTGGGGCACCCCGGAGAGCGCAGTCACCCGGACGATCACCGTTCTGGTGATCGCCTGCCCGCACGCGCTCGGGTTGGCGATTCCACTGGTCGTCTCGATCGCGACGGAACGGGCGGCTCGGGCTGGGATCTTGATCACCGACCGCATGGCCCTCGAGGCGATGCGTAACGTAGACACCGTTCTCTTCGACAAGACCGGCACTCTCACCAAGGGGGAGCCCGCAGTGGTCGGTGTACGCGGTGTCGACGGGTATTCCGATGACGACGTTCTCAGCGCAGCGGCTGCCGTCGAGTTCGACAGCGAACATCCACTCGGGCGCGCCGTCGTCGCGGCGGCGCGGGAGTTGTCGCTCGAATTCACTTCGGGTTCCGACTTTCAGGCGCACAACGGGATCGGGGTTGCTGCGGACGTCGCCGGTGCACGCGTCGGTGTCGGCGGACCGGGGATGCTGCGATCGGTCGGGGCCACCGCGATCCCGGGGACCGAAGAGTGGCTCAGTGACGGGTCGACCGTCCTGCATGTAGTGCGTGACGAGAAGGTAATCGGCGCATTGGCATTGGCCGACGAGATTCGCCCGGAATCAGCATTGGCCGTCGACGCCCTCCATGCTCGCGGTGTGCGGGTGGCCATGGTCACCGGAGACGCGGAGGCCGTGGCCCATTCGGTGGCTCGCAGGCTCGGGATCGACGAAGTTTTCGCCGAAGTGCTTCCGCAGGACAAGGGAGCGCAGGTATCTCGGCTTCAGGCTGCGGGCCACCGCGTGGCGATGGTCGGTGACGGGGTCAACGATGCGCCGGCACTCGCCCAGGCGGATGTGGGCATCGCGATCGGTGCCGGAACCGACGTGGCGATCGCGTCGGCGGGAGTTGTTCTGGCCAGCGATGATCCGCGTTCGGTGAGCTCGGTCATCGAGCTTTCCCGCGCCACCTACCGGAAGATGGTTCAGAACCTTTGGTGGGCAGCGGGATACAACGCGATCTCGGTTCCCCTCGCTGCGGGAGTACTGGCGCCCGTCGGGTTCGTGCTGCCGATGGAGGTCGGAGCAATCCTGATGTCGGTATCCACTGTGGTCGTTGCCGCGAATGCCCAGTTGTTGAGGCGCTTGGACTTGCGGCAACCACCGGTGACCGCGCTGGAGTCGAGAGTGCTCACATCGCAGTAGCGAGAGGTTCAAGGCGGACTACTGTCGGCTCAGGAACGGAATGAGCGCACGCAGTACAGCATCGGAGTCTGCGACTGCGCTTGCGTGGTCAGCCCCTTCGATCACAGTCAAGGCACTGTCCGGGATCAGCGACGCGAGATGCTCGGTATCCGGCAGGCGCTCGCGATCTCTCGATCCGACGAACAACAACGCCGGTGTGGTGATCCGTTGCAGCACGGCGTCGTCGATGCCGTGCTCCTTCTCTGCGCGGCGCATGTAGGCAGCGAGCGCGAGGGCATCATTGATTCGGAAGGCAGTCGCAGTCTGAGGATCCACCGGTTTGCCGCGCCTCACGCCCCAACCGGTCAGAAATCCCTCGATACCGCCGCTTTCGAGTACGTCGATGCAGCCCGGGAAGAACAATGCGTCGAACGCGCCCGTCATCGGTCGGCTGCTACCGCCCCCGACGGTCAGCGATCGCACCCGTTCGGAGTGCTCGACTGTCAGCGACATCACCGAGCGTCCGCCGAACGAGTATCCGAGGACGTGTGCCGGTTC
The DNA here is from genome assembly GCF_058793255.1 of Rhodococcus sp. MPR-R1B. NCBI lineage: Bacteria > Bacillati > Actinomycetota > Actinomycetes > Mycobacteriales > Nocardiaceae > Rhodococcus > Rhodococcus sp. MPR-R1B. Next base: position 209,386 of record NZ_JBXAFO010000005.1, read on the forward strand.
GAACGGAGACTCCGTGTCGAGGATCTCCAGGAGATCGCCGACCACCAGATCCATTGCATACGAATCGGAGTCGTGTGGTTTGTCACTGCGTCCGTGACCCCGCATGTCGACGAGGATCAGACGATACTGCTCCTGAAGTGCCTTGACGTACCCGAAGCCACGCCAGATGGAGCGCGACAACGCTGTGCCGTGCACCATCAACAGGGGTGGGCCATCGCCCACGATCTGATAGGTGATCCGCGCACCGTCCACCGGATTTCTCACGTCGTGCAACACCCGTCCAGTATGGGTGCCAGTTGCTACGCACGTGAACTCGAGTAGTCGTCCGGACCCATTCGACGGATGGCGTGGGCTCTCACGAACAGTCGGGCCGTCAACTCGGCCTCCCTCAGAGCTACTGGTCACTGCCCGGCTGGGCAGTACCCACTGTTCCAAGCAATGCATCGGTGGAGGGGTCTGCAGTGCTGACGCCTGCGGCTATGCCCCGAATCAGAGCCTCGAAATCAGCGGCGACGATGGTGACCTCCTCGAACTCCGGCTCTCCTCCACGGACAACCTGACCGTCGGGTGCGAGCGCCAAGTACTCGTACCCATTGCGCACCGACAGCAGGACCGGGAGGTGAGTGGACCAGAAGGCGTTGATCGCCGCGCGCTCCGCCGGCCCGGAAGCGACCGCCAGGCTCTCGTGCCGGAACGCATTCCAGGGAAACGCCTCATCGCTGACGCCAACGCCACCGGCATAGTTCTCCGCCGAGAGAAACCACACCTGGTCGTCGGAACTGGCAAGTACGGAGAACGAACTCGCCCACACTACGAGTTGGTCACAACCGCCGACCAGTGGTTGCGGAACTGGGGCAGAGGCCGATCGAGTGGGTTCTTCGCGAACCCAACCTGCGAGCGACAGCGCGGCGGTTGCGTCGAGGTGAAGGCACATCGCCCCACGGTAGGCCAGACCGTCGAGCGCCGACAGCGTCAACCGTCGGCCTACTCGGGATCGATGTCTCGAATACCAGTCTCGTCCATGCTGATCCATCGCGTTATGCCGATGCCGCGAAGGAACGGCAGATCGTGACTCACCACCACCATGGCGCCGCGAAAATCGGAAAGTGCCTGCGTGAGGTGGGCGAGACTCGGTAGGTCCAGGTTGTTGGTCGGCTCGTCGAGAAGAAGCAGCTGGGGCGCGGGTTCGGCCAGCAGGATCGTGGCTAACGCCGCACGCAATCGTTCACCGCCGGAGAGTGCGGATGCCGATACGTCGGAATCCGTTCCCCGGAAAAGGAACCGTGCCAACTGCCCGCGAATTTCCTCGGCTGTCGCGTGTGGCGCGGCCAACGCGACGTTGTCCGCCACCGAGAGGTCCTCGTCGAACACGTCGAGACGTTGGGGGAGCGCACGAGAGGCTACGAACGGAGTCGACGCGGCGAGTGCATCGAGCAACGTCGTCTTGCCGATTCCGTTGCGTCCCACTATCGCAATCCGCTCCGGTCCGGTGATCTGGAGCGATACCACTTGGCCGCTCTGCAACGTCACCTCGTCGAGCCGCGCAACCTGCTGCCCCGGATGAACCTCTGTAGCAGGCAGATCCAGACGAATCTCGCGATCGTCTCGAAGGAGTTCCTCTGCCTCCGACAGGACAGACTTGGCCTCGTCCACCTTCCCGATATGGTTGAGGGCCAGCTTTCCCGCTGAAACTTGGGCCTGACGTTTTCGTGTCTGCGCGATGATCGGCGGCATCCGCTTGTTCTCGAACATCTTCTGCCCATAGCGCTTACGCCGGTCCAGTTTCGTTCGAGCGTCGATCAGCTCGCGGCTCTGCTTTGCCAGATCGGCCTTGGCGTCGCGAACGGTGGCGAGTGCGTTTTCCTGCTCAGCGGTCACGACCTCCTGGTAGTGCGAGTAGTTGCCGCCGAACACGCGTAGATCCCCCCGACGTAGTTCGATCGTGTACTCCGCGGTGTCGAGCAGTTCCCGGTCGTGGCTGACGATCAGCACGGTTCCCGGAAACTGTTGGACTGCAGCATGAACTCGTGATCGAGCGTCGCGATCCAGGTTGTTGGTCGGCTCGTCCAGGAGAAGTACCTGTGGATTCTTCAGCAGCGTTGCGGTCAAGCCGAGTAAGACGGTCTCTCCGCCGGAGAGGGTGCCGACAGTTCGGCTCAATGCTGCGGTATCCGGAACCACCTTCTCGAGGCCGAGTCGATACAAGGTGGAGAGGGCGCTCTCCTCGATATCCCAGTTGTTGTCCACGAGCGCAAAGTCGGATTCGGAGCCGTCGCCGGTTTCGATGCGGTGCAATGCGTTTCGGAGTTCGTGGATACCGAGGATGTCATCCACCCGAACGCTCGGATCGAGTGTGATGTCCTGACGGAGGTAGCCGACCTCGCCGGAAGCGGTCACGGATCCGGATTCCGGTGAGAGCTCTCCCGCGATCAACCGCAGCAGAGTCGACTTTCCCGATCCGTTGAGTCCCACGAGACCGACACGGCCACTGGGGAATACAAAATTGGTGTGGGAAAAGACTGATTCGCCGTCCGGCCAGATGAAGGTGAGATCCGAGAGCGACAGAGAAAGATGGGATTGGGTCATGAGTACTCCAGAGGGTGCTTGGACTGTGCGCCCGGCTCAGCAAGTGCTGATGGGTGCGAGTGCCTTCGCGTGATGAACCTCTAGAGGAGCAACGGCCCGTTTCCTGTTCTGTCGGGAATGATTCGTGTTCCAGGTTAGAACACTCGAACGGTCCCGTGCAATCGAATTATTCTGTGCTGTCGGTCTCGTCGGTGTTCGGTGCTCAGATTTTCGGGCCGTCAGATTTTCGGACCCTCGGATCGGAGGTCGTCGACCTTCGACATCGCTTCGCGGAGTTCGGTGAGCCATTGTTCGCTGTGCTTGCCCGCCAACCGGACTGTCCACATGAGAGCGTCCGCTCGGGAGCGAGCAACTCCCGCGTCCACCAAGGTGTCGAGAACCTTGCGTTCGGGCTGACGTAGTCGTGTCATCACCGGAACTGCGAGATGTGTGAACAGGACGGTCTTTTCGTCCAGACGTACACCCCAGGCGACCTTGCGCCCGTAGCGAGCCTCGGCCTCGTCGGCGATGCGCATCCGGTCGGCGCGCGTGGTTTCGCGAAAGCGTGAGATCCTTCCGTCCGCGGCGGCCTCGCCACCGTCGACTGCCGGGAGTTCACCGATCACGACGATTTCTTCGCGGTCGACCTGGACGTCGGCCGTTCCGGTGAACCAGTCATCTGGAAGTCGACCGGCAAACCAGTCGGACGCATCACTCGCGTCGGGAACCGACGCCTGTTGCCAACCTCCGGGACGGCCGAACCTGCGGTCGCCGGAGTTTTGTGAGTTCTTCATGGCGTTCTCCTCGGAGAGCTGGTGGAGTGTGGCGTGCATTTATTGCACTGATTACATGATTACACCGATAGTCGAACTGGCGCCACAAATTCGGGCATGATCGGAGTCGTGCGCCTTTCACACGCTCGTCAGAGCTTCCGAACTTTCCGTCGTCCCGTGGCTGCCGTGGCTCTGGGGGTATTGGCCGCAGGATCGGTAGTTGCCTGCAGTTCTGGCCCTGACCAGCCGAAATCAGTGGCAGAGGAGTTCGCCTCCGCGCTCACGTCCGATGACGTGCAAGCGGCGGCAGCCCTGACCACCGATCCGGCGGCGGCGTCGACTGCGATTTCGGCTCTGATCGACGGGCTGGGCAAGGACGAGGGAACATTCACCGTCTCCGACGCCACCGAGTCCGGTGATTCTGCGGGGAAGTTCACACTCGATGCGGCGTGGAAGTTCGGTGAAGGTCAGGACTGGAACTACTCGACGCAGGGAAACGCGTCGAAAAGCGGGGACAACTGGCTGATTCAGTGGGACCCGGCGCTGTTGGCTCCGGATCTGACCTCCTCGACGACCTTGCGCTACACACCCACCACCGGTGCTCCGCCGTCGGTGCTGGACGCGGCGGGCCAGCCGATCATGGAGCAGCAGGTGGTGACGCTGGTCAATCTCGATTCCGGCGCGGTGCCCCCGGTGGACACGGCAGCCGTGGCGGCCCTTCTCTCGCCCGTCGCACCGACGATCACGGCGGCATCGCTGAGCGGCGATCTTGCGTCGGCAAGTGGGAAGCCGGTCACCGCAATCACTTTGCGGGCCGAGGATCTTGCACCGATCGAGGAGCGGTTGGCGGCGATTCCCGGAGTGAGCTTGGCGCCGCAGGCTCGGTTGCTCTCGGTGGACAAAACTCTGGCGTCGCCGACTTTCAGTGGGTTGTCCGATCTGTGGCAGGAGGGGCAGGACAAGTCCGCGGGCTGGGCGGTACAGCAGGTGAAGCAGAACGGAACCGTCACCACCGTCGCCGGCCAAGACGGGCCGGTTGCTCCGAACATCGCCACAACGATCGACCGACCGATGCAACTCGCGGCCGAGAATGCGCTTGCCGGGGTGACACAACAGGCGGCGATCGTTGCGCTGCAGCCGTCGACCGGAGCGGTGTTGGCGGTGGCCCAGAACGCCCCCGCCGACGCACAGGGCCCGATCGCTCTGACCGGCCTGTACCCACCGGGTTCGACGTTCAAGACCGTGACGACGTCCGCGGCCCTGCAAGCCGGTGTCGCTACACCGGACACCGTTCTGCCGTGCCCGGGTACCGAGAACATCGAGGGCCGTCAGATTCCCAACGACGACGAGTTCGACCTCGGATCGGTTCCGCTGCACACCGCGTTCGCGAAGTCGTGCAACACCACAATGGCGAGGATGGCCGTCGGTCTGCCCGCCGATGCTTTGCACAAGGCGGCGCTGCAGTTCGGGCTCGGCGTCGACTACGTCACCCCCGGACTCACGACGGTGACGGGCAACGTCCCTGACGCGAACACCCCCGCCGAACGCGTCGAGTCCGCGATCGGACAGGGCACGGTGACCGCCACGCCCTTCGGGATGGCTCTCGTGGCGGCCTCGATCGCCAACGGAACGACACCCGCGCCGATGTTGGTCAAGGGACAGCCCGGCGTGGCAGATCAGACCGTTGCACCGGCTCCCGCGGAGGTGACCGAACAGTTGCGGGTGATGATGCGCGAGACCGTCACAGGCGGTACGGCGACGTCGTTGCAGGACATTCCGGGGCTTCTCGGCAAGACCGGCACGGCCGAAACCGAGGGTGGCCCGGCACATGGGTGGTTTGTCGGAATCAAGGGAGACCTCGCATTTGCGGTATTCATCGCGGGTGCGGACAGCTCTTCGCCTGCAGTGCAGGTAGCGGGCACTTTTCTGCGCTGAAACCTGTTTTCCGTTGCAGTTGGATCACACCGTCGTAGCTCAACCGTGACACGTTCGTAGGCATCCCGTGCTTGTTACTCGTGTGACAGAAGTAAAGAGTTACATGCATGGGGCCCGGAGGACAGCACAACCGTCGTGGAAAATATGTCGTTGCGTCGATAACTGCTGTCGTTCTGACAGTGGCGCTCGCGTCGTGTGTCATCGGTGGGGAGAAGAAATCCGACGCCGCCTCGGTGGTGGAGGACTTCGTCACCGCCCTCAACAACCACGACGCCGAAGCTGCCGCGGCGCTCACGTCGTACCCCAACGCGGCGCGGCCGTCGATCCAGCAGATGTTCGACGGACTGGCCGCCAAGTCCACCGACTTCGACGTCGCTCAGGTCATGGATCTGGGTAGCGACTCCGGACTCTTCACACTCGACGCGTCCTGGAACTTCGGCGAAGGCAAGGACTGGAGCTACCAGTCGCAGGGTGAGGTTCGTGATCTGTCGGTCGGCTGGCGTGTGTCCTGGGACCCGTCGGTCCTCGTCCCCGACCTCGGCAACGGTCGCACCGTTTCGTACACCCGCACGGACGCAGCGCCGCCGAAGGTAGTCGACAGCACCGGCACCCTGCTCATGAACGAGCAGACCATCAATGCGATCACTCTCGACCCGGCCACCATGCCGGACCCCGTCGACACCACTCGTCGCCTCGCCACGGTGCTCGAACCTGTCGCACCGTTGGTCACTTCGGAGTCGATGTTGGCCGACCTCGCCGCAAACCCCGGCAAGCCCGTCACCGCCGTACTGCTCCGCGATCCCGACTACGCCTACCTGGAAAGCGATTTTGCGATCCCCGGCGTCGTCGTGGTCAAGACACCCAAGCTGATCGCCTCCGACCGTCGAATCAACTCGCCGTTGCTGGACCCACTGCGGACCGTGTGGCAGGCCAATCGCGACGCCACCGCCGGCTGGGCGGTCAATCTGGTCGAGCCCAACGGATTCCCGATCAAGCAAGCCGGCTTCCAAGGACCTCCCGGCCCCGACGTCGCCGCGACCCTCGACTCGCACGCTCAACTCGCCGCGATCGAAGCTGTCGTCAGTGCAGGTACTCCTGCGGCCATCGTCGCGATCCGCCCGTCGGACGGCGCCATTCTGGCTGCAGCACAGAACAATCAGGCCATCGAACAGGGCCCGATCGCCTTCACCGGGTTGCGCCCGGCCGGCGGTGCCCTCGATCTGGTCCGTCTCGCATCGTCGATGCAGAACGGCGTCGACCCCGGCGCCGTGTCACCCGAGCAGTTGGCCGACACCGGGCAGCAACTCGGACTCGGCAACGGCTTCCACATTCAGGGACTCGAACAGCAGACAGCAGTGCTTGCCGCGAACCGCCCCGGCGTGGACCAGGCGATGAACAACGTCATGGCCAACAAGACGTCCAACGACGCGAACACACCGACGGTAACTCCGTTCGGAATGGCGATGCTCGCGGCATCGATCGCCCGCGGCAGTGCCCCGATGCCGATGATGGTCTTCGGACAACCGGCTACCGCCGACGTCACGCCGACGGCATTGCCCGGCGACGTCAACAATCGTCTGCGTGACGCCATGCGAGGCGCCGGCGGACTGGCTGGGTACCCGGACATGATGGCGGCCGGTGCAGCGAGCGGTGACGATCGCTGGTTCTACGGATCACGCGGAGACTTCGCATTCGCAGTGTTCGTCGCAGACGCCGACGGCGGCGATCGAGCAATGCAGATGACGGACAAGCTCTTCCAGGAACTCGGCAAGCCTGCCGACAAGTAGTACCGGGCACCGCGAGTAGATTCCTGGTTCGTGAACCTGCTCGATTTCCTTTTCCTCGTCGTAGCGGGATTCTTCAGCGGTCTAGTCGGTTTTGTCACCGGTCTTGCATCGATCGTTTCGTATCCGGCGCTGCTGAGCGTCGGGCTCTCACCGGTCAGCGCGAACATGACCAATACCGTCGCGTTGGTGGCCGTCGGCGTCGGAGCGTTGGCGAACTCGTCCCGTGAAGTTGCCGATACCGGTCCGAAACTTGTTCGCTGGTCTCTCTATTCGGCGGCCGGTGGCATCATCGGTGCCCTCATCCTGTGGCTGGCACCGGAAGGCTCGTTCGAATCCGTTGTGCCGGCGATGGTCGTGTTCGCCTCGCTCGCGCTGCTGCTGCAACCGAAGATTCGTGAGTTGTCCGGCGGCGGTGACCGCCCCGGAATCTACTCCGCAGCACTGTTCGCCGTCGCGGTATACGGCGGCTATTTCGGTGCCGGTGCCGGCGTCATCTTCCTGGCTGCGACGCTCATCCTCACTTCCGAAACGGTGTGGCGTGCAACGATCCTGAAGAGTTTCTTTCTCGGCATCGCCAATCTTGTGGCTGCACTCATCTTCGCCTTCTCCGGACAGGTGCATTGGGTGGCCGCGTTGGCGATGGCGCTCGGCGCGTTGGCCGGAGGTTGGTGTGGCCCGCCCGTCGTCAAGAAAATCCCGCCATCGGTACTGCGTGTGGCAGTAGCGATAGCGGGATTCGTGTTGGCTCTGTGGTTGTGGGTGAAGTGAGCCCGTCTACTTCACGCCCTGCATCAGCTTCTTGATCCACGGCGAGGCAAGAGCAAGAATCACTCCGATTCCGATCGACGAGAAACCGATGATCAGGAAGAACGGGCGACTGTCGTCGATGTCGAAGTAACCGGCCAAGGTTCCTGCCATCGAAGAACCCAATGCAACGGACAAGAAGAACAACGCCACCATCTGAGTGTGGAAATGCTCGGGCGCGAGTTTGGTTGCAAGGGAAAGGCCGACGGGGGACAGGAAGAGTTCCGCGAAGGTGAAGAGCAGAAGCACACCGGCCAGGCCGAGGAGCGGTGCACTGTTCGGTCCGCCCCCGGTGATCGGGATGAACGCCAGGAACGCCAGACCCATCGTGCCGGTACCGAGCGCGAACTTGATCGGCGACGACGGCTGACGGTCACCGAGTTTGGTCCACATCGCTGCGAACACACCGGCAAAGATGATGATGAACACCGGATTGATCGACTGCACCCACGTCGGCGGGAAGTCCCAACCGAAGAGATTGCGGTCCAGGAGCTTGTCTGAGATCACCGGCACTGTGGTGAACTGCTGCTGAAACAGCGACCAGAAGGCCGCGCTCGCGATGAACATCGGGATGAATGCAAAGACTCGACTGCGTTCGACCTTGGTGACCTTCTTGCTGGTGAGCATGAGGAGGAAGTAACCGACCGACGCGACGATCGTGAGTCCGACAACGACGTCGGACATGTTGTCCGCCGTGATCAAGCCGGTGACGGAGGCGACCGCGACGACGACGATCGCGGCAATGCCGATCCCGATGTAGAGTGCGCGCTTGTCGGCGGGCAACGGGTTGCCGGGTTCGGCACCGATTCCGTGAAGATGCTTGCGGCCCAGCGTGTACTGGATCAGGCCGAGCGCCATGCCGACGGCAGCGAGAGCAAAACCGGCGTGGAATCCCCAGGCGTCCTGGACGGCTCCGGTGAGCAGCGGACCGACAAGACCGCCGATGTTGATGCCCATGTAGAAGATGGAGAATCCGGCGTCGCGGCGAACATCCTGTTCGGAATAGAGATCTCCGACCAGAGAGGTCGCATTGGCCTTCAAGCCGCCGCTGCCGAAGGCGACCATGACGAGGCCGACGCCGACACCCCACATGCCGGGAAGAACCGACAGTGCGATGTGGCCGGCCATCACCAGCGAAGCACTGTAGAAGAGCGTGCGCTCGGAGCCGAGCAGTCGGTCGGCCACCCACGCCCCGAGAATCGTCGACAGGTAGACGGTGCCGCCGTACGCGCCGACGATGCTGGTCGCTGCCGCCTGGCTGATGCCGAGGCCGCCGTCGCTGACGCTGTAGTACAGGTAGTAGATGAGGATGCCTTGCATCCCGTAGAAGGAGAATCTCTCCCACATCTCGACGCCGAACAGGTTCGCCAGCGCAAAGGGTTGGCCGAAGAACCCCCGGTCTTCCTTCTCGCTACGTTCGACGGGCTCCGTAGTGTTGCTCATCCGAAAAGTGTCCTACGTGCTCGGGCATTTCGGGTGGTTCCGAGCCGTGGAGTTTGGTTACGACTTGGTGCGGATTCTCACTACCAGCGGAGCGAGTGCGCGCCAACCGAGAAGGAACGCGCCGAGGACCAGCGTCGCGACGACGATGAAGCTGAACTGGGTGCCCTGGCCACTCAACACTCGCAGGATCATCCCGATGACGACGGCGCCGAGCCAAACGACAACGCCGGTGGGAACAAGGAGAACGGCGTTGAACTTGTCGCGGTAGAGCGCGAACGTGGCAGCCCATCCGATCACCAGGCCGGTCAGGAAGGGCCAGGATGTCTTCGCCAGACCGGCGAGCGCATTGGCTTCTTCGTGGGTACGGCGCCCTATCGCGCAGAAGATTATGACAAGAATGGCGTCGATCAGCAGGAATGGTGCGTACTTCTTCACGCTCACACCATACGACTGTGCGCCTTTATTAACCGCGGGCGGTTAATAAAGGCGCACAGTGCTGTTAGGCCTGGAGGCCGGCTTCGATCTCGAGGGTGATCGTGATCTTGTCGCCGACAACTGCTCCGCCGCCTTCGAGGGGCATCTCGATGGAGATGTCGAAGTCCTTGCGGTTGATGACGGTGGTGGCTTCGAATCCTGCGACGGGGCCCTGGCCCATGCCCGGGTTGACGCCGTTGAACTCGAGGTTCAGCTCGACCTCGCGGGTGACGCCGTGGAGCGTGAAGTCGCCGGCGAGGACGAAGTCGCTGCCCTTGGAGCGCACTGCGGTGGACTTGAAGGTGGCCTTCGGGAACTTCTCGACGTCGAAGAAGTCAGCGGACTTGATGTGGCCGTCGCGCTGCTCGTTCTTGGTGTTGATGGAGTCCACGGAGATCTCGGCCTCGACGGCGGGGGTTCCGTCTTCGGCAACGGTGATCGTTCCGGAGAACTCGTCGAACGTTCCACGAACCTTGGAAACCATGAGGTGGCGAACCGAGAATCCGACAGTGGAGTGGACGGTGTCGATGACCCAGGTTCCGGCGGTCAATGTGGGCAAGGTTGCGGTGGTCATGGAAGCTCCTGAATAAGTAGTTGAATGTTCAAGTTCTTGTAGCTTCAACTATGGACCCCAGGAAATCCTTCCGCAAGATCATGTGAGCTGCATCACAGTGTTTGTGCTTGTGGCATAGACGGCGTGAAGCGCCGACGCTGTCACCGACTGATGCACCGCAATGCCCCAGCGCCCTTCGCCGTTCACCACGCATTCTGCGATGGTGACTGCCGAATTCGCACTACCGGAAGACTCCGGTTTGCGGGGCAGTGAATGCTGGGTGAGCGAGACGACCTCGACCGCCGAGCCCTGTTCGGTCAGGATTTTACTCAAGGCCTCGACCGGCCCGGACGCACTGGCTACAGCGGTGACCTCGCGTCCGTCGCGATCGATGGCGACGAACAACTGATCACCGTCGGCGGTGTGTTCCAGTGAGTACCGACGCACTCCTCCGTTGTACCCGTACTCGCGCAGCAGCAGTTTCCACAGCTGGTCGGCGGTCATTTCGGTGCCCGAGTCGTCGGTCTCGAGCTGCACCCGCGAGGCGAAGTCGATTTGCAGGCGCCGGGGGAGTTCGACCCCGTACTCGGTCTGCAACAGATAAGCGATTCCGCCTTTGCCCGACTGGCTGTTCACACGAATCACCGCCTGGTAATCGCGGCCGACGTCGGCGGGGTCGATCGGCAGATAGGGGACTGCCCACGGCGCCGATCCCGGATCGACGCCGGCAGCCTCCGCACTCTCGTAGTGATGGGCGAAGCCCTTCTTGATCGCATCCTGGTGGGTTCCGGAAAATGCCGTGTACACGAGATCTCCGCCGTACGGGTGGCGCTCGTGGACGGGAATTCGGTTGCAGTACTCCACCGTTCGACGGATCTTGTCGATGTCGGAGAAGTCGATTTCCGGATCGACGCCCTGTGCATGCAGATTCAGCCCCAGCGTGACCAGGTCGACGTTGCCCGTGCGCTCGCCGTTGCCGAACAGGCATCCCTCGACGCGCTGCGCGCCGGCCAGTACTGCCAGTTCGGCACATGCAACCCCGGTGCCGCGGTCGTTGTGCGGGTGGACCGAGAGAATCACCGAATCGCGTCGGGCCAGGTTCTGGTGCATGTATTCGATCTGGTCGGCATAGATGTTGGGGGTGGCGATTTCGACTGTGGCAGGCAGGTTGTGGATGACCGGGCGATCGGGACTGGCGTCCCAGAGTTCGGTGAGGCTGTTGCAGACCTGCAGGATGTAATCGGGTTCGGTGAGGTTGAAGACCTCGGGGGAGAACTCGAATCGCCACCCGTCGTGGCCTTCGCCGCCACGGGCCACGTCCTGCGCCGCGCGGAAAATCATGTCGTGCAACTCTTCTCGCTCTTTGCCGAGAACCACGTTTCGCCACGTCGGCGCAGTCGCGGTGTACATGTGGACGACCGCGTTCGGCAGTCCCTCGATCGACTGGTACGTCCGTTCGATCAAATCCGTACGCGCGGCGGTGAATACGACGACGGTGACGTCGTCGGGAACGAGATCGAACCGCACCAGGTCGCGAACGAAATCGAAATCGGTCTGGCTCGCAGAGGGATAGCCGACCTCGATTTCCTTGTAGCCGATCGCCACCATCAGTTCGAACATTCGGCGCTTGCGTTCGGGGTCCATCGGTTCTGCGAGGGCTTGATTGCCGTCACGCAGATCGACGGGCACCCACAGGGGCGCCACGGTGGTGCGATTGGACGGCCACGTTCGGTCGAAAATCGGAATGTCGACGCGATCCCACGCGGCGCGATAGCGCTCGGACGGCATGGGTGACGGCTTCTGGTTGTTCCAGCGGTTGGCTCGGGTAGTACTCATCTTCGGTTTCTCCTGCGGTCGAGTCGAGAGACCGGCATGGCGAAACCCCGCGGAGGGGTGCCGGTCTTTCAGGCCCCGCCGCGGCAGTCGAGAAGGAGTGCTCCTGTAGCCATGCGGGCTACACTAGAACGAAATCACTTATCAGACAACCTGAGGAGTTCACGTGTCCCCGATCGTCGAGCGTCGGCTGCTCACCGACCAGGCCGCGGAGTTGCTACGCGCGCGGATCGTGAGCGGTGAATGGGAAGTCGGCGCCAAACTTCCAGGTGAAACCACTCTTGCTGCGCAGTTGGGTATCGGGCGGTCCACTATCAGGGAAGCAGTGCGGACTCTCGCGGGCCTCGGCATGCTCGAATCGCGGCAGGGCGCCGGGGTCTTCCTACGGAGTACGACGCCTCCGGATCAGTGGCCCCGAGTGCTCGAAGCCGAGGCGATCCTTCACGTCGTCGAGGTGCGCAACGCGGTCGAGATCGAAGCAGCTCGCCTCGCCGCGCAGCGGCGCGATGCCGTTGACGTCGCGGCTCTGCGGCAAGCGCTCGACGGTAGAACTGCCGCCGCGCACTCTGGCGACGCAGCGTTTGTCGACGCCGACATCGCCGTCCACCGAGCAGTGGTGGACGCGGCACACAATCCCGTGCTGTCGGAACTCTTCGAGACCTTTGTACCGCGTCTGCGGGCTGCGTTGATCGAGTTGATCGCGGTTCTGGACCTGCATCCCCACAGCCAGCCCGATGCGGACGAGCATCGAATGTTGGTGGACGCCATCGAAGCCGGCGACGCGGAGGCAGCCGTACGGATCAGCCGGGCACACCTCGACGACATGGCGGCAGCGTTGCGACGCTAGACGCCGGGTTGTTCTCGGCGTTCGAACTCGAGGTCCATCTCGAGATCCTCGTGGTGGGTTGCACGGAATGACACGAGGAAGACGAGCCATCCCACCAGAGCGACAAGTACGAAACTGATTATCCGATAAACGAATACCGCTGCTGCGGCTTGCGCCCAGGTAGAGCCCGCCATGGTCAGTGCTGTGATGAGCACGGGCTCGACATAGCCGAGACCGCCCGGCATGAGGGGAATACTGCCCACCGCTTTCGCCGCTGTGAACGCGATCAGCAGGCCGGCGAAGGACGGATCGGCTCCTACTGCCCAACAAGCGAAACCGAGACAGAGGACGTCGGCAACTCGGTGAACTGCCGACCATCCGAAGGCAACCGCAGTGTCGGTCCGACTGAGTTCAACCGAGTCCAGTTGCTTGAGAATTTCGGACCAACGGTGCATACCGCGCCCGGTCGGGTTTTTGCGGGAACGATTGTACAGCGCCAGAACTCGGTGCCCGATGCGTTCGATGCTGCCGGGATTCTGGGCTACGTATCGCAACGCCAGAAACAGTGCCGCCATGCCGACGAGCGAAATCGTCAGCGTCACCGGGCTGACTTTGGTGCCGAACGCCACTGCGCCAGTGGCACCGAGGAGTGCCAGAGTCGCGGCGGCGATGACACCGCACATTGCCAACTGCCAGGACGCGACTACAGGCGTCGCCCCCCACTTTCGAGTCTGCTTGTACGTGAACGCTGTCGAGAAGACCTGGCCGGCAGGCAACGTCAACGCCATCGCCGTGCTGGCGTAGATGACCGAGAGGTTCTTGAGGTGACCGGCGACAACATCTGCCGCGTTGAGAAGGCGCTGCTGAACGGACGCGTAACCGCTGAGGGACACCGCCTGGGCGGCTACACAGGCAGCCACCCAACCCCAATGGATTTCGGTGAGAGCTTGCCAGTACTCGTTGAGACGAGGCCACAGGATGATTCCCTCGACGATCAGAAGAGCGATCAGAGCCACCCCGAGCAGCCACTTCAACCACCAGAAGCGCCCTCTGGCCCGACTGGTCTCGGCCACGGGCGAGCGTGGTCGTCTCAGTCGCCGTGGGGTGTTTCCAGGCTGAGCCATCGACTCACCCTAACCAATTTGATCCGGATCGACCTCTGGATACTTTTCGGGCCACGCCAGATGCGTCAGTCGTCGGCGCCCACGCAGTTGGACTTGCTCGCCGAGTTCCCACTCGGCCTGTTCCTCTTCGTCGGCGAAGTACAACGCGCTCGTCGACGCCAGCACCCGGCTGGGCCGAAGTTTCGCGAGCTCGGTGAGCCGTGACGCCTCGTTGACCGGATCACCGATCACGGTGTACTCGAAACGTTCGGCAGCACCGATGTTGCCGGCGACCGCGAGCCCCGCGCTCACACCGATTCCGACGTCGAGGCCGGTGATGTCGTTGAGCTTGAACCGCAGCTCGCGAGCCGCAGCGAGGGCTGCCGTCGGAGCGTCGGGTCGATCGAGTGGTGCACCGAAGATGGCGAGTGCCGCATCACCCATGAACTTGTTGACAAAACCATGGTGACGATCGATGACGTCGACGACCACACGGAAGAACTCGTTGAGCAGTTCGACCACTTCACCCGGCGGGCGCTCGGCCGCGGCACCGGTGGATCCGACCATGTCGACGAACAGAACTGCCACGAATCGAGTTTCTCCGCCCAGCTCGGTACCGAACTTCAACGCGCGCCGGGCCACATCCTCGCCGACGTGCTGACCGAACAGCTCACGCAGCAGACGACGCTCGTCGGACTCTTTCATCATGCGGTTGAAGCCGACCTGCAGCCGGCCGATCTCACTGCCGTCGAACACCTCGACGCGTACGTCGGTGGCGCCGCGCTGCACCCGCTCGATGGCGCGTCGCAGTTGGCGGATCGGATCGGAGATCTGGGTAGCCGTCAGCATCGACAGCGCAAAGGCCTGCACGATCGCCATGATCGAGATGAGCAGGATCGCCCACGCGAGCGAGTCGGGGGAGAACTCGAGATCGGTCGTGAGCTGCGTCGAGCACAGCAAGATGATGCCTGCGACGGGCATCAGCGTGCCGAGACCCCAGGTCATCGCCAGCCGGGTTCCGACGCCAGGCGCCATGGTCCGATCGAATTCGCCCTCGCTCAAGGCCTGGGCGGCGACCGGACGCAAAATGCGCTCACCGAGCATGTAGGTGAACCCGAAGGTCGTGGTCGCGGCCATGCAGACCGTCACGATCACGGCGATCGCGAGTCCGGGCATCTCGGTGATGGTCAGGAACACGAAGATGATGCCGCCCAGAATCCACAGCACCAGGTGGACGATGGCCTGGCGAAGCGGCGCGTGCAGTGCCGCCATCTGCTCGGACCTCGTGGGTGGACCCCCGCGCAGCCGCCAGCGAATGACCGACTTCAACATCATCGCCGCCGCCGTGAGGCTGACGGCGCCGGCGAATGCCAGGTACACGCCGAAGATCGCGAAGTTGCGGACCCGGTCGGCAACTATCGCGTCGGACTCCTGGATCGGCACGCCGTACCGGACGAAGGCAAAGACCAGTACCGCGCCGATCAGATTGGCTGCGAGCATGGAGAGCATATAGAGGGGCCACCGGCTGCGGATGGTCACCGCTATTGCTCTGTATGAGGCCCGCACAGGGTTCAATTTAGCTGGCAGAGGTCGAAGTGTTGGTACGCGCGTCCGATTATTCGTCCGCTCACCTGTGTCGGCCGGGCCGGTTAGGCTCGCGATGTGAACGCAAACAGGGGGCGTGCGGAGCGAGCATCGAGGATGAACAAACCCATCTCCGCCGACGCTCGGGTGGTGCATCCCGGCGTGCGCATCGCTGCGGAATGGTCGTGGCGCCTCATTGTGATCTTCGCCGGACTGTTGGTTCTCGGGTACGTCGTACTCCGCCTCGAAACCGTGCTCATCCCGGTGGGGCTGGCTCTGCTGGCATCAGCTCTGCTGATCCCGATTGTCGATCGGCTACAGGTGTGGGGTGTTCCCCGCTCGGCAGCCGTCATCGTCGTTCTGCTTGCCTCGATCGGGCTGGTCGCGGGAATCATGACGTTTGTCGTCGAGCAGTTCATCGACGGGTTGCCCCAGCTCACCGACCAGTTCACGGCCAGCGTCACGCAAATTCAGAACTGGCTCACCAGCGGTCCGCTGCACTTCAGCGAGGATCAGATCCGCCAGGCAGGTGATTCGGTCGTCAAGTCGGTGCAATCCAATCGTGAGTCCCTGACCAGCGGCGCTTTGACCACGGCGACAGTCATCGGCGAGATCTTCACCGGGGCATTGCTGACGCTGTTCACTCTCATCTTCTTCCTCTACGGCGGCGATCAGATCTGGCAGTTCGTCACCCGGATAGTTCCCACCGACGCGCGTCGTCGCGTACGGATCGCCGGTTCTGCAGGTTTCGGGTCGCTGATCGGCTACGTGCGCGCCACGGTCGCGGTTGCCGCCGCCGACGCGATCGGTATCGGTGCCGGCCTGGCGATCCTCGGGGTGCCGCTCGCCCTGCCGCTGGCGTCGTTGGTGTTCATCGGCGCGTTCATTCCGATCGTCGGTGCATTTCTGACCGGTTTTCTCGCGGTGCTTGTCGCTCTGGTCACGAAGGGTTTCCTGACGGCGCTGATTGTCCTCGGCATCATCATCGGCGTCATGCAGCTCGAAGCGCACGTGATGCAACCGCTGTTGTTGGGTCGCGCTGTTCGCCTGCATCCGCTGGCAGTCGTTCTCGCCATTACAACGGGCATCGTTCTCGCTGGAATCGTCGGCGGGCTCTTGGCTGTTCCGATCGTCGCGGTCCTGAATACCGCTATTCGTTCCCTCCTCGCCGACGACCCGGACATCGCGTACGCCGAACTGCACGTCGAAGATCCGGAAACCCCACTGTTCCCCGCCGAACCCGACGAGCCGCGCGCCGAGCCTCGCATCGTGAACCCCACTCCTCCCGATGACTGAGCCCACCCGCCGTCGTCGGCTGCACTATCAGCCGACCGTTCGCGAGGCGTCGGGCGTCGACACCGACCCTGATGCCCCGCTGTGGCGGGCGGCGCAGGCATTTCGGCTCGTCACGCTGGTGTACGCGATCAGCTACCAGTTCGCCTCGGCCTCCGACTACACCAACTCTCGGCTCAGCTGGTTCTTCGTCGCTCTGATGGCCGTGTGGACCGGGGTGTCGGCACTGTTGCTCGGGACATCCGGTGCTTTGTTCGGGAAGAAGCTGCCGCGGTATCAGGTGGTGATCGCCGATCAGGTGGTCGTCATCTTGCTGATGGCGTCGACGAGGCTGGTCTCCGACCACGAGTGGTATCAGAATCACCAGACGCTGCCCACCACGCTGTGGGCCACCAACGCGGTCATCTCCGCGGCAATTCTCGGCGGGCCGTGGCTCGGTATGGCGTCCGGAGTTGTCATCTCGGCGGCCAGCGCGATCATCCGCGACCAGGTCAACCTGGACCTCTGGCGCGATGCGACGGCTCCCGTGCTCGTATCGGTCGGCCTGGCGTTGGGCTTGGCCACCACCACCGCTCGGCGCTCGCATCGACAACTCGAGCAAGCCGTCCGTCTGGCGGCGGCCACCGAAGAGCGCGAGCGTTTGGCACGCGAAGTACACGACGGCGTTCTGCAGGTGCTGGCGATGGTGCGCAGGCGAGGTGCGGCACTCGGCGGCGAGGCAGCTGAACTGGCTGCTCTGGCCGGTGAGCAGGAGGTCGCCTTGAGAATGCTGATCTCCGAGCAGGTTTCGGGCGCCGCGGCAGACGTCGGCGGACAGACAGTGGATCTGTGTCCGCTGTTGACCACGCAGGCAAGCACGTCGGTGTCGGTGTCGACGCCCGCGCACCCCGTGGTGATCGAGCGTGATCGAGCCATCGAACTGGCAGCCATCGTCGACAATGCTCTGTCCAATGTCGGGCTGCACGCCGGGCCCGCGGCGAAGGCATACGTATTGCTCGAAGATTTGCCGGACGAGGTGATCGTCAGCATCCGCGACGACGGCGTCGGAATCCCCGAGGGTCGCTTGGCGCAGGCCGAAGCCGAAGGCCGCATGGGAGTATCGAAGTCCATTCTCGGCCGAGTGCAGGTGCTCGGCGGCACTGCAGTCCTGCAAACCGGGCCGGGGGAGGGCACCGAATGGGAGATCAACGTTCCGAAGGGGAAAAGTGAGCGTGGCTGACGAACATGGCGAGAATCCGGTGACGGTGATGGTCGTCGACGATCACCCGATGTGGCGCGACGGTGTCTCCCGGGACCTCGAAGCTGCCGGCTTCACCGTGAGCGCCACGGCGGAGGGTGTCGAGAGTGCGCGCCGCCGGGCCGCCGCCGTGCAACCGGCGGTGGTTCTGATGGACATGAACCTGCCGGACGGAAACGGTGCCGACGCCACCACCGCAGTTCTCGAGGTTTCGCCGAAGAGCAAGGTACTGGTGCTTTCGGCCTCTGCCGAACGTGACGACGTCCTCGACGCGGTCAAAGCCGGAGCGTCGGGTTACCTGGTCAAGAGTGCTTCGGTGGCGGAACTGCTCGAGGCCGTGCGAGCGACTTTCGACGGACAAGCCGTCTTCACCCCCGGCCTCGCCGGATTGGTGCTCGGTGAGTACCGCCGGATGTCGACGGCACCGGCCGACGATCGCGCACCCGAGCTGCCTCGGCTCACCGACCGTGAGACCGAAGTGCTCCGTCTTGTCGCCAAGGGGCTGAGCGCAAAACAGATCGCCACGAGGCTCTCGCTCAGCCACCGGACCGTCGAAAACCATGTGCAGGCAACGCTTCGGAAGCTTCAGTTGGCCAATCGCGTCGAGCTCACGCGATACGCGATAGAACAAGGTCTCGAATAACGTTTATCCTGGAAATCATGGAGGCCAGGAATCTACGCGTATCCGATGCCGAACGAGAGCATGTCGGCGAGCTGCTGCAGAAAGCTGTCGGTCAAGGGATGCTCTCGCTCGGTGAGTTCACCGAGCGCATGGACACTGCCTTGGCCGCAAAGACACGAGGTGAGCTCAACTCGGTTCTCGCCGATCTTCCGGGCATCACACTGATCTCCGACTACGACCCACCCGCGTATCCCAATGCGGGTCAGCCGATGTACCAAGGCCAGCCCTACCCGGCGCCGACGTACCAACCCCAACCGCCGCCGGTTCACCCGAGCCCGCCTTACCGCGCTCCCGTCGGGGCTCCGGTTGTAGGTACTTACGGAGCGGCAAATGCTGCCGTGATCCGTGGACGAATGGCGACGGTGACGCGGAACGGTGCCTGGATCGTTCCACCAGCTGTCGTGGTCGACACCAGAATGTCCAGTGTGACTATCGATTTCACGCGTGCGGTGATGCAGACGCAGGTCGTGAACATCTCGATCGACGACTACGCCAGCTCGATTTCACTGATCGTTCCCGAAGAGGCGACGGTGGACATGAACGGTGTCGAGGCAGTCGGGGGAAGCGCGTCGAACAAGGTTCGTTCCGGCCCACAGATGGGCCCGCTGCATCTGGTGGTGCACGGCAAGGTGCGATTCGGCAGTGTCACCGCGAAGCATCCCTTCGGTACCACGATCCGAAAGATGTTCGGCTCCTGACCTTTCAGTGATACGCGCGGGTCAACATCTCGGCGACGCACACGGGCTTGTCACCGTGTTCTCGTTCGAACGTCTGCGTCACCGTGATCTGGACACCGCCGTTGATCGGTTCGACTTTGCTCAACGTCGCGCGCATGCGGACACGAGAGCCGACCGGAAGCGGAGCGGGCAACCTGACCTTGTCGAATCCGCAGTTGAGAGCAAACGCAAAACCTTCGAGCGAGAACATTGCGTACGAGAACTTGGGGCCGAGTGAGAGCGTGTAGTTGCCGTGCGCGATGGTTCCGCCGAACGGCGACTCCTTCGCGCGATCCACATCGACGTGAATCCACTGATCGTCGCCGGTGACCCGGGCGAACTCGTCGATGGACTCCTGGGTGACATCGTGCCAGTCGCTGACGCCCAGCTCTTGGTTCAGGTTGGCGCTGAGGTCTTCTGCTCCGGTGAGTACAAGCATGAATTTTCCTTCGATCGGTAGGTGCTGACAGTCGGTCAGTGACTTTCGATGCCGAATCCCACACCGTGTGTCTGTGCGATCTCGGCGGTGGCAACGAGATCGAATTCGATCCCGAAGTCTGCTTCTACCCGCGCTGCAACCGATTCCGCGGCGGAACCTGCTTCGGCCAGTAGTTTCGGCATCAGTTCGAACAGGTCTTCCATCCCTCCGGGCGTGATGATTTCGAGAATCCGTGCTGGAGCGTCGTCGGGATTCCACACGGCGTGCCACTGGCCACGCGGTTTGAAGATCATGGCGCCGGTCTCCGCGTAGACGACCTCGTCTCCGACCATCGCTGCGACGCGGCCACTTTGAACCACCGTGTACTCGTCTTCCCGGCTGTGGCGATGGACCGGTGAGGTCATCGAATGCGGAGCGATGCGGTGTTGTACAAGAGAGAAACCTCCCTCGGTTTGTTTGTTACGAACCATCATCCGGACGCCGGTGGCCGCGAGGGTCCCGGCGAGGTCTTCGTCCGGTCCGAGGACGGTCGTGGTGGTGTTGTTCGGGGAATTCGGTGACATCGATTTGGTCCTTTGCCGTCGTGAACGTCGTTGGCCGTGCTCCGGTTTGTTGATTCCCGAATCATGTACCAATCGGTCTAGTGATGCAAGGTTTTGGCAATTTATGCACTTCAAGTGTTGTCGATATGTGTACTGATCGGTATATTGAACGTATGTCTACGAGAGATTTGTTGGTCGATGCCGCTGCCGATTTGTTGCAGCGGAAGGGCTACGCCGGAACGGGGGTGTCGGAAGTTCTCTCGGCTAGTGCGACTACCAAAGGTTCCTTGTACTTTCACTTTCCCGGCGGCAAGGAAGAACTCGCAGGCGAGGCTCTGAGGCGACGTGGCGAGGCAATGGCCGATTTCATCCGGCACCTGCTGGAGAGCTCACCCGATGCAGCCACCGCGATCTCGGCATTCGCCGCCGCATTGGCTGCGCGTTTGTCGGATTCGGACTACGAACGTGGATGCGCCCTGGCTACGGCAACACTGGATGCCGCAACCGAATCCGAGGTCATCCGCGGTGCTTGTGCGGACGGGTACAACTCGTGGCTCGCACTGCTGGCTCAGCGCCTCGAGGCAGACGGTTGGTCCCGCGAAGACGCCGAGTCCGAGGCAATTCTGGCTCTGTCCGCACTCGAGGGCGCGCTGGTCCTTGCTCGGGCGCGTCAGGATCCCGCTCCGCTTCACACTTCGGGTCGGCTTCTGTCCGAACGATTGCGGAACGCGGCACCTCGGCGTTAGTGCCCTGTCAGTCGAGGGTGCTGTCAGTCGAGGGTGCTGTCAGTCGAAGTTGTCCTCAGTTGAGTACGAGAAGTCCCCAGGCTGATCGAGTAGTACTACTCATCTGATCGGTTCGGCCACGCAGCAAGCTCGAAGCCATGACCACACCGAGCTTTTCCGCCGTCGATCCGCGACTGGTGACCGCCCTCTCGGCCGAGTGCGACAGCATCGGCCGGCAGTTGCGTCACATGGGCCAGAACCTGTCGATCCTGCAGACTCAGCTGTCCTCGGCTACTGCGACCCCGCCCATGCCGGTAGTTCCGGCACCCGCATCTCCGGCGCCACAGGTGCCTCCAATGCGTCCTCAGCAGAGCGTGCCCGCGTGGCAGCCGCCGACGTATCCGGTTGCGGCACCTCGCCAGCCCTGGTGGCAACGCGACGGTGTCATCAGTCGACTCCTGGCCGCGGCCGGTGTTGCCGTCACACTGATCGGAGTCGTGATGCTGCTGGTACTTGCAGCGCAGGCCGGATTCTTCGGACCTCCGCTGCGGGTGCTCGGCGGTGCGCTCCTTTCCGGCGCCTTGGTGTTTGCCGGGGTGCGGGTCCACGGACGGCCAGGAGGCAAAGTGGGGGCAATTGCCCTGGCTGCCACAGGTTTTGCAGGGATGTATCTCGATGTCGTCGCAGCCTCCGTTCTCTACGGTTGGGTGACGACGCCGCTCGCGGTGGTGATTGCCTTCGGAATCGCCGCAGCCGGCGTTGCCCTCGCCGTGAAGTGGGATTCCGAATCGCTGGCGCTCATGATCGTTCTGGGAGCAGCGCTGCTGGCTCCCGTGTTGACGTCGGGAATATCGTTGACCCTCATCGGTTTCCTCTTCGCGATCCAGTCGGCGACATTCTCCGCCCAGCTCGGTCGTGACTGGAAGTACCTGGGCATGGCGCGCACCGTACCGGTGGTTCTCGCACTGCTCGCAGCGATAGCGTCGGAGTCCATCTTCGGCGAATCCGGTAACAGTGCAGTGCAATTGGTGATCAGTGCCGGCGTGGTTGCAATCGTGGGGGCGGGCTGCGCGATGGTTATGCAGTGGACGGGTTCGCCCTCGCGTGACGGCATTGCAGGGGCGTGGTCCGCCGCTACCTTTGTCGTCTCGTCCCTTCCGCTGATGTGCGTCGGAGCCGTGCTCGGGCGCACCGAATCCGCAGTGCTGTACGGAATTGCTGCGGCACTACTTCTTTCGGCTGCAGCGGCGGCCAAGCCTTTGCCGACGCAACTGCGATTCGGACTGGGCGCAACCGGCGCCCTCGCATTGTTGCTCTGCTGCTTCTCCGGGGCGACTGAATCTCTGGTCGTACCGCTGATCCTCACGGTCGGAATGATCTTCCTCGGAGTCTCGCTGTATGCGGGTTCGCGCTTCGTCTTCGCGCTCGGAACCGCCTTTGCGGCAATCGGATCGATCGGATACCTCACGACGGTTCCGCCGGAAGCGTTGACGACCGCTCGCGCCGCATCCATGCAACTCGGTGCGATCACGGCGCTCTCGAGCCTGACGGCGATAGGCGCGGTGGGGATGCTGGTCTGGGCGATTCACCGACTGAAGTTGATTGCCGATTCCAACGCGGCGGTTCTATGGGCGGCCGCAGGGTTCGGTGTCCTCTACGCGGTGACGTGCGCGCTCGTCTCATCCGGCGTCGAAATTTTCGACAGTGCAACCGGATTCGTTGCCGGGCACAGTGTTGCAACCATCGTGTGGATGCTTGCCGCCACGTCAGCGCTGGTGCTCGGATTGAACAACCGCCAGCACGCTCGCGTCTTGCTCGGAGCCGGGCTTGCTCTCACCAGTGCGGCCGTGGCAAAGCTGTTCCTCTTCGACCTGGCCACACTCAGTGGGCTGGTGCGTAGCGTTGCCTTCCTGGTGGTCGGCTTGCTGCTCCTGCTGGTCGGGACACGTTATGCACGAGCCTTCGCCAAGCAGGAGCAGGAGCAGGTCAGCTTCGCTTCTGGCGAGCGATGAGCTCGCTCACGCTGATGGCGCCTGCGTCGTCAGGCCGGTGCCTGCCGGTGGCGTTGTCGTCGCCGTCAGGGGTGGCGTCCGAGACTCGGGGCTCGTTGGTAGGCGAAGGCGAATCCGTGAAAACCCCGTTACGACGCTCCGGAGCGGTCGGTGGAGGCGGCGACTGGGGGGTCGCCTCCACCGAGGTCGGGGCTGAACCGTTTGTTGCAGAGCCGTTGGTAGCACCGTTTGCGGAGCCGTTCCGGCTCGCGCCGTTGGAGCCTGAACTGCTGCTGGCAGCACCGTTGGTCGCCGAACCGTTTGTCCGCGAAGGCGTCCGGACCACCGGCAGTGGACGTGAGGCCGGGGGAGTCTGTTCCCGGGCCCGCAGGTCCGACAACCAACTCTCGATGGGACGCTCGGCCGGCGCAGCGGGCGTGGGGTTTCTGCGCTTGTCGCTGGCATTCGGTTGCGGCCGGTACGAGGGATTGGGTACAGGTGCCTCGATCAGGTTCTGGGGGGCGCTGGCTGCACTCCCGATATCGAGACGACGTCGCGGTGCCGGCTTCTCCGCGGCGGGAGCCTCCGTGTTGGGTGCCTTGATCGCCATTTCGCTGAGCGGAATGGGCTCGGTGAGAGGATCGGGAACGCGAGGTCCGCTTTCCGGCTGTGCAGCCGGGGCAGGCGGCGGCATGACCCGCGAGGCCGCTTCGATCTTGCGCGGCTGCCCCGGTCCGGCGATCGCACCGACAGGCGCGATCTGCGGGACGTTCGCGAGTACCAGCTCGTTGTCGAGGATCGGCTCGCCCAGCCCGATCTTCTGCTGGATCCGCTTCATCCAGGCCGGAGCCCACCAGCAGTCGTCGCCGAGCAGTTTCATGGTCGCGGGGACCAGGAACATTCGGATGAGAGTCGCGTCGATGATCAGCGCGGAGATCATGCCGTAGGAGATGTATTTCATCATCACCAGATCGGACAAGCCGAATGCGCCGGTGACCACGATCAGAATCAGTGCGGCAGCGGTGATGATTCGTCCGGTATGTGCCGTGCCGATACGGATGGATTCGGTAGTACTCGCGCCCTGCGCTCGCGCTTCGACCATGCGGGAGAGCAGGAACACTTCGTAGTCGGTCGACAGGCCGTAGACGATCGCGATGATCAACACCAGGACGGGAGACATGATCGGCCCCGGTGTGAAGTTCAACAGACCGGAACCGTGCCCGTCGATGAAGATCCAGGTCAGGATTCCGAGCGTCGAACCCAGTCCGAGCGCGCTCATCAATGCGGCCTTGATGGGCAGGACGAGCGAGCCGAACGTCAAGAACATCAGCAAGGTCGTCAGCAGGATGACGGATACGACCATCAGCGGCAGACGATCGAGCAATGCGTCGACGCTGTCCTGCTCGATGGCCGGAGTGCCGCCGACCAGCACAGTTGTGCCCTCGGGCCAGTCCGCGGACCGCAGATAGTCGATGGTGGGACGTGCTTCGTTCCGCTCCGTCAGACCGGCCTTGAGGACGTTGACACCGTCCTTCGTCGCAACCTCCGGGGTGAACTTCTCGACCAGACCCGGCGCAGCATTTGCGGTCTTGGAAATCTGACCGAGAGTGGTGTTGTCGGCTCCCTCGATGACGAGTCGAACGGGCTCGGTGCGATTGCCGGGGAAGAGTTCGTCGAACTGCGCCTGCGCGACACGCGTGGGGCTGTCCGGGGGCAGGTACGTCTCGTTGATACCGCCGAACTTGATGCCCGTCAGCGGAATGATCATCAGCAGTAGAGCCGCGACGATCGGGACCGCGACCTTGAGCGGATGCTGCATGACCCAGCGGGTGAGCTTGCCCCAGAAACCGTTCTCGATTTCCTCGTTGGTCTTGGTCTGGCGCAGCTTCTTGAAGGTCAGCGCGTCGATCCGCTTGCCGAGAATGCCGAGAATCGCGGGAAGAATCGTGATGGACGAGATCGCGGCAAGCATGACGGCAGCAATGGCGCCGTAAGCCACCGATTTGAGGAAGCCCTGCGGGAACAACAGCAGACCGCCGAGGCTGACGGCAACCATGGTCGCCGAGAACATGACCGTTCTACCCGCCGTCATGACCGTTCGGCGTACAGCGGTCGGGGTGTCGTACCCCTCGGCTATCTCTTCTCGGAAACGGCTGACGATGAACAGTCCGTAGTCGATCGCGAGACCCAGGCCGACCAGAGAGACCACGGGCGCAACAAACGCGTTGACCTCGGTGAAGTTGGTGATCAGTCGAATGATGCCGTTGGCGCCGATGACGGTCAGACCGCCGACGATCAACGGGAGGGCAGCAGCGACGACGCCACCGAAGACGAAGAACAGTAGGACACCGACAGCAGGAATCGCGAGCATTTCCATGCGCTTGATGTCGTTGGCCATCGTGTCGTTGAGCGAATTCGCGACAGGTTGCAGGCCGGCGAGTTGCACGTCGACGCCGTCGATGTAGAACTGCGACTCGACGTCGCGGAAGTTGTTGGACACCGCGGTGTCGTTGTCTCCGGCGATCGCGATGCTGGTGACCGCGTGTTGCTTGGTCTTGTCCGCCAGGGCCGCCACCGAGAGACCGTTGTCGACCTTGAAGTACGAGCCGTTGATCTTCATGATCTGGTCGGGGTTGTCGGCGACGAGTCGCTGCAGATTGTCGATGACCTTCGCTTGGAACTCGGGGTCGTCGACGGTCTTGCCCTCCGGCGCCGTGTACAGCGCCAGAACGTCACCCGTCGTGCTGCGTCCGAACGTGCCGTCAGCGAGTTTGGCAGCCTCTACCGATTCCGACCCCGGATCGTCCCAGCCGCTCTGGCTGAGATGATCCTGCAGGCTCAGGCCGTACGCAGCGAGCCCGAGGAGCCCCGCCACCATGACAGCGATGACGGTGAAGCGGGCTCGATAGACGATGCTTCCCCAGCTGGCGAACACTGATCAACTCCTACTCGGCAACACTTTTTCGCCCGATGAGCAGGGCAGAAAGCGGTCGGAACGGCTGCAACCAGGCGCCCTCGTCGGGCAGGGTGTCCAGGCTTACCCGTGGCAGAGGCTCACGGAAGACACCTGGGATGTCCTCGAGATCGACGAAGTCCAAGATATCGGACGACACAGCCCAGCTGGCGTGTTCACGGAACCCGAGAACCTGGACCGGGATGCCGGTTGCTGCGATGTCCTCGAGAGGTTCGCGGAACGCTTGGCCGTCGGCGGACGCGACCATGATTCCGGCGAGGCCCTCGCCGTACCGGAGCGCGATGTGCTCGAGCATGTCCGAATCGACATCGCTGTCTTCATCGACCTTCGGCTTGGCGAACACCGCGAAACCCACGTTACGCAAGGCTTCGACCCAAGGACGAACGACGTCGGCGCTGCCGGACGCGATGTTGGTGAAGACGGTCGCTTCAGGCTCGAGCGTGCCGCTGTTCTGGGCGGACAGTTCGGCGGTGCGAGAGAGCAGCCAACGACCCAAAGCGTCGAATCGTGGCCGGTAGGCGGCGGTAGGCCGGCCACCGAGGATAGCGCCGAGGCCCATGTCGAGGTTAGGGGCGTCCCAGACCAGAAGCACCCGCTTGGGGTGGCGGGAGTCACGACCGAAGTCGAGAGGAGATTCCGACGACGTCACGTCGTCGGATAGCTGTTCGCTGACGCTCATGCTCTGATCTTCCCCCATATAAGCTCGGTGATTGCACTTCCGACCTTATGGGCTTTGTCCTCGAACTTGGTGACCGGACGCTCGTGGGTCATCGGAGACTCCCAGTCGAGTGCGGTCAGCAGCGGCTCGGCATTGCCGGCTTCTTCGATCCATTCGGCGTACTCGGCGTGATCGGTTGCCACGTGCAGGACTCCGCCGGGCTTGAGGCGGTTGGCGATCAGCGAGAACGTCGGCCCCTGCAGGAGGCGACGCTTGTGATGGCGGGCCTTGGGCCACGGATCCGGGAAGAACACCCGGACGCCCGTCAGGGACTCGGGGGCGACCATGTTCTCGAGTACGTCCATCGCGTCACCGCGCAGTACGCGGACGTTGGGAATTTCTTCGCGTTCGACCTGCTGGAGAAGCTGCGCCAGCCCGGGGCGGTACACCTCGATCGCGATCAGGTTCACGTGCGGTTCCGCCTTGGCCATTGCGGCCGTCGCGGTGCCGGTACCCGAACCGATCTCGATGATCAGGGGTGCTTCACGTCCGAACCAGGCGTTCGCGTCGAGCGGTGTGTCCGAGACGTCGGCGCCGATGAGCGGCCACTGACGGTCCCAAGCCTGCTGCTGTGCGTCGGTCAGCGCACCCCGGCGAGAGCGAAAGCTGGTCACTCTCGGATGGAGACGGGACCCCTTGGTGTGGTCCGTCTGCCCCGTGTCAGGGGTCTGCGGTGCATGCTGATCGGCTTCGTTCACGAACCCATTGTCACGCATGACCCCCGTTTAGCGCAGACGGGTCTGAAGTTTGAGTTGAGACTTTCCACGGAAAGTCCTGAAACCGTCGACTTCGGACTGTCGGCGAAAGGGTGGTGTCACCTGCCGTCCTTGCCGAGAACCTGACAGAATCTCACCGACACGATGGGGACGTGGGGTGGGGATGAACACAGGATTTGCATGCAGTAATTGGTCACGAATGTTGCCCGCAGAATCGATCGACGACGCCTGCGTGGAGCCGATCGATCAGTTGCGCGCTCTGGCATATCGGCTGACGTCGATCGATTCGGGAGCCGCCGAGGCGGTTCACTCGGTGCTCGGATCGCTGACAGCGCCGCTCGAATTGGTGGTCGCCGGGCGAGCCGGGGTGGGGCGGTCGTCGTTGGCGCGGATCCTGGGGCGCGACGACCGGTTCTCGCGCAGAGTTGTCGGCGCACCGGTTGTGGTGACCGAGTCGAGGGCATTCGATGTCCCTGGAACTTCGAACCCCGATCTGGGTCGTCGTTGCGTTGTCTACGTGGTGGTCGACGCGGTCCGCGACGTCGACGGCCGAGCCATTGCTCGAGTTTCCGATCGTGTGGTCGTCGCTGCGAACAAGGCTGACTTGTTCGGTCCGCGCTGGGACGAGGCGCTGGGACGGGCGGCGGAAATCTCGGAGAACGTCGGCGTGCCCACGGTTCCGGTGGAGACACTGACCGGGCGCGGCGTCGAAGAGTTGTTCGCGGCTCTCGGACCTGTTCTGGAGGCGCAGTGGTGGGGCCGGGTCGAGCAGATCGGCCCGGCGCTGAGGCGATCTGCCTCGCGCAGCGCTGCGGGCAGGGACGAGATCGAGTTGTATCTGAGTTCGGACTCCGCGGTGTTGTTCGGCGCCGCGGCGGCGATGATGAGCCCCGAAATTCGAGCCCTGCGTCAAGGCGAACCTCCCGATCCTCGGACTGCTGACGACGCGGGCACGTGCAGCCGGTGGTGGAGCGAGCTCATGAACGAGTCGGAACAGTGTCCGCAACAACGGGTCTCACTGATTCGACGCGGGTATGTGCGTCGGTGGGCGCAGCTCGGAGGCGATCGCTCTGCCCCGGCGGTGACCGATGAATAGCGTTTCGGTACTTCCGGATTCGGTGCTGCGCGTGGTGCAGCGATGGAATCCGGCATCCGATCCGGGTCGTCGGGTCGCCGCCGAAACATCCAGTGGCACTCGCATTTACGTTGTCGGTCCACCAAGGTGTGGACGGGAAGACGTCGCGCAGATGTTCGATGCTTCGGATGATTGTTCGTCAGTGACACGCGAGGTGGACGCCGACGTCGTACTTCTGGTCGTCGACGCCGCCAGTGTGATCGGACGCGAGGATCTCCTTCTCCTCGGCGACGCTGCGGCGAGCGGAACCCCGGTGGTGGTGGCGCTGACCCGCGTCGACGTCTATCGAGACTGGCAGGCGGTGCGCCGGCGTGATGCCCAGATTCTCGCTTCGCACTGCACCGCTTTTGCTCAGGCCCCGGTGGTCCCGATTGCGCCCGGTCAAGAGCAGTCACTCGTTGCGGTCGTGAGCCGGGCGGCACGGGAGAGGGAAGCAGGTGGTTCGGATTCCGGAGTCATCGCACAGACGCGCCGGATGATCGAGATGGAGATCCGGAATCTACGTGACAGTGTTCCTGGTGCCGAATTGCGGGCCGAGCGATCGCAGCTGCTCGCAGACCGTGACGGCCGGCGAGGCGAACGCCTGGTGCAGGTGCGAAGCCGACTGCAACGAGCGCGCGGGGATCTGTCACAACAAATCGCCGAGGCAACCCGGGCGACGGTCGCCGGGGCACGTGCCTGGGTCGGCACGGCCTCGCGAGCCGAATTGGGCAGCGTGCCGACGCGACTGCAGCACGAGGTCGACCATCACACCCGGGTGTTCGACGCCGCGATGGCGGCAGCGGTGGAATCTGCGGGGACGAACGGATACATGCCTTCCCCGCAGATTCCGGAGGGCCTGCCGGGCCGTCAGCGCGGAAACGAGGACCGGGTGACAATTCTTGTCGGCGCGTCCGCGGGTCTCGGCCTCGGCCGTATCGCAGTGACTCCGCTGGAAATGATTCCGGCCTTGGAGTTCGCAAGTATCCCCGTGACGTTGATTCTGGGTGGCGCCGCGGCGTGGTGGTTGGCGCGAACTCGCGGGCTGACGGCCGATCGTGCCCACTCCAGGTCGTGGATCGTCGAATCGATGTCGGCGGTTCGCGCTCAGTGGGAGCAGCGAGTGCAGAGCGTGCTGCTCGAGGCCGAGGCGGATCTGGGAGCGGCGATCATGGCGGAGAGTCGCGAGCAGTTGGCGTCGGCGCAGGCTCGAATCGTGGAGATCGACGGTGAACTTCGTGAGCTCGCCGCGGCCAGATCGGGTCAGCTCGCGTCGTGCGAGCGCGACCTCGCCGTTTTGGACGCCGCCTACTGATCATTCCGCGAGTGCAGAGTTCTGCACAGTGCCGCAATTTCGGCCACGACTGATCGTCGGGGTCTGGTAATACTGAGCGGACGGTTTCGGTAGGGGTTGCCGAAGCAGTAGGTCACCATCCAGTAGGGGGAGTAATGGACGCATTTCTGATCACGGCCGGACACATCGACGGGCACGAAGCCGAAGCGCTCGATCCTGGGCGTATCGAGCCCGAGACCTTCGGGCCCGCGTCGGGACCGGTCGATGCCGGCGACCTGAACTTCGACGCCTTCGACTTAGACGGTGACGGAACGGTCGACAGCCGTGTCGTCCACTCCGACGACGCTGTCGTGATCGTGTCCGATTTCGATCGCGACGGTAGCGCCGATCGCCTCACGATGATCGAGTCGGACGGCGACTACTCGGCCTGGGAATGCAGTCGAGACGACGAAGGCGCCCTCGTGTGGCAGAAAATCGATGCCGGAGCGCTCTGAAAAGCTTCCGTTTATGTGCTCTGAGCGCCGGGTAGGCACCTGAACACACCAACTGAATCGTTTCTGTGACATTTCTGACCGCACCCGATTACCTGCAGGTGAACAGCCAGCGTTAACCTCAATACATAGGACACCCGGCGTCCGTGAAATCCACGTGAGTGGATGACGCGGCTGGACCCCGTCGAGAGGGGGACACCGGGATCGACTGGTATCGGGGCGCTGCAGTTCGCATCCGGTGTCACGAGAACCCGGTTCCGGCTCACCCCAGGAGAGTTTGATGACCTCAGCGACCATTCCCGGTCTCAATGGAACTGACGGCACGCCCCCCACGCAGCACAAGGAACTGCTTGCATGGGTGCAAGAGGTTGCCGAACTCACCCAGCCTGATCGCGTCGTCTTCGCAGACGGCTCGGACGAAGAATGGGACCGACTGACAACGAAGTTGGTCGAGGCAGGAACCTTCACCCGCCTCAACGACGAGAAGAAGCCGAACTCTTTCCTCGGCAACTCCGATCCGTCCGATGTCGCGCGAGTCGAATCGCGTACGTACATCTGCTCGAAGGAAGAAATCGACGCAGGTCCCACCAACAACTGGATGGACCCGGCGGAGATGCGCACCCTCATGGGTGACCTGTACCGCGGTTGCATGCGTGGACGCACCATGTACGTCGTGCCGTTCTGCATGGGCCCCCTCGACGCCGAGGACCCGAAGCTGGGCGTCGAGCTCACCGATTCCGAGTACGTCGTCGTCTCCATGCGCGTCATGACCCGCATGGGCAGCAAGGTTCTCGACAAGCTCGGCACCGACGGGTTCTTCGTCAAGGCGCTGCACTCGCTGGGCGCTCCGCTGGCCGAAGGCCAGGAAGACGTCGCGTGGCCGTGCAACGACACCAAGTACATCACCCACTTCCCCGAGGATCGTGAGATCTGGAGCTTCGGTTCCGGCTACGGCGGAAACGCTCTCCTGGGCAAGAAGTGCTACTCGCTGCGTATCGCCTCGGCAATGGCGCACGACGAGGGCTGGCTGGCCGAGCACATGCTCATCCTCAAGCTCATCTCGCCCGAGGACAAGGCCTACTACATCGCGGCGGCATTCCCCTCCGCTTGTGGCAAGACCAACCTCGCGATGATCCAGCCGACCATCCCCGGGTGGCGCGCCGAGACCCTCGGTGACGACATCGCCTGGATGCGTTTCGGTGAGGACGGACAGCTGTACGCCGTCAACCCGGAATTCGGTTTCTTCGGCGTGGCTCCCGGCACCAACTGGTCCTCGAACCCCAACGCCATGCGCACCATCGACCAGGGCAACACGGTCTTCACCAACGTCGCTCTGACGGACGACGGTGACGTCTGGTGGGAAGGCCTCGAAGGCGACCCGCAGCACCTGATCGACTGGAAGGGCAACGAGTGGACGCCCGAGTCGGGCACCCATGCGGCTCATCCCAACTCGCGTTACTGCACCCCGATGTCGCAGTGCCCGATCATGGCTCCCGAGTGGGACGACCCGAAGGGCGTGCCGATCTCGGCAATCCTGTTCGGCGGACGCCGCAAGACGACGGTTCCGCTGGTCACCGAGGCTCGCGACTGGCAGCACGGCGTCTTCATGGGTGCAACGGTCGGCTCCGAGCAGACCGCAGCAGCCGAAGGCCAGGTCGGTACGGTTCGCCGCGATCCGATGGCAATGCTGCCGTTCCTCGGCTACAACGTCGGTGACTACTTCCAGCACTGGATCGACCTCGGCAAGTCCGCGGACGCGTCCAAGCTCCCCAAGGTCTTCTACGTCAACTGGTTCCGCCGCGGCGACGACGGACGCTTCCTGTGGCCAGGCTTCGGCGAGAACTCCCGCGTCCTGAAGTGGATCGTCGAGCGTATCGAGCACAAGGCTGCCGGTATCGACACCCCGATCGGCGTCGTTCCCACCGGATCGGCACTCGACATCGAAGGCCTGGACGTGTCGGACGCCGACATCACCGAGGCCCTCGCGGTCAACATCGACGAGTGGAAGGCCGAGATCCCGCTCATCGAAGAGTGGTTCGACTTCGTCGGCGAGAAGCTGCCGACCGGCATTCGCGACGAGTTCGAAGCTCTGAAGCAGCGGTTGGCCTGATAAACCGCCCCCGTATGTAGTGGCCTGATGCCGCATTGGTTCAATTTGATGAACCGATGCGGCATCGGTCGTCTGTATGCCCTTGCCTGTAGCCGTTAAGCAGTTCAGCCGTTATGCAGTTCAGCCGTAAAGCAGTGATCAGCGAGCGGGTCGACACACTCGATCCTCAGGAGGACCAGATATGAGCGGGATCTACAACAACGTGACCGAATTGGTCGGGCGCACCCCGATCGTGCGGCTCAACCGTCTGACCGAGGGCCTGGACGCACAGGTCGCCGTCAAGCTCGAGTTCTACAACCCGGCCAACAGCGTCAAGGACCGGATCGGCGTGGCGATCATCGACGCCGCCGAGAAGTCCGGAGCACTCAAGCCCGGTGGCACGATCGTCGAGGGAACCAGCGGTAACACGGGTATCGCACTCGCCATGGTCGGTGCTGCTCGCGGCTACAAGGTCATCCTGACCATGCCGGAGACCATGTCCACCGAGCGTCGCGTGATGCTGCGTGCTTACGGCGCCGAGATCGTGCTGACCCCGGGATCCGAGGGCATGGCCGGTGCGGTCGCCAAGGCCAAGGAAATCGTCGAGCAGACCGAGAACGCTGTCTCGGCCAGCCAGTTCGCGAACCCGGCCAACCCGGCCATCCACGAGGCAACGACGGGCGAAGAGGTCTGGGCCGACACCGACGGCGCCGTCGACATCTTCGTGTCCGGCATCGGCACCGGCGGCACCATCACCGGCGTCGGACGCACCCTTCGCAAGTACAAGCCCGAGGTCAAGATCGTGGGCGTCGAGCCCATCGACTCGCCGATCCTCAACGGTGGCCAGCCCGGCCCCCACAAGATCCAGGGAATCGGCGCGAACTTCGTGCCCGACGTCCTCGATCGCGAGATCTACGACGAGATCATCGACGTCTCGTTCCCCGATTCCATCGAGGTCGCTCGCGCACTCGGCACCAAAGAAGGCATCCTGGGCGGCATCTCGTCCGGCGCCATCGTCTGGGCAGCACTCGAGTTGGCGAAGCGTCCGGAAAACGCCGGCAAGCTGATCGTGGCTGTCGTGTGTGACTTCGGCGAGCGTTACATCTCCACCCCGCTGTTCGAACACATCCGGGACTGAGACTTGTGAGTATCCTCGGGACAATTCGCGAGGACCTGCAGGCTGCGCGCGGTCAGGATCCTGCCGCGCGCAGCAATGTGGAGAACGCGCTCGTTTATTCAGGGCTGCATGCTATTTGGGCGCATCGGGTTGCACATCGCATGTGGGCCGTCCCTGCGCTACGCGGCCCGGCGCGAGTGCTCTCGCAGCTGACACGCTTCGTCACCGGCATCGAGATTCATCCCGGTGCCACCATCGGTCGACGGTTCTTCATCGACCACGGCATGGGCGTCGTGATCGGGGAGACGGCCGAGGTCGGTAACGACGTGATGCTCTATCACGGCGTCACTCTCGGTGGTCGCTCGCTCGAACAGGTCAAACGTCACCCGACGCTGGGAGACCGGGTCACCGTCGGCGCTGGTGCCAAGATCCTCGGACCTGTCGTCATCGGTGAAGGTAGCGCTATCGGCGCCAATGCCGTTGTCACCAGAGATGTTCCGGCCGAATCCATCGCGACGGGTATCCCGGCGGTGGCGCGGCCACGGACCACCAAGGAAAAACTGGTGGACCCGAACAGCTACATCGATCCGGCGATGTACATCTGAAGCACTCCTTCTTCGATGGCCACCCTCGTGTAGACGGCGGGTGGCCGTCGGCGTTTGTTCAGGCTCGCGTCAGGTGCCACCCGCGACGTCCCAGTACGACGGCCGTCGCAGCGCCCAATGCTGCTCCGATCAAGGGATAGCAGGCCAGGACGAGCCAGCGCGGTCCGTCTAAGGGTTCGTAGGCGGTGGCTATTGTCGACTCGTAGTCCCGAGCCATCTGCACGTCCCGGAACGGTACGTAGGAACCCTGATAGACGATGGTCTCGTCAGGGCTGGTCATCACGTCGATCAGACTGCCCACCAGGGGAATTCCCCCGACGACAAATCCCAGAACCGCCAGAATCACGATCAGTGCGCGCATCGAACGAGCCTATCGCCCGGCCGGAAGTTCAGACTGCGATCGACGGTTCTTCGGGCGTCGAGAGGGTCAGGATCGCCCGCACGACGCGTGGACTCTGCTCGAGTGCGCGTTCGAGTTCGCGCAACGTGTGGGCCACTCGGGATTCCGCGTAGTCACCGACCAGATCGACGCTGGCCACCAGGTAGACCTGCCGCGGCCCGAGGTATTCCATGCGTAGGAACGTGATTCGGTTGATCTCGGGCAGTTGGGTGAGAGCTTCGACGGCTGCTGCCCGCAGCGTCGGTGAGGCCTCTTCGCCGACCAGGAAGCGGCGGTTCCGATCTATCAGAATGATTGCGATGACTCCGAGGAGAATGCCGACGAAGATGGAGCCGAGGGCGTCGGGGATCGGCGAACCGGTGACCTGGTGCAACAGAACACCGACGAACGCGATGACCAAACCGATAAGTGCCGCAGCATCTTCGGCGAACACGGCCCGAGTCGTCGGGTCGGATGTGTTGAGTGCCTGGGTCATGACGTCGCGGTTCACGGCGGACGCTTCGTTTCGGAGTTGTTTGTACGCCTGCCGGAACGAGATGCCTTCGAGGATGAACGAGACGCCGAGGACGGCGTAGGCGACACCGAAGTCGGAGGCCGGTTCGGAATGGAACAGTTCCTGGATGCCATGAGTGATCGAGACACCCGCGCCGAGTGCAAACAGTCCGAGAGCGGCGAACATCGACCAGATGTATGCCTCCCGGCCGTAGCCGAGTGGCTGGTCTCGGTCGGGA
This sequence comes from Rhodococcus sp. MPR-R1B, assembly GCF_058793255.1. Classification (NCBI taxonomy): domain Bacteria; kingdom Bacillati; phylum Actinomycetota; class Actinomycetes; order Mycobacteriales; family Nocardiaceae; genus Rhodococcus; species Rhodococcus sp. MPR-R1B. The sequence goes on from NZ_JBXAFO010000005.1 coordinate 244,940, forward strand.
ACCCGTTTCGAGCGGCGGTTCGCGATCAGCAGCAGCACTTCGTTGCCGGTATCGGCCCAGGAGTGGGTGGCCTCTGCGACCATCGATGCAGATCCGGTGACGATGGCGGCCGCCGTCTTGGCACCGGCGATCAGCGCGTTCGCCGCAAACGCCAGTACGACCGTCGTGGTGCTCTCGTCGGCCGATGCTTCCGTTTCGGTGCTCACGATTCTCAGGCTAGGCGGGTGACGACGGTTTCGTGCGGTGACGCTCGGCGACGGAGTGCAGCAGTGTGGCGACGGCGTCGTGGAACTGCGTCAGGCCCGGCTCTTCGACGGGAAAGTGCCCGCACCCGTCCAGCATCACGAATTCGGTGGGTGCGTTGATGCGGCGGAGGAACTGCAGGCTCAGTTCGGGTGGCGTCCATCGGTCGTCGGCCGGGTGGGTGAGCAGAACGGGCGTCGTCCGAAATGCTTCGGGTGCGGTGTGCTCGAACGAGAAGTAGCTGCTGAGGAATCCGAGTGGCACCCGAACACCGCCACCGCGCGGATCGGTTGCGCACAGCGTTGCGAGCTCCCGATTGCTGCTCATGTTCGCCACGTCGGCGACCCAACGGATGGGCACGCGGATACGGCCCACCAGTCGTTCGGTGCGCCGCATCAGGGGAGCGCCGTAGACACCCATCGGGCCGAACCGCGCCGCGGCAGCTCTGGCCGATGGATCCGAGGGATCGAGCAGGCAGGTAGCGACGACGGCGTCGGCCAGACCGGTCCGCGCGGCTACCTCGTAGGCCAGCAGACCGCCGATGCTGGCTCCCAACAACACCAGCGGCCGATCGTCGGCTGCCTTCTCGGCCCGGACGAGATCGCAGAGGAGATCGACCCACTGCTCGTACCGGACGCCGGCGGGATCGGCTACGACGGTGTCGCCGTACAGCGGAAGGTCAGGGAAGAGGACTTCGGCTCCGAGTTTCACGCCGATCCCGGCGAACGGCCACAACGCGCCCGAGTAGCCGCCGGCGCCGTGGATGCCGAGAACACGAACCGGCGCGTCTGGAACCACGGCCCGTGCGACGTGGACGGTGTTGCCGTTCCACTCCCACCACGTCGGGGTCGGCGCCGGCATGTGGTCGGTGTACCGGTCGGGCATAAACTTCGAGTAATCGGCGCTGGTCACCTACACAATTCTCGGTATCGGCGTCGCGGCTGACAACTCGCATCGGAGGACCGTGTCGACTCGGCGGAAAAGGCCCTCCCAGCAGCGCTCGAGGGCTACCTACGACGCGATCCTGGAGGCAGCTACTCGCGTTTTCGCTTCGGAAGCCATGGCAGCGACCACCAACCGGATCGCTGACGAAGCAGGGGTGTCGGTGGGCTCGCTCTACCAGTATTTCGGCGACAAGTACGAGATCCTCTCGGAGTTGGCGAACCGTCACGTGAGTGCTGCGCGGGAGAGTTTTGCGCTCTGCCTTGCCGACATCGTCGAGCGTGAGCTCTCCCCGGACGAGGCCGTCCGGATGTTGGTGGAGTGTGCGGTCGAAGTGAACAGTAAGCCGCGAGAGTTCTTTCACCTGCTCTACGATCAGGTTCCGCGTACGCGTGAGCTCATCGAGCAGGTCGAAGAATTGAATCGTCAACTGGTACTAGGCTTTTCGGAGTGCCTCCAGAGCCACGGTTTCAGTGCGGAGGATGCGTTGTTGACGTCGCGGCTGACCGTGACTGCCGTGGACAGTCAGGTGCATCGGGTTGTGCTGGAATCGGATTCACCCGAAGAACTTCGAGTGCGAACGGAAGCCGTCGTGCGGCAGGCGAGATCGATGATCGCGTCGGAATCCTGATCCGGTGTGCGGAATGGTGACCACAGTCCGTTATGGTTCTGACGTCATCATCGAGGTAATGGGAAGTCGGTGCAATTCCGGCGCGGTCCCGCCACTGTGAGGTCGTCCCTGCGTCGACCGTAGCCAGATACCACCCTCGTTGACGTTGTGTCATGCCACGAGGATGGATCGGTCACACCATGAATGCTGTTGGCGGAGCTCTGTCTCCACCTACCCACCTGCTTTCGCCGAAGGCTGGTGCGCCGCGAGGACGGCTCAGTCCGGGTATCGTGCTGCCCGCTCTGCTGGTCGTCGCCGTGCTCTCTGCTGTGTGCGCGTTGGCATTCGGATCCGAGATGCTCCCCGTGTCCACTGTGGTGGACGTGGTGCACTCGCGCTTTGGAGGCCCACCCGTCACGCGTTCCGAACTTGCGATCGTGTGGGGGATCAGAGCACCTCGGGTACTGCTCGGTCTGGCCGTCGGCGCTGGTCTTGCCGTCGCCGGCGCGGTGGTGCAAACCCTCGTCCGTAACGCTCTTGCCGATCCCCACCTGCTGGGAGTGTCGTCCGGCGCGAGTGTCGGTGCCACCGCCGTCATCACCACCGGACTGTTCGCCGGCGCGGGAGTGTGGGCGCTCAGTTTCGGCGCGATGATCGGGGCGTTGGGAGCTGCGATTCTCGTCTTCACCATCGCGACGCTGCAAGGCGGTATCACTCCACTGCGATTGGTTCTGACCGGCACCGTTACCGCATCCGCCCTGTCGGCGATCGCGAGTTTTCTGGTGCTGCGTACCAATGATTCCCAGGCCGCGCAGTCCGTATTGTTCTGGCTCCTGGGAAGTTTGGCCGGGGCATCCTGGGACAAGTTGTGGGCGCCGGTCATCGTTGTGTTCCTGCTGACGGCAGCGGTGTTCGCCCTGCACGGTTGGCTGGACGCGCTGGCGGCCGGGCCGGACGTCGCGGCTTCGCTCGGTATTCCCATCCGAACCCTGCGAAACGTGCTGTTCGGCGTGCTGGCAGCGTTGGTCGGCACGATGGTTGCGGTGTCCGGCGCGATCGCCTTCGTAGGCCTGGTCATACCGCACGTCACACGCATGCTTGTCGGAGCCAGACATCGAGTGGTGTTGCCGGCGGCAGCACTGATCGGCGCGTCGTTCCTGGTGTGGGTCGACGTCGTGGCGCGGACCTCGTTGCGGCCGACCGAGATCCCGCTGAGCGTGGTGACCGGGGTGATCGGTGCACCGCTGTTTCTCCTGCTTCTCGGCCGTCGGCGCTACCGATTCGGTGGCAGTTCGTGAGCGCCCGAGCCCTGGCGCTGACCGCGTCCGGAGTCGTTGTCCGCATCGACCGTCGAACCATCGTCAAAGGCGTCGACATCGCGGCCGACGCCGGTGCAGTAGTCGGCGTCGTCGGTCCGAACGGATCGGGCAAGTCGACGTTCTTGCGTGCTCTCGCCGGTCTCGGGCCGATCGCCGGCGGTGACATTCGTGTCGGCGGCGACTCCGTGCACGCGATGTCCGCGCGGTCGAGGGCCAAAGCCATTTCCTTTGTGGCGCAGGAAGAGCAGAGTCCCGCCGATTTGTTAGTTCACGAGTACGTGAGTCTGGGCCGCACGCCACATGCAAAGCCCTGGAGCGTCGGTGGAAAGCACGAGAATGCCGTCGTCGATCGTGCTCTGGGCGAGGTCGGAATGATCGAGCACCGGTTCTCTTCGATGGACACGCTTTCCGGCGGTGAGCGCCGGCGGGTGTTTCTCGCCCGAGGTCTCGCGCAGGACGCCGGTGTGCTCATCCTCGACGAGCCGACCAATCATCTCGACATCCGGCATCAACTCGAACTGCTCGATCTGGTCCGGTCGTTGGACCGGACGGTGATCATGGCACTGCACGACCTCGATTTGGCTGCGGCAGTGTGCGATCGGGTGCTCGTGCTCGCGGATGGAGTGGCCAGGGCGTTCGGACATCCATCCGACGTACTCACCACCTCGGTGGTGGCAACTGTCTTCGGCGTCGAGACTTTCGAGCTCGTGAACCCCGCGACAGGCCGTTCACACCTCGTATTCGAATCACGAAATTCTCAACTACAACAATCATTTTCGGAGAGTGCACTTTGATACAGGTAAAGACCCGCGCGTCGTTCGGTGCGGTTGTAGCCGCGACAGCGTTGTTGACAGTTGCCGGCTGCTCGGCAACTGCACCGGTGGACGAAGCTGCAGACAAGACTTCGGTGACATTGGAGAACTGCGGGACCGAAAGCACTTTCCAGCTTCCGATCGAGAACGTCGTTGCGACAAGCAATGCGGCCAATATCGGCACCATTCTCCGAGTCGGCGGTTTGGATCGTCTCGCGGCCGTCGTGTTGAACACGAACAACGACGCGGTCATGGAGTCGATGTTCGGCCCTGGAATTGCGGACGTCCCACACCTGGACGGAACGATCACGATGGAGACGATTCTGGGTAAGCAGGCGGACCTGGTGGTCGGCTCCTACAGTGGCTTGTTCAAGGGCGCCTCCGGTGTGACGCCGGAATCGCTGCAGAGCAACAACATCGATGCATATGTGATCTCCGATAGTTGTCGGCAGAGTGCCGCAGCGGATTCCGCGCTCGGCACGATGGGTCCGTGGGATGCCCTTCGTGCGGACGTGACCAATTACGGAAAGCTGTTCGGAACCGAGGACACCGCCGCCGAGGCATTGACCGAATTGGATTCACGTTTGGCACGTCTGGAGTCCGCGCCAGATGCCGCCGACAAGCCGAAGGTGCTGATCTACGACAGCGGTGAAGAAGATCTGTACACCAGCGGAGGCAACGGAGCCCCCAACGGAATCATCGACGTCGCCGGGGGAACCAATGTGTTCGCCGACGTCGACAACACCTGGTTCAAAGCGAGCTGGGAGACCGTCGCGAAGTCAGAACCCGACATCATCGTGATCATGGACTACAAGAAGAGTGCCGACGAAGTACAGGGCAAGATCGACGCGATCAAGAGCCGAGAAGGCCTGCGTGACCTCGACGCAGTCAAGCAGAACCGTTTCGTCGTACTCCCGCTCGCCATGGGCACCAGTGGGTTCCCCAATATCTACGGCGCGGAACAGTTGCGCGCGAAGATCGAAGAGTTCGGGCTGGCTCCGTCGAGCAGCATCGACTGGACAACCGCGCCGTCGGCATGAGCAACAACCGGTGCTCGCGTCGGGTGATTGTCGTCTTACGGCCGACTGTCAGCGGCCTGGACGAGTCGGCTGCACGACGGATGCTCGATGCTGTTCAGGCGGGCACCGACGTCGACGTTCGTATTGCGTACCTCGATGTCTCCTCGCCGAGCCTTCACGAGGAACTCGATCGAGCCCATGTCGATGACGTCGACAAGGTCGTGTTGATTCCAGTTGCGGTGCCGAGGGATCGGTACCTGCTCACGTGGACCAGCAAGGCGGTTGCGAACTGGCGCGAAACCCGGATCGACGCCGAACTGGAAGTGACGCTCCACGAATCGGAAACGCTCGAAGGTGCGGTGGCCGGGCAGGTGATCGACGAACTCGACTCGGCGGGAAAGCCGATCACCGCGAGTCCGGCGTCGTATCGCAGTCCGGCGTGGTCCGTGATCGAGCAGCACGATAGGCATCTGTTGGTGTGCAAGGGCCCTCGCTGTATGGCGTACGGAGCAGGACCGTTGCACCGGGCGATGAGCGCGGCGGCCAAAGGTACCTCGTCGAAGGTGACCGGAACCGGTTGTCTGAGCCCGTGCAACCTGGGGCCGTTGGTGATCGCGAACCCCGGCGGTACCTGGTTCGGGCACGTGGACGCCGGTGACGCTGAAGCATTGGTCGCAGGTCAGGAGAATCAATTGGAGGATCACGTTCTGGACCGGTAGATACAGGTCGGCGAAACAGAGAACCCGCTGAGCGCGAAGTGCGCTCAGCGGGTTCTGTTGTCCTGTCTCAGGAACCGAAGGGAAGGGTTCCCGGCGGGATCTGGTATCCACTGCTGCCGACGGAGGCGCTGCCCCAGAGTGCGAGGAAAGCGTTGATGGCGTTGGTGAGCATATGAATGTCCTTTGTGAGATGACTGATTCGTTTTCGACGGTACCGGGTGGATCTGTGGATTCGCTGGGAGTTGGCACCCATTTCATGGGGCTGGCACCCGTTCCGGCAGGTCGGAACGGGTGCCAACTGTCAGCAAAGGGTGCCAACTCCCGGGTGGGTCAGCCCACGTAGCCGGGCGGCATGAGTACGGACTTGGTCTCGCAGAAGGCTTCGAGGCCCTCAGGTCCGTTCTCGCGCCCGATACCGGAGTTCTTGTAACCACCGAACGGCGATCCGGGATCGAAGGCGTACCAGTTGATCGCGTAGGTACCCGTGCGGATCTGCGCAGCAACTTCGAGTCCGTGATCGATGTCGGTGGTCCACACCGATCCGGCGAGGCCGTAATCCGAATCGTTGGCGATCTTGATGGCCTCGTCCTCGGAGTCGTACGGAATCACCGAGAGAACGGGTCCGAAGATCTCCTCGCGTGCGATGGTCATCGAGTTGTCCACGTCGGCGAAGATGGTCGGCTCGACGTACCAGCCCTTGTCCAGGCCGGCGGGGCGTCCACCACCGAGTACGACGCGCGCGCCTTCTTCCTTACCCTTGGCGATGTAACCCTCGACGCGCTCGCGCTGCTTCTCGGAGATCAGCGGGCCGAGTTGTGCTGCGGGATCGGACGGATCGCCGACGGTCATGAAGCCTGCGGCGGTCTTCATTCCCTCGATGACCTCGTCGTAACGCGAACGGGGAGCGAGGATTCGGGTCTGAGCGACACAGGCCTGACCGGTGTTCATCAGGCCGGACATGACGAGCATCGGCATTCCGGCGGCGATGTCGGCGTCCTCGAGGATGATCGCGGCGGACTTGCCACCCAGTTCGAGGGAGCAGCGCTTGAGGTTCTGTGCGGCGATGGCACCGATCTTGCGGCCGACGGCACTGGATCCGGTGAACGTGATCTTGTCGATGCCCGCATGAGAGACCAGATATTCGCCGGTCTCGGCTCCGCCGGGGAGCACGGAGATGACGCCTTCGGGAACACCTGCCTCGGTGAAGATCTCGGCGATCACGTGGACGGAGAGAGGGGATTCGGGTGCGGGCTTGAGCAGTACGGTGCAGCCGGCGAGCAGTGCGGGGGCCAGCTTGTTGATCGCCAGGAACAGCGGGACGTTCCAGGCCAGCACGGCGGCGACGACGCCGACGGGCTCACGGGTCACCTTGGTCTGCCCGAATGCGCCGGTGCGCTTCTCTTCCCACGCGAACTTGTCGGCCAGCTCGGCGTAGTAGCCCAGCGTCGCCATCGACGGGGTCTGCTGCATCATGCCGACCATGGCGGGCGGCTGGCCCATCTCGTTGGAGATGAGCTGGTTGATCTCCGCGCTGCGCTCTTCGATCAGCTTGGCGGCCTTGGCGAGGATCGCGCCGCGCTCGGCGGGGGTGGTGCGTGACCACGGTCCCTCGAACGCCGCGCGGGCTGCGGACACGGCCGCGTCGATGTCTGCCGGTGCTGCGATGGGACAGCTGCCGACGCGCTCCTCCGTTGCGGGAGAGAACACTTCGAGTACCTGGTCGGTGGCCGGGGCCACCCATGCTCCACCGATGTAGAGCTTGTCGTAGTCAGTCATCAATTCATTCCTCGGTGTTGTCGGTCGCCGCGAGGGCATACGCGTCGTCTGCCTGTGCGGTGTCGGTGAAACTGGTGAATCCGTATTTCTCGTGCGGTCCGATGGCGGCTACCTCGAAAAGACCGGTGCCGGTGTTGGTGTTCGTGCCTTCGGTGAGCGTGAAGGACGCGAGGTTGTCGACGGGGGAGAACATGCGTTGGAACGGTTCGATCTCGTGGACCTTGTGGCGGAGCCCTTGTACGACGAGTTCGCCCTGCCACATTCCGTGACGCCAGTCCTGTTCGAGCCCGTAGCCGGTGCCGATTCCGATGTAGTTGGCCAGCAGCAGTTCGCAGGCGACGGTGAGGACTTCACCGCCTGGCCGGTGGAAGGTGATGGTCGCTCCGGTGACGTCGCGGGTGTCGGGGCAGAACGTCAGTTCGTGTTCGGGTCGGCCGAGCCATTCGTTGTCCCTGGCTTCGTCCGGCCACACTCGCATGGCTTCTTCGACGATGCGCCTGCCTTGCTCGTCTTCCTGCATGATCACCGAGATCGTGAACTCGTCGAACTGCATGACCGCGTAGATCCAGAAGAAGTTCTGGATTCCGTCGACGGCGCGTCTGCCTTGCGGTTCGGCTTCACCGACCGGACGCACACCCCACGAGCGGTCGCGGTTACCTCGCCACGTCTTCGGGTCGATCGCGAAGTCCTCCCCGTCGACGGTGAGCGATCCGGTCCACGTGCCGGTCTGCAGGAAGCGTGAGGTGTCGAACGTGACTCGTTCGAGTTGACGGCGAAAGTGCTTGGGCTCGAGCGCCGCGGGGATGGTGGCATCGAAGGTGATGTCGAAGGAGAGATCGTATTCGCTGCCCGGTTCGAGGACGACGCGGAGCTTCTGCAGCCCTTCGAGCACTTCGATGCGCAAAGGCCCGACGGTGGTGTCGGTGCGGTCGGCGCCCAGAGCCTTCGACATACGAGCAACGATGTGGTCGTCACCGCGGCGCAGTACCGCGAAGGCGTCCATGACGCCGAGGTTGGGGTACTGGCCGAGTCCGACGATGAGGAACACGTCGGGGGATTCGGTGGGGTAGCAGTTGAAGTAGTAGCGGTCGTAGAAGTTTCGATCCGAGGTGGCTACGTGACGGATCGGTTCGGCGATCTGGTGAACGGGATAGTCGTCCATCGGTGAGAGCATGTCAGGCCAACCTCTCCCAGTAGGTACCGTCGAGCATCGCGGCGAGCGAAGCGCGGTGCATGATCATGTCGTCGGGGTCTTCGGGTCGCTGTGACTGGCCGAAAGCTATGGCGCGAGCCTGGATTCGCCACATGATGACCGCCTGACGCAGTGCGGCATAGGTAACGTAGAACTCCAGATCGTGTGGGGTGTGGCCGGTGATCTCGGCGTAGGTCTGCGCGAGATCCGGCAGTCGAAGGAAGTCGGGAAGACCGGGTAGGTTCGCCAGTCCGGCGATGTCCTCGAAGAACCTGTGCAGGAATGCCATCCAGCCCAGATCCATCTCCCGCGGGCCGAGAGTTGCCATTTCCCAGTCCAGTACGGCTACCGGCGCGAAGTCCTGGTACATGACGTTGCCGATGCGCGAGTCGCCCCAACAGAGCACTGCCGGCGAATCGTCCGCGGGATTGTTCTCCTCGATCCAGTCGAGGGCACGTTCGATGAGCGGTGATCTGATCCCGTCGGAGACCACCCACTCGTAGTACGCGCGCTGCTCGGCGATGTGCGCCGTGAATGCTTCTCGTGCAGTCGTTCCCGAATTCGGGAGTCGGAGGAAGTCGAAACGCTCACCAGGTTTGTCGATGGCATGCAACTGAGCCAGGACGTCGACCGAGCTGCGCTGCAGGGTCTTTCGCTGCTCGGGTGACGCTTCGGTGACCCACGATCCGAAGTTGTACGGCATGACGTCCGGTGGCACGTCGCCGGAGATGCGTTCCATCACGAAGAACGGCGCACCCAACGCGTCCGGGTCGGATTCCGACCAGTACACCGCGGGTACGGGCACTGCCGAGTGCTCGCGCACCTGAGCCATGGTGCGGAACTGGGATTCGAGGTCGTAGGCAGGAAAGACCGGCATGGTCGATTCCGTCGGCGCCACCCGAGCGACCAAGGGATGATGTTCGCCGTCCCAGGTGGCGTCGAAGAGGATGGTTTCGCTGGACATGCCGTTGGCTGCGGGCAAGGTGACGTCGGCGACGGTCACAGTGGATCCACTCGGCACCTTGCCGGCCATCCACCGTTCCAGGCGCTCACGGAGGTCTTCGGTGTCGCGGAGGGAATCGCTTGGTCGGGCGACCTGGGCGTGATGCTCGGTTTCATCGGTCGAAGAAGCAGTCGAGGCAACGTCAGATGAGGAAGCGTCTGGGCTCACGGTCACCTCCTTCCCGTAGGCGTCACGTGCAATGCCCGTAACGGTGTGAGTCAGAACACTAAAACACGTTACAGAAATTGGGAACAGGTGGCACCCGTTTAGTGGGACTCCCTGCGGATTTATCGGGGAAGAACGCGTGTCAGATAACGGCGGTGAGCGCGAGCAAGCCCGCACCGGTCAGAGTTCCGGCGCCACCCAGCTCGGCGGGAACGATCCGGAGCCCGGCGATGAACGACAAACGGGCATGTCGGGCAGCCGCGTCGAGCATCGGTTCCCACAGCGGTGTACCCGACTGGGCGAAACCGCCGCCGATCACCGCGAGGTCCACGTCCAGGAGGGCAGCCGCCGAGGCGATGGCACCACCGAGCGCCGTGCCTGCACGATGAAGCGCGTCCACGGCGATCGCGTCGCCGCTGCGTGCACCCTCGGCTAGTTCACGGCCGGTGTTCCCCGACCAGCCCTGGCTACGAGCCCATCGCACCGCGGACGGTCCACTTGCCACCGTCTCGAGGCAGCCGACGCCCCCGCAGCTGCACGGTTCGGCAGATCCTGGAACGACGATGTGGCCGATGTGACCGGCGTTCCCCGTGCGACCCCGAGCAATCTCACCGCCGAGAACGATTCCTCCGCCGATTCCCGTCGAGACGACCAGGCTCAGGAGGTTCGGGGTGCCGCGTCCGGCGCCGTGGTGGAACTCCGCCAATGCCGCTGCGGCTCCGTCCATTGCGAGGGCGGTTCCGGCGTCGGGAAAGAGGCTGCGGACGCCCGCTACGAGCTCGAATCCTTGTGCCCACTCGGTGATGTTGATGGGAGCGACGACGCCGGCGACGGTGTCCACCGGCCCGGCGCACGCGATGCCGACACCGTCGACCTCTCGGCCGTCTGCGACTCGTTCGAGCAGCGCCGCACAGGATCCCCACGGGTCGGTCTGCGGCGTCGGAACGCTGTCGAATACGGGAACGCGGCCGTCCTCGGACACGACCCCGGCAGCCATCTTGGTACCACCGATGTCGACTGCGAGGCGCATGTCGCTATCGCTTTTCGAGAACCACGACGAGGTTGCTCACCAGGAACTCCCGCAGACCGGGGACTCGGACCATCCACCACGCCCACGACGGGTGGTAGCGCGGGATCGCGGCGAGCAACGTGCCCTGGCTGGTTCCACGGGCCCAGCGTAAGCCGTCCGTGGCGCCGACTTTGAACAACGACACCCCGAATCTGTTCTTCGGTTCGCGTCCGGTCTTGCGTAGGTACCGCTTGGCTGCGTACTCGCCACCCAGCGCGTGCCACGGTCCGGTTTCGTGGCCGCCGAACGGACCCCACCACAGGGTGTACGAGAGAACCATCAAGCCGCCGGGCTTGGTCACGCGCAGCATTTCCTCGGCCATCAGCCAGGGCTCGCTGACGTGTTCGGCCACGTTGGAGGAGAAGCAGATGTCCACGGACGAGTCCAGGAACGGCAGTGCCAAACCGGATCCACGCACCGCGCCGCCCACGGTCAGACCCGCAGCATGCATCTCCGACGGATCGGGTTCGACGGGAATGTAGCGGGCACCTGCGGCTTGAAAGACCTCCGCGAAATAGCCCGGACCGCCGCCGACGTCGAGGACAGTGAGACCGTCGAGGGATCGTCCGGTGTGACCTTCGTGCAGGTCCGAGATCAATTCGACGGAGTCGCGCGCAAGCGCGCCGTAGAAGATGTCGGGCGCGGACTGCTCGTGGCGGAAGTCGCTGAGCAGGCCGAACGAGCGTTTCAGGGTTGCCCGTCGGCCGAAAATGCGGGTCACTGCGGGCTTGGTCACGGGTAGCAACTTTAGCCACTGGGTCGCCCGGTCCACGAACACCGTCAGGAGCGCGGCAATACGGACGCTCGAACAGTTAGGGTGTTCGGCAGGGTTACCGGCCGGTCAGGCGGGGCATCCCGCAGGATCGCCCGAACCGGGGTGGCCACCGACCAACTCAGGGAGTAACGCACGTGCGCGAGGTTCTGTTGCTCTGCTGGCGCGATACCGGGCATCCCCAGGGCGGTGGAAGCGAGCGTTACCTCGAGCAGGTCGGATCCCAGTTGGCCGAGCGCGGTATCAAGGTGACGCTGCGGACGGCGTCGTATCCCGGGGCGCCCGCGTCGGAGGTTCGAGACGGCATCACGATCAGCCGGGCCGGTGGACGTTTCAGCGTGTACCCCCGCGCTCTGGCCGCCATTGCCGCCGGACGTCTGGGTTTCGGATCGCTCAAGGGCATCCGCCCCGACGCGGTGATCGACACCCAGAACGGCATCCCCTTCTTCTCGAAGGCCGTGGCGGGTGCACCGGTCACGCTTCTGGTCCATCACTGCCATCGCGAACAGTGGCCGGTGGCAGGCAAGCTCGTCGGCCGGATCGGCTGGTGGGTCGAATCGCGATTGTCACCGCGCACCCATCGACGTAGTCAGTATCTGACGGTGTCGCTTCCCTCAGCGGAAGAATTGGTGGACCTCGGTGTCGAGCGCGAACGAATTGCCGTGGTGCGTAACGGTGCCGATCGGCTCCCCGTCGGCGTCGACGCGGGCGGATCGATCACCAGGGCCGAGCGTCCCACCATCTCGGTTCTCTCACGGCTGGTGCCGCACAAGCAGATCGAGGACGCACTCGAAGCGGTCGCAGCCCTGCGGCCTACGCTTCCGGACATCCATCTCGACGTCATCGGTGGTGGTTGGTGGGAGCAGAACCTGCGCGATCGAGCCGCCGAGTTGGGGATCGGTGACGCCGTCTCGTTCTACGGCCACGTCGACGAGGCTCGCAAACACGAACTGCTGGCGCAATCGTGGATCCACCTCATGCCTTCGCGGAAGGAAGGGTGGGGCCTGGCGGTCATCGAGGCTGCGCAGCACGGTGTTCCGACGATCGGTTACCGCAGTTCGAAGGGTCTGACCGACTCGATCGTCGACGGAGTGACGGGCCTTCTGGTCGGGGGCGAGAACGCCGGCGAGGGCGACATCGCCGATCTGACGCAGGCTGCCGGCACTCTGCTCCGCGACCACGAACTTCGCATGGTGCTCGGTGAGAAAGCTCGCGTGTGGTCCGGTGAGTTCTCCTGGGAACAGACCGGCACCGGAGTGCTCGAGGTGCTGACCGCGCACAAGGACGGTCGGTGGGTCTCAGGACTGGCCGCGCCGCGCGAGTCGAATTCGGTTCTGGTTCAGTCCGACTGAGATCAGCGCGATCGCACCCATCAGGACCCACGCGAGATGCGCAACTACGACGGCAGTTCGGGCACTGGTCGAGGCTTCCTGCGTGGCAATGTCTCCCGGTACTCGGAATAGCGCGAGATCGTTGTCGGCGAAGACCTGTTCCAAGCCGTCGAGCGTGGTTGCCGAGTTGCCGAGTTGACCTGGTGTCCCGCGCTCGATCAGTACCCATCCGACTCCGAGATCGGCCAACTGCGTAGGACTTCCGCCGGCCAGCAGTAGGTCCTCGACCCGAGTTGCCCGAGTCCCCTCGCCGCCGACAGCGCCACCGGCAACCACCAGTTGGCCGGTCTGCAGAACGTCGAGGGGCAGGAAGCGTGGTGCAGGGTCGAGTACCGGCGCATCACCGCTGTAGGGGAACGCGCGGAACATTCCGGCGGGAAGCACTGCAACGTCACCGGTTTCGTCTCGCAGTTGCTCGGTCACCACGGTCCAGGACCCGGGGTAGTGCACGGGCTTCAACGCGCCGCCGACACCCCACACCAGATCCGGCAGTGCCACGATCGTCACCACGACGGCGGCGACCGAGAATGCCGGGCGGGGGAGGGAGAACCGATTGCCTGCCCACATCACCGCGGCGGCCGCAGCAAGTGCGTAGAACGGGACGGCCAGCGCGACCCACTTCTGCGCGTCACGCAGTAGACCGGCGCCGGTGAACACCTCGACCGACCATCGGCCGGCGTCGAGACCCCACGGGGTAGCGCCCATGGTCGGACCCAGCACCGCGAACAGGGCCAGCAGTCCGAGTCCACTGACAACAGGATTCCGGCGTCGGCGCCACAGAGCGGGCATACCGGCGAACACCACGACAAGCAGAAGAACTGTTCCCACCAATGCGAAGAGTGTTGTGCGCGTGGACGGTACCGCTGCCGAGTTCCAGATACCGCCGAGACCGGCGAGGCTGCCGAGCGTCGCGAGTCCCGGTTCTGCTCGGGCGGCAAAGGCGGCGACTCCCGCCGGATCGGAACCGTCGCCTGCTGCTCCGGATACGAAGGTGGCGACCAACCACGGCGAGGCGGCGACGAGGAACAGCCCGATAGCGCCGCAGACACGCCGCATGGCCGAGGTTCGGCCTCCGGGGGTGGCAACTACCACCAGTGCGGCCGTCAGAGCGAGTAGAGCGCCGGTAGGTGTCAGGCCCGCGAATGCCAGTGACGCGGCCAACGCCCACCAGGACCCGGGCGTGGCTCGGCGAACTCCGATTCCGGCACACACGATCCACGGCAGTGCGGCATAACCGGTCAGCAGGCTCCAATGTCCTTGCAACAGGCGCTCGGCCACGTAGGGGTTCCAGAGCATCACCGTCGACGCGACCAGTTGTGGACCGAGACCGGCCGTCGGCAGCAGGACGGCGACCATGCGCGCCGCACCCCAACCGGCGAGCCAGAGCGCCACGAGCAGGATGAACTTGACCACCAGTCCGCCGTCGATCACGGTGCTCAACGCTGCGATCAGCGCGTCCTGGGGAACGGCGCGGGCTGCGGCGTCGGTGAGTCCGAGGGCGGAGTCGGTCAAGTACGAGCGCGGCGTGCTGACGGCGTCGCGCAGCAGGAGGTAGCCGGGGCCGAGCAGCGGTCCGAGGATCAACAGTGCCAGCGCCAGGCTGTACGCCGCAGGCAGGTAACGGCGGTATCCGGCTTGCACTGTCATGACGCGCACGATACGTGGTGCATCATTACTGCCATGCCTCGCCAACCACTCGATCGCGCCGCCGCGGCCGGGGTCGGCATGGTTTTGGTGGGATCGATGACGGCCAATGTCGCGTCGTACCTGTTGGCATGGTTGGCCAGCCGATGGTTGGGTCCGGTCGGCTACGGAGAGTTCGCGAGTCTGCTTGCCGCCCAGTTGGTACTTGCGGTTCCGGCTTTGGCGTTGCAGACGGTGGTCGCCCGCGAGGCGGTGCGTGGCAAGAGCACAGATGCGTTGCGGTCGTTGGGGTATCGATGCACCGCGATCGTCGCCGTCCTCGCGGTGGCGCTCACTCCGGCGATGGCGTGGCTGCTCGACACCGGAATCGTGGCGTCGTTCTCGGCATTGGTGACTGCGCCCATGTTGGTTCTGCTGGCCACGGAGCAGGGGTTGTTGCAAGGACACGGTCGATTCGGCACTCTCAGCGCCGTACTGGCCGGGGCCGGGGTGATGAAAGTCCTTCCGGCAGTGATCGTTCTGGCTTTCGGCGGCGGAGCAGGCGCGGCATTGGTCGCGGGCGCGGCCGGAACTGCGTTGCTGGTGGCGATAGTTCGAGTGGTCGACCGAACCGTCTCGGTGAGCGAGGACCGTCCGGTGCGTATCGGCGTCGTCTCCGTGCTCGCGGCGTCTCAGGTTCAGCTCGCGCTGATCGCGTTGTCTTCGCTGGACCTGCTGATCGTCCGTGTCGTTCTCAGCGAATACGACGCCGGTGTCTACGCACTCGGCGCCGTCGCGACGAAGGTGGCGTTCTGGCTGCCACAGGCAGTGGGCGTCGTGCTGTACCCGAAGATGGCGAACCCGGCGCACTCGGCGCAGGCGGTTCGCTCGGCGTTGGCGGTGCTCGTCGGTATCGGCGCCGTCCTGGTTCTGGGGGCCGCGGCTGCCGGCCCGCTGGTGCCGATGCTCGTGGGCGACGCGTACGCCGCCGTGGCTCCGATGCTGTGGGCCTTCGCTCTGCACGGTGCAGCGTTGGCGGTACTCCAGGGTGCTTTGCTGTCCGCAATCGCGTCAGAACGCACGCGAGTGGCCCTTTTGGCGTGGGCAGGACTGGCCGTGGAGGCGACGGTGATGCTGGTGTGGGCGAAGACGCCGGGAGAGTTGATCGGCGTCGCCGTGGTGGTTGCGTCGACGACGGCGTTGGCGGTGTCCGTCGCCGCAGTGCGAAGTGCCGACCGCGCCCGGCCGGCACCTCACACCGGCGTCAGTTCTCCAGACGCGTGAACAAATCGTCGAAGTAGTCGAGCGTACGCATCGCGGTGTAGACGGATCCGTAGTTGATGTTCCCACCCGTGTAGACGACGTTGTCGCCTTGTACTGCGCGGATACGGTTCCACATCGCGCGGTCGTCGCTGACGGGATCCACGCCGGGCGGGGTGGTGACGATCATTCCGTCGGCCGAGTCGAGGGCAGTCACGAGGTTTTCGGTAGAGATCTCCTTCTGTCCCTCGACCGGCCACTGGAGCTGGACGCCGAGGTCTTCGGCCACCTGTGTGGAGATGCCCTTGCGGTTGACGCCGTTGACCTTCTGATTCACGTAGTTCAGCAGCACGATCTGCTTGCTCGCCAAGCTCGGGGCGTGGCGTTCCTTCAATCCGGCTGCCTTGTCCTCGTACGCTCCGATGACCTGACGGACGTCGGGGTTCTCGGTGCGATTCAGCCAACTCGCCAGCTGATCGATGTTCTCGCGCCACGGGCGCGTGAAGTCCATCGGAAGCACAGGCGCTGTCTGGCTCAACTGCTGTAGCGGCCACATGTCGGAGGCCTCACCGATGTCGGTGCAGATGATCAGGTCCGGTTCCAGCGCGAGAATTGCCTCGACGTTGACCGGTGCCTCGAACACCTGTGCCGTGGGATCGGCCGGAACCCACGGCTCGGCGGCGTCGAAGCTGTACGCGATGACCGGCAGGCCCATCGCAACGGCTGGTTCGAGGTCGAGTCTGGAGTCGATGGCGACGACGCGCTTCGGGGTGACCGGAATGTCGTAGGTTCCGAGCGAGGTCGTGACCGTGCGCATCCCGGCCGAATCGCCCTCGGTACCGGCGGACGTCGCGCAACCGGCGGCGAACAGCCCGGAGAATGCAGCCGTGCCGACAACAAACCTCCGTCGCGTCAGATCGCTGACACAGATGTGCGAACCCAGAACTGTTGATGCGGGCATGTGGCTCCTCGTGTTCGGGGTGGTCTGGACTTCCAGAAAACGCTAAGCCCGCAACCACGCGGAGGGAACGACCCGTTGCGCCAATCCGTACGCCGATCCGGCAACAAAGCCCCGAAACGCAGCAGAGCGCCCCTTCCGTGTGGAAGGGGCGCTCTGCTTACTGTCTGAATCAGTCCTTGCGCAGATCCGGACGCGGAATCACCTGAGTGTCGTCCGAGGTCCAGTCGTGCTCACCCGGAGCCGGCTCGGGCGAGCCCTGGCCGCTGGGATTCTGGTTCGTTCCGCCGTGCGCAGCGCGGGCCGGAGTTCCGCCCTTGCCGCCGCGAATGCCGAGGAAGATACCGGCGATCAGCGCGATGACGCCGAGCACACCTGCCACGATCGGGACTGTGCGGCCGAACAGCGAGAGCTTGTCCATGCCGTCACGTGCCTGCTGGACCTGGTACTCGATGGTTGCTTCGTCGAAGGGCAGCGTGACCTTGAGAACCTCGACGTCGACCGAGTCCTTGTTGCGTCCGTAGTACTGGTGCAACTGCTCCTGGCCCTTGACGACGACGCCGGTCTTGGGCTCGACCCACAGGTCACGGACGTTGGTGTACCAACGCGTCATCGTGATCGGAGTAGCGCCACCGGGAACGCCCCAGGTGTCGGCGGGCAGGCTCAGCTTGTTGGTGGGGGAGTTGACGACCTTCGACAGGTCGACGGGATCGATCGTCTGCTGGAAGTGGTACACCTTCAGCCCGTTGATCTCGGTCTCTTCGACGAAGTCGATGTCCTTCGTGGCGCGAGCGTTCAGGTCGAAGTAGGGGTAGCTCTTCTGTTCCGTGTTGAACGGGAACTTGTACTGCAGACCGTCGCGGGAAACTTCTTCGGCGGGCTGGTCGCTGGACGTCTGGACGGTTCCGACCGGATCGTTGGTCGGCATCGAGCTGACGCGATCGAGCGTGACGCGGTCCAGGGTTGCGGTCAGCAGTCCGGTGTCACCCTGCTTGTCGGTACGACGGACGGTCTGGCCGGCTTCGACGGTGATGATGTCGGCGTCGGACGGGTCCTGCGTGGTGACGTAGCGCTGAGCGACGATCGGCACGTTGGTGTCGACCTGTGCCTTTCCGCCGAGGAGGGCCGCCGAGTTGAGGACGCTACCGGTGCCTGTGGCGACAGTGGTCACCTCGAGGTCGAGTGGCGTCTTCTCCAGCTTGCCTACCGTGTAGGTAGGAATGAGGATGGCGATGGCCAAAAGGAAGGCACCGAGGCCCACCAGAATGCAAGGAAGTATCCGGCTCGGCCCTGAGCGTTCCGCCATGCTGTGACTCCTAACCCGTTAAGTCTTTCGAGGTTCCCCAACCGGCACAATATGAGCTGCGCAGATCGCATGGGGCCCCCGATGGACACCATGTGTGGCAGAACACTAACAGTCCACCGGCCCGGTTTGTCGCATGAGGGCATGAATTGGCCAGGCATTTTGTTGTGAGTCCCTGGTGGTTTCCCTCAATCGGCCTGGGGTGCACACTTATCCGTGATGATCAGTTCCACGAATTCCCCTCAGACGGTCCCGCCACAGGCTCGGGGCTTCGTTCCGGCTTTGGACGGTATGCGTGGATTGGCGGCGCTCGGTGTCCTCGTCACCCATGTCGCGTTCCAAACCGGTGAAGCGCAGTCCGGCGCGATCGGGCGCGCGTTCGGACGACTCGATCTCGCCGTAGCGGTGTTCTTTGCCTTGTCCGGATTTCTCCTGTGGCGCCCCCACGCGGCAAAGGCCCGCGGAATCGGGCAACCGCAGCCGACGGTCCGATATTGGATCTCGCGTGCAACGCGAATCCTGCCGGCGTACTGGGTGGCGGTGGTGCTGATCCTGCTGTTCCTGCCCGGAGCCGGCGGGGGCTACCAGGTATGGCTGGCGAATCTCGGGTTGGCGCAGGTGTTCGTGCCGTTGACACTCACCGAGGGCCTCACGCAGATGTGGAGCCTGTCGGTCGAGGTGGCGTTCTATGTTCTGCTGCCGCTGTTCGCGTATCTGATGGTGCGACTACGCGAAAGCTCGGCCCGGTTCCGGCTACCGCTTCTGCTCGGGGTGTCGGTGTTGGCGCTGACGTGGGCTTTCATTCCGATCCCGACTCCGGACGCCATTCACCACGACAACTGGCTGCCGGGCTACCTGCCGTGGTTCGGCGCAGGCATGGTGCTGGCCGAGCTGGCCGTGGGCCCGTCGACGTGGATGCATCGCCTCGCGCACCGGCGGGTGCTCCTGACTTTTGTTGCGTTTGTGGCCTTCGTTCTCTCGTGCACCGATCTGGCCGGGCCCGAAGGTCTGGTGCGGCCGGAGCCGTGGCAGTACGCGATCAAGATTGCACTCGGCGCGATCATCAGTTTTTCGTTGATCGCGCCATTGGTGTTGCGCGATCAATCGCAGCATCGATTCCTGGCGAGCCCGCTGGCGTTGGCAATCGGACGCTGGTCCTACGGGCTGTTCATCTGGCACCTGGCCGTACTGAACGCTGTGTTCCCCGTGTTCGGCATAGTTCCGTTCTCGGGCAGCTTCTTCTACGTCCTGGCCCTGACGGTCGTCCTGAGCGTCGCTGTGGCCTCGGCCAGTTACGCCTTGGTGGAGGAACCGGCGCGCGTCGCGGTCACGCGCTGGGAGAAGCGCCGCCATATCGGTGAACCGGCAAAGGGCAACGCGGCCAACCCGGTCACGACCAAGGCCACCAACATCGAGAACTGAATCGCGAACGAATCGCCCACATAGCCGCCCGGTGCCCGCCACGGTCCGGTCGAGAGCAGCGTGATGCCGATCATCGCGGCTACGCCGGCAGTGCCGACCAGAATGCGTGCGGTCCGAGCGGGGCCGAAGATTCGCAGCGCGGCAAGTCCGAGGATCGAGCACACAACTGCGATCGCCGCTCCCACTCCGCCGCCGATGACGGTGGCCGCCGCGAGCACGCCGACCCATCCTGCCGCGACGCTGCGCCACGGACGGGGTGGTGTGAGGGACTTGGGCTCTCGGCGAGTGGGGACAAGAGCCGCGAACAGCAGCGGGATCAGCAACACGAGCCCGCCGAATATGCCGAGGCGGTACCAACGGTCGCCGGGGAAGTCGATGGTGACGGTTCCCGCGGTGCCTGCCGGCACGATCCAGCCCTGCTGCCAACCGTTCACGACCACCGGCGTCAGCTCGGAACCGTCCGGCGCCGTGGCGATCCAACCGATGCTGGTGCTCTCGGGATTGACGATCAGCTGATCGGCGGACGAGTTCGTGACGGTGAGTTCGCGGTGATTCGCCGTCCACGCGGTCGATTCGAGCGGTGTATTCCGCTGCGCGGCTGAACGACCGACCGCCGTCAGGTCGAGATTGTCGACCGAGAATGCGGGGCCTGGTTCGACGACCACTTCGGGCTGGCCCGCCGGCAACGTCGCCGACGCGTCCAGACCGCACACACGTGCCTCGACGGGTGCGCCGGTCCGGAGTTGCGTCGCCGTCGCCGTGATCGAGGTGGGGAATTGCTGTCCGGCAACCGAAATGGTCGGGCCATCGCCACAGGTGACGGTGCGGTTGTCGAATGAGTCCGAGCCCTGCACTCCCGAACCGGCGATCGCGGTTCCGTCGGCACCGATGACGCCGACCTCGGCGAGGCCGGTGGGCTGCGCCTGGGCGAAGCCGAGCGCCGTCTGATCGAGGACCGGTTCCCAATCGGTGATGCTCAGGACGATCTTGTCGGTGACGAAGGGGGAGAGGGTAACTCGACTGGTTCGAGGCGTGTCGTTCGAGGGTTCGGGCAGCTCTCGAACCTGCGGCCCGTTGCCGAGGTTCACCGCGACACTGGTCGGCAGCGACGGCAGAGTGCCGAGTCCCCGCGTGATGTCCAGGCCGGTGACCAGGGTGGGCTCGGGAAGATTGAGAGTCAGCGTCGGTTTCGGGCCGCCGGGTTCGGTGGTGCTCTGCGGCGCCGACCACGTGGTGCGTGCGTCGCCGTCGGTGGCAGCGAAGGCAGATCCGCGTGTGTCGCCGATGTCGCTCGAACCCGAAGCCGTGATTCGGCCTGGGACGGAAAGCAGATCTTCGAGGGCGTTGCCTTGACGCGCTCGGACAGTCAGTGTCGGTGTAACGACTGTGTTTTCGGGCACCGTGAGTGTGCGTTGGAAACGGCTCGGCTCTTCGGGTATCGCCATGAATGCATTGCTGCACCGCACGCGGTCGGTCGAGTCGGCGCAGGCGTTGCGGCCGGGGAACTCCTGGCTCAGGTTCCAGGCGTTCACGGATGCGCCCGTCGGCGTATTCGGCAGGACCGTGTCGAAACGGATCGGTACGGTCTTCGGTGCGCTGCGATCGGAGAAGTCCTCGACGGAGAGTTCGCTGATGCCGAACTGTGTTCCAGGCGATCCGTTTTCGGTGTGAGTCGCTGTGATGCGTACCCACGGAGTGGTGCCGCCCGGGATCGAGACGGTGATGGGCTCACCGGGACGCTCCACCTTCACCGCTGTGCTGCCGTTCGGTGTCGAGACCTCGAGCCATTTGACGGGAGCGCCGATTGCCGCGGCACTGGTGGTCAGATGAAGCAACCCGCTGGAAATCGGTGTGTCGAAGTCGATCTGCAACCACTGGCCCAGGGCTCGTTCGATGCCGTTGCTGAACCAGCCGGTGGCCGGATCGCCGTCGACCGTCGACGCGGGACTGCTCGACGGTGAAGTGCCGCCCAGCTGGGTGGCATCCGAGGCGGCGCTGGAGACGGTGATCGAAGCTCCGCTCCAACGGCCTTCCACGAGAGGCGTGTTCGCAACCGGGTAGTCGGGCACCAGATTGTAGGTACGACGAGCGTCGTCGGGGGTGCGCAGGGCGGAACTGTGGTTGTCGACCTGACCGAAATCGGTTTCTCGATCGCGCGGTGTGTCGGTGACGGTGACCGAATCGACGGGCAGTCCCGCAGCTTCGGCGTCGGCGGCAAGAATCATCGGCCCGGTCCCTGGAACCAGCCCGCTTTCGTGAAGTCGCACAGACGATTCCGGCCCACCTTGTACACGCGGAACCTGGTTCAGGTCGACGGAGTACGGGCCGCTGACCGCCGGGGTGCCGTCGGGCGGGGTGACCTCGAAGATCTCGATGGCTGGGTAACCGGGACGCAGATCGCTGTCCGCGACCAGCCCTTCGATCGGTTCGGGGCTGTCGTCTTCACCGAAGTGGGCGACTCGCTTGATCCCCGGCGAGCCTTCGACCGCCTGGTGCACGAGTATCGGCCTGGCCGAGCGCGACGTTTCGCCGTCGAGGTCGTTGCGCATCACCAGGTAGTGGATGCCCTGCCCCAGCAAGGTCTGTGCGAGGCCGTCCGACGGACGTCCGTCGGCGATGAGACGTTGCACCGAATCGAGCGCTCGGATGGCGCCGGGAGGGGTCAGCGGGACCGAGTCACGCACCGCCCACGGCGTACTCGCCAACGCCTGAAGCGGTTCGTCGCGCGTCAGACCCCAGACTTGGCTGCCGAAGGGCGCTCCCGGGACGACGAGGGCACGTTCGGCTTCCGACCCGGGGGAGGTGTTGTCCTCGAGCCACTGCGCCGCCTCGTTCCAGTACGAGGGGACGTCCGGATACGCACCGCGGGGAGCGAGCTTTCCCGTCCAGGCCAAGGCGGTCGAGAGGGTGAGGGCAACGAGGATCAGGCTGGTCAGTGCGACCATCGGTTCGCGCTCGGGATGGGCGAACGCGCGGCGCCATCGGGGGAGTGGAACCGATCCCGGCAGCGGCACTTTGGCCAGCAGGTGTGCGAGTCCGAGCACCAGCGGCAGACGGACCAACGGCTCGAGCTTGTGGACGTTGCGCAGCGGCGCGCCTGCCGAGTCGAGGAACAGGCGCACAGACTCCGACACCGGCGAGCTGAGTTCACCCACGTAACCCGCGGCCAGGCCGGTGATACCGACGAACAGGATGAGCGTCAGCCGGCCGCGAGCAGGCATGGACCGCATGCAGAGCCCGGCGAGGCCGGCGGCGGCAACCAGGCCGGTGGCGACGACTGCTGCGGGTTGGGTGACCAGGACGGCGCCGGCAATGCGTTCGGGGGAGACGAACGGGGTCCAACTGTCCGTGCCGCGAAGTATCTCGGCGAGCGATGCCCACTGAGTGGTGACACCGGCGGACTCGATGTAGTCGAGAAACGGTGGGCTGATCTTGCCGAGCAGAAGTAGCGGCACGATCCACCAGAGGGTGCCGAGAGCGACGAACAGCGCCCACCACGCGGTGAACGTCAGCCATGTTCGGTTGGGTTTGTGCGAGAGCCACCAGATGATCGCGACCAGGCAGGCCGCGGCGGTGGCGACGGCGTTGATCGAACCCATGAGTGCGACGGCAAGTGCGGATTGTGCGGCCAACCGCCTCAACCCCCGTGAGTGGTCAGGGAGTCCAGGGACTCCTTTTCCACGCACAGGGCCGAAGGCCAAAACCACCGGCAACAACACCCACGGCGCCAACATCATCGGAAGGGTTTCCGAGGAAATCGAACCGAGCGTGGTCAGCACGCGGGGAGAAAGAACAAAGGCAACCGCTGCGATCACGCGCGAACTACGGCTGCCGATGCCGAGAGCCTCGGCAACTCGGATGATGCCCCAGAAACCCGCGATCAGAAGCAGCGCCCACCAGATGCGCTGGGTGACCCACGGCGGAACGTTCGCCAACTCGCCGAGCGCGAAGAACGGCCCGTGCGGAAAGAAATATCCGTAGGCCTGGTTTTGAACCTGGCCGAGCGGGGCCTGACTACTCCACTGATGCGAGGCGCGTTCGAGAAAACCGAACGGATTCTGCGTCAGGTCGTACTTGGTGTCAGCGGTGATCAGACCCGGCGATTGCAGAAAAGTGAGAAGAAACGCTACGACGGAGGCGCCGAACAGCCACCGCTTCGACAGGGGCTCTGCCGATGGGGCGGTGTCTACCGAAGACACCGCTGCGTCGGCGGAAGAACGGGAACTCGCGAGGCCTGCGCTCTCAGCGGCTGCCGTACTCAACCTGGTTCAGCACGGAAGAATCTGCGTTTCCGCTGCGGTCGATCTCGGGACGAGTGTTGTCCGACGCGGCGGCCGTGACACCGAAGATGACGCCGGCACCCAGAACGGCACCGATGACAGCGCTGGCCACACCGGGGACAAGGAACTTCGTCATCGCGGATCTCCCAATTGGTCGTTAGTCGGTCGTTCGCGGTCGGACGGACTTACCGGCCCGTACGAACTGCTCGGGTCAAGGTATCACCCGCACTCGAGAATCCGGACGATTACCCTCGTGACGTGCTGGTCAGTCGAGGGTTTCGGCGCCAAGCGCGGTCAACAGAGTGCGCAGTTTCGTGGACGTCTCGTCGAGTTCGTCCTGCGGATCCGATTCGGCGACGATTCCACCACCCGCGCTGGCCCAGGCGTTGCGGCCGTCTGCACTGATCTCGGCGCAGCGGATGGCAACCACCCAATCGCCGTCACCGGCCTCGTCGCACCATCCCACGGCGCCGCCGTAGAAACGCCGAGGTTCCTCGGTCTCGCGGATGACCTTCAGTGCCGCGTCAGTGGGTGTTCCGCACAGCGCGGGCGTCGGATGCAGCGCGATGGCGAGGTCGAGCGCAGTGGTGTCGTTTCGCAGCGTGCCGCGGATCGGGCTGGCCAAGTGCCAGACCTCGTGAGTATTGGTCAGTTCGGGAGTTGCCGGCACCGACAGATCACTGCACATCGGTTGCAGGACCTCGCGGATCCACGACGTCACGAAGGCGTGCTCGGCCAGATTCTTCGTCGAATGCAGAAGGCTTTCGCCTGCCTCGCGGTCTTGATCGGCGTCGGCGGATCGCTTGGTGGTCCCGGCCAACGGGCGACACGTCACGACGCGCCCGCGTCGACTGACCAATACTTCGGGCGTCGCGCCGACCAGGCTGTGGCCCTCGAATTCGGCTCCCGCAGCAGAGAGGTCGACGGCAAAGGTGTTGGCGACGGGATTGAGCGCCGCCATGCGTGCGGCGAGCGCGGTTGGGGAGATCGGGGTCTGCGTGCGAAGTTCCACAGTGCGAGCCGCGACAACCTTGTCGATCTCTCCACTGCGGAGGCGTCCGATCAACTTTTCCACTCGACGAAGATGCTCCGACGACGACGGGATCTCCCGGTCAACGCGGGTCGTGGGCAGGGCCTGGGGATCGCGCGGTTGCCACGGCCGCGACGCGATCGTCGCCTCGGCGGGTTCGTACAACGCCGTTGCGGCAGCCGGGTCGAAGGGGAGCGCTCCGACGATCAGCTTTGTCGTACCTGCCGACAGAGCGTGGGTGGCCGCGTCGGAGCTGTCGAAGCTGCGTCGTACGCCGCGGGTGACCACGCTGTGATCGGGGCGCGAGAGAACAAAACCGTCCATGGTGCTTTCGACACTAGTCGGCCACGGATCAGGAATGCGCGAAGGTCACTTCCCCGGAGGGACGATCAACACCGGCCGATGACTGTGACGCAGAACATGATCCGCGACGCTGCTCTGCAGTAGCGACCGCAAACCCGTAGTGCCACGGGTGCCGGTCACGATGATGTCGACGTCCAATTCGTCTGCGGTTTCGCAGATTGCAGACCAGATCGCGGATCGGCACTCGGCGCTTCTGCCTTCGACGGTCAGGCCTGCGGCCTCGGCCAGTGCGACGCCCTCGGCGAGGGTGACTTTGGCGTCGGTGTACGCGATGTCCTCGACGTCGTCGTCGGGAACCCACTCCGGTTGCATCACCCCGGACAGGCCGGACATGCGAGCGGCCTGGCGAACCATGGGCTCCCAGGCAGTGACGAGAACAGCACGATTGGCGGAGAGGAAACGCCCCGCATAGTCGACTGCACGCTTGGCGTTGTCGGAACCGTCGTACGCGATGAGCATCAGACCTTGTGGCATCACGACCTCCTCGTCAGCGGGGGAATCGGTTCTCTTCCAGGCTACCGTCCCGATGTGCCCGTGAGGGAGTGTATGGGTACCGGGTCCGTTACGGTCGAGGTATGCGGATCAAGTTTCTGAAGGCTGCGACGACCATTGCTTTGTGCGGAGGGTTGGTTGCGGGATGCTCGGGCGAAAACGGGACCGCCGATCCGGTTTCGAGCGCCCCGACCAGCACCACCTCCGAGATCACGTCGACGCCTGCGGCATCGAGCTCCGCACCCGTCGCCGCGTCGTGCGGTAGTGACCTTCTAGCCTCGCTGTCCTTGCGTCAGAAACTTGCCCAGCTGCTCAACGTCGGCGTCACCGGGACCGACGACGCGTTGTCGATAGTGCAGAACGAGGAGATCGGCGGCATATTCGTCGGAAGTTGGACCGATCAGTCGATGCTCACCAATCGCGAAGTGCCGCAGGTTGCTTCGGCGTCGAAGTTGCCGTTGATGGTGACGATCGACGAAGAAGGTGGACGGGTTTCGCGCGTCGCGGACATCCTCGGGCCCGATCCGTCGGCCAGGGAAACGGCGCAGACCATGACAGTGGAACAGACGTACCAGATGGCACTCGAGCGTGGACGCGGTTTGAAGGATCTCGGGATCACCGTCAACTACGCACCCGACGTCGACGTCAGCAGCCAACCCGACGACTCCGTGATCGGGGACCGCTCGTACTCCGACGACCCCCAGACCGTGGTTGCCTACGCCGGTGCGTACGCGCAGGGGATGCGCGACGCCGGAATCTTCCCGGTGATCAAGCACTTTCCGGGGCACGGCAGCGCGTCGGGTGACTCGCACCGCGGTGAGGTGACCACGCCGCCGCTACAGGATCTGATCGCGTCGGACCTGATTCCCTTCCGTGAACTGTCGGGAACCGGAGTCGGCGTCATGATGGGTCACCTCGAGGTTCCCGGTCTGACCGAGCCCGGTACCCCTGCCAGCATCAGCCCCGCCGCCGTCGCGTTGCTTCGCGACGGAGTGGGTTACGGCGCAGCGCCGTTCACCGGCCCGGTGTTCACCGACGACCTCAGCGGCATGCAGGCGATCACCGACCGATACGATATTGCCGACGCGGTTCAGGCTGCGCTGGTGGCTGGAGTCGATCAGGCATTGTGGCTGACCACCGACGACGTTCCGCGGGTTCTCGATCATCTCGAGCAGGCCGTCGCGTCGGGTGAGCTTGCGCAGACGCGGGTCGATCAGGCTGTGGTCACAGTTGCCGCTGCCAAAGGTGCCGTGACCTGCTGAGTCGAAGTCAGGATTCGACGCGCAATCTTACCGTAGAGTAAGATCGACATTTACCCTGTGGTTGGAGGAAGCATGGCCGGCGGTACCAAGCGACTGCCACGCGCAGTGCGTGAGCAGCAGATGCTCGACGCGGCTGTGGACGTGTTCTCCGACAGGGGATTTCACGAAACTTCGATGGATACCATCGCGGCCAAGGCCGAGATCTCGAAGCCGATGCTGTATCTGTACTACGGCTCGAAGGAAGAGTTGTTTGCCGCGTGCATCCATCGCGAAGGGCTCCGCTTCCTCGAAGCACTCGCCCCGGCCGGCGCGCCGAACCTGACTCCGCGTGAACAATTGCGCGCCGCTCTCGAGGGTTTCCTCGGGTTCGTGGGCGCAAACCGCAAGTCGTGGATGGTGCTCTACCGTCAGGCCGTCGGGCAGCAGGCTTTTGCGGGCACCGTGCAGTCCAGTCGCGATCGGTTGATCGAGTTGACCGCGCATCTGCTCGAGTCCAGCACCAAGGATCCTGATGCCGCGCACGATTACGGGATCATCGCCATCGCGCTCGTCGGCGCAGGTGAGGCGGTAGCGGACCGGGTTGCGGGTGGGGAAATCGAAGTGGATGCCGCAGCGGATCTACTCGAATCCCTCGCGTGGCGCGGTCTGTCGGGCAAGAAGAAGTCCGAATAGCTCTCAAACCAATCTGAGCGAACGTACCTTTCAGCGCATCCAAGGCGCCGAAAGGTACGTTCGCTCAATTGGGGCGGGTGGGAACCCGACAACACTCAGGTCAGCGCAGCGTCGCAGTGACGTGCGGGTAACCCTTCTTCGGGTGGCGCAGTGACAGATCCCAGCCGTCGTCGGTGCGATCAGCGTAGGCATTCAGCGTCGCCGGTAGCAGAATCGGCTTGCCGAAACGCACGCTGTAGGTGACCTTGTCCGCGACGGACCCCTCGACAGTCCGCAGAACTGCCGCGGCACTCCACATTCCGTGAGCAATGGTCTTCGGGAAACCGAAAGCCTTCGCGCCCAGAGACGAGACGTGAATCGGATTGCGGTCGCCGGAGACAGCGGCGTACTTGCTGATCGTGGTCTGGTCGACGCGGATGGTGCTCATCGGCATCGGCGGGACCTCGTCAGCCTTGGGCTCCGGACCGGGCTGGCCGGACAGGGAGGTCTTCTGCTGGTTCAGGAAGCTCGAGGTCTGTCGCCAGACCAGTTCCCGTCCCACCCGAATTTCGGTGATCACGTCGATCAGCAGGCCCTTGCGGTGCTCACGCAGGTTCTCGGCATGCACCGAGAGGTCAAGCGGTTCGCTGACGGAGATGGGCCGCAGTGATTCGATGACGTTCTCGGCGTGAACGGAGCCGACGGCGGCGAAGGGGAAGTCCTTCGACACCATCAGCTTCATCACGGTCGGGAAGGCCAAGGTGAAGGGGTACGTGATCGGCAGAGTGTCGCCGAACCGCAGTCCGGTCACGCGGCAGTACGCCGCCAGATTGTCGGTGTCGACCTTCAGTCCGGTGAGGGTGAAGGTCTGCTGTGGCACCGAGCGCGAGTTGGACTTGTTCCACGGCAACAATCCCAGTACCGCGCGGGAGTAGATGTCGAGGGTCTTCGGCTGCTCGGTGAGCGCGACGGTCTTTGTTGCCATCATGCGCCCAGGAGGCTCTGGCCGCAGACGCGAACGACCTGTCCCGTAACGGCATTGGAGGCCGGGCTGGCGAAGTATGCGACGGTCTCGGCGACGTCGACGGTCTCGCCGCCCTGCAGGAGCGAGCTCATGCGGCGGCCGGCTTCGCGGGTGGCGAAGGGGATGGCTGCGGTCATGGCGGTCTCGATGAAGCCCGGTGCGACGGCGTTGATGGTGATGTTCTTCTTCGCCAGGACGGGAGCTTCGGCGTGTACGAGGCCGATGACGCCGGCCTTGGAGGTGCCGTAGTTGGTCTGGCCGCGGTTGCCCGCGATGCCGGCGATGGAGGAGACGTCGACGACGCGGCCGCCTTCCTTGAGAGCGCCCTTCTCGACGAGGTGCTCGGTGATCTTCTGCGGTGCAAGAAGATTGACGTTCATGACCATGTTCCAACGGCCCTCGTCCATGTTGGCGAGGGTCTTGTCGCGGGTGATGCCGGCGTTGTGGACGATGATGTCCGCTCCACCGTGACGCTCGAGGAGGTGAGCTGCGAGGACCTCGGCTGCGTCGGCTGCCGTGACGTCGAGGGCGAGGGACGTGCCGCCGACCTTGTTCGCGGTCTCGGACAGCGCTTCGCCGGCGGCCGGGATGTCAGCGCAGACGACGTGCGCGCCGTCGCGGGCCAGGACCTCGGCGATGGTGGCGCCGATACCGCGGGCTGCGCCGGTGACGACGGCAACCTTGCCTTCGAGCGGCTTGTCCCAGCTTGCGGGCGCGACGGAATCTTCAGCGCCGACGACGATGACCTGGCCGTCGACGAAGGCGGACTTTGCCGAAAGGAGAAAGCGCAGAGTCGATTCCACGCCGGAGAGTCCGGTGGATGCCTTGGGGGAGACGTAGACCAGCTGAGCGGTGGAGCCGCGCTTGATCTCCTTGCCGACGCTGCGGGTGAAGCCTTCCAGAGCGCGCTGCGCGACATGCTCGTCGACGCTCGACGTTTCTTCCGGCGTCGTGCCGAGAACGACGACGCGAGCCGACGGTGCGAGGTTGCGGATTACGGGCTGGAAGAACTCGAACAGCTGCTCGAGCTCGCTGACCTGAGTGATTCCGGTGGCGTCGAACACGAGTCCACCGAAGCTGCTGTCGTGTGCCTGAGCCGCCGGGTAGTCGGAGAGCAGTACGCGAAGTGGTTCTGCGAGTCGACCCTTGCCGCCGATGAGGACAGGTCCGGCGAGTGCGGGTTCTCCTGCTTTGTATCGACGCAGGTTCTCGGGCCTGGGCAGGCCGGCCTTCGACGCGATGAATGCGCCGGGGGCGGACGAGAGGAACTGTGAATAGAGGTCGGGAGCTCCCTTGCTGGCTGCCACGGTCCTACCTTCTGTTGTGTTTCGGGTTGTCTCTCACCGGGCAATCGAAAGAATGCGGCGATAGACAAGTAACTTACTACTGAGTAAGAATAGTCTTCAACAGGTAATCGCACCATCCTTGGAGACGCAAGTGACAAGCAAAGCCCGTTCAAATGCAAAGCCCGCCGCACCGCGCACTGCACCGGCCGCAGCCGCTGCAAATTCTGCAGGTCAGCGCCGTCCGGTTGCGATCGTCGGCGGAAATCGCATTCCGTTCGCACGCTCGGACAAGGCGTACGCACAGGCGTCCAACCAGGACATGTTCACTGCGACGCTCGACGGTCTGGTGAGCCGATTCAATCTGCAGGGCGAGAAGCTCGGCATGGTCGTCGGCGGTGCGGTGCTCAAGCACAGCCGTGATTTCAATCTCATTCGCGAGTCCGTTCTCGGCAGCGCGCTGAGCCCGTACACGTCGGCGTACGACCTTCAGCAGGCGTGTGGCACGGGACTGCAGTCGATCATCGCCGTCGGCGACGCCATTTCGGCCGGCCGCATCGATTCCGGCATCGGCGGCGGCACGGACACCACGTCCGACGCCCCGATCGGCGTCAACGATCAGGCGCGCGAGTTCCTGCTCTCCCTCAATCGCGCGAAGTCCACGGGCGACCGCATCAAGCTGCTCGGCAACGTCCGTGCGGGCATGCTCGGCCTGGAAATTCCGCGCAACGGCGAGCCTCGCACCGGCAAGTCGATGGGTGACCACGCTGCGATCACTGCCAAGGAATTCGGCATCAAGCGCGAGGACCAGGACGAACTTGCCGCTGCCAGCCACAAGAACATGGCAGCTGCCTACGACCGCGGTTTCTTCGACGACCTCGTCACCCCGTTCCTCGGCCTGACCCGCGACGACAACCTCCGTCCCGGTTCGACCGTCGAGAAGCTGTCGACGCTCAAGCCCGTCTTCGGTACCAAGCTCGGCGACGCGACGATGACGGCAGGCAACTCGACGCCGCTCACCGACGGCGCTTCTGCAGTGCTCCTCTCCACCGACGAGTGGGCAGCCGAACGCAATCTTCCGGTTCTGGCGCACCTCGTCGATTCCGAAACCGCTGCCGTCGACTACGTCCACGGCAAAGACGGGTTGCTCATGGCTCCCACGTACGCGATCCCGCGTTTGCTGGCCCGCAACGGTCTGACCTTGCAGGACTTCGATTACTACGAGATCCACGAAGCCTTCGCTTCGGTGGTTCTGGCAACCCTGCAGGCCTTCGAGTCGGACGAGTACTGCAAGGAACGTCTCGGCCTCGACGGCGCATTGGGATCGATCGACCGAAGCAAGCTCAATGTCAACGGATCGTCCTTGGCTGCAGGTCACCCGTTCGCGGCAACCGGCGGACGTATTGTGGCTTCCCTCGCAAAGATGCTCGCGGAGAAGGGTTCGGGCCGCGGCCTGATCTCGATCTGTGCGGCCGGTGGCCAGGGTGTCACGGCGATCATCGAGCGGTAACCGCTCCACAATCTCCCCATGCGACTGAAAACTGCGCTCACCTGCAGTGATCGTCGCGAGGGGATGCGTAATCGGGGATCCGGCCACGAGGGGTGGCCGGATCCCCGAACTCTTTGCAAACTTTTTCGCGCAGGCGTGTAACGCTGCAGAATAGCTACCGATATTCATGACAGCCCCGTGTTGCTGCCTGACCCCCGACCTGGCAGCAGCGCGGGGCTCTCGTATGTCCGGATATCCTGTATTGAGTTGTCGGTGAGCGCCGCAGCGACGGTTGATGCAGCGAGGAGCCAACAGGTGAGTGACGAAGAGGGTCCGTCCGTCGAGAAGACGAACAGCGAGGACTCGTCCCTCCCGGAACAGGAACTCGAGTCGGTCGAGGAACCTCAGGCGGTCGAAGAGACCGAGTCGGTCGAGGAACCCCAGTCGGTCGAGGAACCCGAGGCCCCTGAGGACACTGAGGCTGTTGTCGAGGCTGAATCAGTAGAACCTGAACCAGCCGAAGCACCAAGGCCTGTCGACGAAGAAGCAAGCGATTCCACGGAAGCGACAGTCGACGAATCGGCAAACGAGGTCACCACCGTCATCCCTGTCGTCCCAGCGGAGGACGCACCGCCGACGGAAGTAGTCAACTCGGCTCCGGCGACAGAAGCCATCGACGAGCAGACAGAGCAGTTCGAGCCCCCGGCAGTGGTGGTTCCCCCGAAGCCGCCGCGTCCCGAGTTCGTGCAGCAGTACGACACCCAGCAACTCGAACCCATCCAGCAGCAGTACGAGCCTGTTGTCCGAGAACCAGAGGTAGTTGCACCCCCGGCGCCGCAACAACCGGTGGCGCCCGCTTCGCAGTCTTCCCGCAAGTGGGTCAAACCGGCGATAGCAGTCGGCGCCATCTTTGCCGTCGCAGCGATTGCCTACGGAGTGGACATCTTCACCTCGTCCGGGAAGACACCACGCGGCACTCAGGTTGCCGGGGTGGACATCGGTGATCTCACGCCCGCCGACGCGGAAGCCACGCTGCGCGCCCAACTCGGCCCGAGGCTCGTCGAACCGGTAGCGGTACATGCAGGCGGCGTCGACTCCGAGATCGTTCCCGCGTCTGCGGGTGTGGACGTCGACTGGTCGGCGACGCTGTCGGGCGTGAACGCTCAGCCCATCAACCCGATCACCCGCATCACGTCGTTCTTCGGCTCCCGCGAGGTGCCCGTGGTGTCGGCAATCGACCAGGGTGCGTTGGATGCGTCGATGGCGCAGCTCGCGGCGAACAGCGATCGTGCGCCCGTCGAAGGTGCAGTCGTGTTCGAGAACGGGAAGGCGACTGGTGTTTCGCCCGCTGCCGGTCAGGCGCTCGAAACGCAGCAGGCGGGTTCGACCTTCGCCGCTGAATGGTCCGATGGTGGCGTCGTCGATCTTCCGGTCGACGAGGTTCCGGTGACGGTCACTCAGGCCGGTGTCGATCGTGCGCTGCAGGAGATCGCTATTCCAGCTGTCTCGGGTGACGTCGTGGTCAACGGCCGTGACGGCAAGGTCGCGACACTCGGCGTCGATCAGATCGGCGAGGTTCTGACCTTCACACCCGACGGCTCGGGTGGGCTGACTCCGCAGTACAACACGGATGCTGCGATCAAGATTCTGACTCCGCAGTTGGCGTCGACGGAAGTACAACCCAAGGACGCGTCGTTCACCTTCGCCGGTGGCAAACCGTCGGTTGTGCCCGGTGTCGTCGGTGATCTGATCAACTGGCCGGACACGGTCAAGGAACTTCCGGTTCTGTTGGGCAGCACGGCTTCTCGGGCAACGCCCGCCGTTTACGGACCGGTCCCGCCGGCGTTGACCACCGAAGCCGCGGAGGCCCTCGGCATCAACGAGGTGATCGGCGAATTCACTACCGGTGGTTTCGAATACGCGTCTGGTGTGAACATCGGCCTGGCCGCGTCGGAGATCGACGGGGCCGTGATCAAGCCCGGTGACACGTTCTCGCTCAACGAGTACACGGGCCCGCGCGGTGCGGCGCAGGGATACATCGAGTCGGGGATCATCAACAACGGTCGCCCGGACAAGGCTGTCGGCGGCGGTATCAGCCAGCTCGCGACGACGCTCTACAACGCGACGTATTTCGCAGGTATGGAGGACGTCGCGCACACCGAGCACAGTTACTACATCTCGCGGTACCCCGAGGCTCGTGAGGCGACCATCTTCGATGGTGCGATCGACCTGCAGTTCCGTAATCCGGCGAAGACCGGCGTGATGATCGAGACGATTGCGACGTCGTCGAACATCACCGTTCGGATCTGGGGAACCAAAACTGTCGATGTCACGTCGACGACCGGCCCGCGGACGTCGCCGACGTCGCCGAACACCGTGACCTTGCCGGAGGGGCCTGGCTGTGTGGCTTCGAGCGGTGCGCCCGGGTTCACGGTCAGCGACACTCGCGTGATCACCGACCACGCGAGTGGCGCCGAGATTTCCTCGAACACCCGAACTGTCAAGTACGACCCGGTGCCGATCGTGAAGTGCGAGTAGGGAACTACTTGCCGACGAGCGGGCCGAGGGTGCGGCCCGCGAGGTCGACGATGCCTGGCTCTTCGCCGTTGGTGATCAGGTTGATCACGACGCCGTCGATGCCGTGGTCGAGGATGCGCGTCTGAACCTGCTCGGCGACGTCGTCCGGGCTGCCGACGAAATGGCGTTCGGTGGCCTTGGCGACCACGTCTTCCGGCGCCGTGGTGATGTCGAGGCCACGCTCCGCGAGAAACGTTCGCTGATGGGCGCGAGCCTTGTCGCCGTCCTCGTCGATCATCATGAACGTGAGGAAGCTGGTCTCGAGGGTTGCGGGATCGCGACCGGCTTCGTCGCAGCGTGCCGCAAGTGCTTCCATCTTGCGCGGCAGTTCCGACGGGTCGCAGATGATGTTGAGGTGATCCGCGAAGCGAGCGGCGAGGCCGAACGTCTTTTTCTCACCGCCACCGCCCAGCAGGATCGGCAGGTCGTCGCGGACGCGAGGCTCGTTGATGGCGTCCTTGACGTGGTACCACTTGCCGTCGAAGGTGGGGCGATCACCGCGGAGCATCGGCGCGATGATCTGCAGTGCTTCGTCGAGTTTCTGGAAGCGCTCGGTGAACGTTCCGAACTCGTATCCGAACGAATTGTGTTCGAGTTCGAACCAACCGGCGCCGATGCCCAGGATGGCCCGACCGCCGCTCACCACGTCGAGGGTGGTGACGGTCTTGGCGAGCATGGGCGGATTGCGGTAGGTGTTTCCCGTGACCAGTGCAGACAACTGGATGGTCTCGGTGGCCGTCGCCAGCGCGGAGAGCGCCGAGTAGGCCTCGAGCATCGGGGCGTCCGGCGCTCCGATTCCGGGGAGTTGGTAGAAGTGATCCATCACGAATGCAGTGTCGAAGCCTGCGGCTTCGGCTTCGCGGGCCTGCGCTATGACGGTGGGGAAGAGGTCCTTGACCGGACCGCCGTAGCTGAAGTTGGGCATCTGGTATCCGAGGCGAGTGCTCACCGTTTCGACGTTACTCGCGATCGGTTGACCTGGCACGATTTTACCAACTCTATGGATTCCGTTGTGCTGGGCAGACTTCCGGAAGTCAGAGAAGTTCTTCGGCCGCTTCGCGTCGCTTGGCTCGCTGCTGGTGAAGCTTGACTGCCGCGATTGCGATGCCGCCACCGACAATTCCGCCGACGAGAGCGCCGACCCAGGTAGACGATTCTTCGTAGGAATCGAATTTGAGACGCGCCATGATGCCGACTGCGGCGACGAGGTACAGCGCGATGCCGATCACGACCCGGGGGCGGTTGTAGTTGGACAATACGTAGACATCGACGTCGCACCGAAGTGCATAGATGATCGTGATCAACGAGCCGAACAACGCAACGATCAGCAGGGCGAGCGAGATCCACGCCCCTGTTCGGCCGGCGACCCAGGGCAGAATCGCCGAGCTGACGAATATTGCCCAGAAGACACTCTGGAGTCCCACCGCCGAGGCTTCGTTCCAGACGTCGCGCTGACGCTCGTCCTTGTAGAAGTCGTCGTCCAGATCGCCGACGAACCGCATTGCCTTCATCATGGTGCTCATGCCGTCTCCTCTGGAATTTCTGTGGTGAGTTCCGATTCGGGTAAGGGGAAGAGCGTTTCGACGGTGGTCCCCAGCGCCAGGGCCAGGCGAAGTGCCAGGTAGACACTCGGTGCATAGTCACCGCGTTCGACGGAGACGATGCTCTGTCTGCTCACCTGACCTGCCGTGGCCAGTTGCGCCTGGGTGAGGCCGGCGAGGCGTCGGTGCTCCCGCACGTTGTTGTCGCCGGCCTTTCCAGTCATGCAAAAAGTAAAGAATACTTGTCACTAGATGTCAAGTTTGCTTGTCATATGAGAGGCTGAAGAGCATGCGTGAACGATTTCTCGAGATCGCCCTGGCCAATCCGGTGGTCGCAACGATCGTGGATCGTGCGCCGAAGCTGGGATTGCCGGAGTGGTACCTGACGGCGGGTGGGCTCTTCCAAACCGTCTGGAATCACATCGACGGCCGTGACCTCGGCGCCGGAATCAAGGACTACGACCTCTTCTATTTCGACGCCGGCGATCTGAGCTACGACGCGGAGGACTGTGTGATTCGTTCGGCGGCAGAACTGTTCGCCGATGTGGATGCCGATGTCGAAGTACGCAACGAAGCCCGCGTGCACCTGTGGTACGAGCAGCATTTCGGGATTCCCGGCGTTCCGTTCACCAGTTGCTGCGACGCTATCGACCACTTCGCTTCCACAACTTGCTGTTTCGGGATCACCAAGTCTG
Source organism: Rhodococcus sp. MPR-R1B (assembly GCF_058793255.1). Classification (NCBI taxonomy): domain Bacteria; kingdom Bacillati; phylum Actinomycetota; class Actinomycetes; order Mycobacteriales; family Nocardiaceae; genus Rhodococcus; species Rhodococcus sp. MPR-R1B. The sequence goes on from NZ_JBXAFO010000005.1 coordinate 281,225, forward strand.
CGGGCGGCACTGTGGACGTGTATGCCCCGCACGGATACGACGATCTTTTCGACATGATCGTCCGTCCCAACCCGGTGCTGGCACCGAGAGAGGTTTACGAGGCCAAGGCGGCACGGTGGCGCAGGGAATGGCCTGCGCTGACCGTGGAGCCTTGGCCGGAGACCCTGACCTAGACTTCGATCGGCGGATGCAGCCTGTCCATGGTCCATTGCCGATTTCGGCGTGCAGCAAGTGAACTGGCGCCGAGTGAGGCGACGAGAAGGCCGCCGAGGACGGCGATCGAGACCCACAGTCTCGAGTCGATACCGCCGACGGTGAGTTGTCGTAGCCCGTTCACCGCGTAGGTCATCGGGTCGAAGGGGTGGATGATCTGGAACGGTTTCGCGGTGGTTTCGACGGGATAGATGCCGCCGGCCGAAACCAGTTGCAGCATCAGGAACGCCAGGGTGATGACGCGTCCGACGGAGACTCCGAAGATGGCGTTGAATGCCTGGATCAACGCCATGTACGTGGCAGTGATGAGCATCAGGAATCCGACGGTGCCGAGGGCGTGTGTGGGGTGCAGGCCGACGGCGAAGTGCACGACCAGGTACATCACGATCACCTGGCAGATGCCGATGAGCAATGCCGGCCAGTACGAGGCGAGGACCACTCGCAGCGCGCCGAGTCCGTTTGCGATGGGCCGGTTCTGGAGCGGCTTGAGCAGCATCCAGGTGATGATGCCGCCCACGAACAGCGCGAGAGGCAGGAAGAACGGAGCAAAACCGGTTCCGAACGTGCTTGCCCGGTTCTCGTACGTCTCCTGTAGTTCGACCGGGCTGGAGAGGGTTTGAGCGGTTGCGGTTCGCTGCTGATCGCTCCAACTGGGGACCTGACCGGCGCCCTCGGTGAGTTTGGTCGCGAGTTCGGCAGACCCGGCACGGAGTTGCTCGGTGCCGTCTGCGAGTTTGGCTGCACCATCGGAGAGTTGAACGCTTCCGTCGGTGAGTTGAACCAGTCCACTACTGAGGGTTTGAGCGCCGTCGTTGACTTGCTGACCGCCGTCACGCAGCTGTACCAGGCCGTTGCGGAGTTCACCACCGCCGTTGGCCGCGGCGCTGAGCCCGGCTCGGAAGGTGCTCGACGGATCGTCGAGTTGGTAGGCGAGTTGTTGTGCACCGCTCTTGAGTTCGCCCAGTTGGCCCATGGTCGCTTCACCGAAACCCTGAGTGCGCAGCATGTCCTGGGCAGGTGCGAGGGCATTGGCGATCTGTTGGCTGACGGGATCCGGGTTCAGTCGAAGGCTGGCCACTGCCTGCCCGACCAGCTGTGCGACGTCTGCTTGTGTGTTCCCGAGGACACTCAGTTGGTCGACGACCTGGGTGACGCCACCACTGAGTTGGCTTGCGCCGTCGCCAAGTTGGACGGCTCCGAGATCGAGCTGCCCCAGACCGTCGGTCAGTGCGAGGACGCCGTCCGTGGCGGTGTTGATACCGGTCGAGAGTTGCGCTGTACCGCCGGCAAGAGTGGCTGCACCGTCACGTGCGGTAACCATGTTGTCGGCCAGAGTTTTCGAGCCCGACGCCAATTCGCCGGCTCCGGCGTTGGCAGTGTTCACTCCGGCCGAGAGCTGGAGCGCTCCGTCGGCGGCCTGCTTCAAACCAGCACCCGCATCGGTCAATCCGACCAGAACTGTTTCGACGGACTGCGCGCCGATCTTGTCGCTGACCTGACTGAGGACCTGCTGGGCGGCGTTTTGGCCGATGATGGTGCCGAGGTAGTTGTTGACGTCGTTGAAGGTGAACTGCAACTGAGCTTTGTGGGGGTCCTTGGTCGTCGGGGAGGCGACGGCCTCGCTGAAATTCTCAGGCAATGTGAGAGAGAAGTAGTACGTGCCGTCCGAGACTCCCTGAGCGGCTTCCTGCTGCGAGACCAGGTGGAGATCGAGCTCACCGGAATCGAGCAGCGCTTGGCTTACCTCGTCTCCCGCGTTGAGCTCCTGACCCTGCACCATCGCGCCGCGGTCGGTGTTGACCAGCGCGACGGGGACCTTGTTGACCTCACCGAACGGATTCCAGAAGGCCCACAGGTACATCGCGCCGTACAGCAGTGGCATCAAGATGATGGTGACGAGTGCGATCCTGGGCATCGCGCCGCGGGAGAACCGCTTGAGTTCGGTTCCGAGAGACATTCCAGCGAGCATCGCGGTTACCTCGCCCCTTCTTGGTCGGGATTGGTGACTTCTTGGAGCAGGGTGACGGCATCGATGGGTGATCCGTCTGGCAGCGGGTTGACGGTCGACGCGATGATGGTCTGGTAGCTCCCCATCTCGACGAGTCGCTCGACGAGGTATGCGCGTTCGGAGTCGCGCCGCACCTGTTCGAGATCGTCGACGACAAGCAGGGCCGGCTTTTTCGTGTTCGCGACGGCGATACGCAGCAGGATCGCCTCGAGTTCCCCGAGATCGCTGACGTACCGGCCGAGCGCAGGTAACGGATGATCGCCGAAGACGGGAGCGCACACCGCTTCGAGTTCGCGGTCTCCGGCGCGTCCGATGAGCTTGTACCAGGGCGCATCCCAGCGAATTTGTTCGGTGATCAGATCGCGGACGGTGACGGATTCGGCAAGCTCGTCGATGTCCTCGAACCCGGCGACCCCGGCGATCTCGAAGATCTCGCGGGGACGCGTTCGACCGAAGACGGACAGTGAGCCGGAACTGGCTTTCATTCGTCCGCTGAGTGTCAGAAGTAAGGACGTACGTCCTGAACCGGCCGAGCCTTCGAGGATGGTCACACCGCCCGCACGAATCTCGAGATTGACGGGTCCGAACACCGGCCCCCATGGGCCGTCGAGCGCCAAGTCCGTGGCGGTCAATGCCAGGTCAGGGGCGTAATCGGGTTGTGCGTGCTCTGGTGCGACCACGATGATCACCTGTCTGTTGATCTACTCGGCCTGCGAAAGAACCGAGTGCTGGTTCAGTGGACGTTCGTGCTCACCCAATCACATCGGTAGCGGGCGAGCGGTCCCATGAATGGGATGTGTCGGACACGTTCGACAACTTGAAGACCGAACGGTATGTATTCTGTTGGAAACGGAACGGGGGAGTCGAGGTGCCGGTTCGTAGGCGCGGTATGTGCGCGGTGCTGGTCATGGCCACCCTGTCGGTTGTCTCCTGTGCCGGTGAGCGCGAGTCGCCCCCGTTCGTGTCGAGCGAGAGGCTTTTCGAGTTCACCGGTCGCAATGTCGGACCCGTGACCGTTCCGCCCTTGCCTTCCGATCGGCACGAGTCCGAAGCAGCGCCGTACGGAGCCATCACCCTGTCCGGTGGGTGGAGCGGCGCAGCCAATGTCTCGCTGCCCGGATCCGTCACGTGTTTCGAGCACAACTGGGCGGATTCGCTGCCCGCCGGTCACCGCCAGTGGGCCTACGAGGTGCACACCAGTTCCTTTTACGAGTACGACGGCGGCGGCGAATATCCGGGGCGTGATTTCCAGTTGCAGGTCTACGTGAACGAAAAACCGGAACCAGGTCAGTCCGGGGCGACGATGATGTTCTCGGATCAGAGCGGACAGTTCGTGTCCTTCGGTGGCGGCGTCGACAATTCCATCGAAATCGTCAGTTCTCCGGACCGCAGGCGCGTGGCGCTTTCCCTGGTGGGAAGGGCGGCACGGCCCGGCGAACAACCGACGACGTCCGTACTGTCCGCACAGATCAGTTGTCCGACCGTCGAGCGCAGATGACCTCGGATTCCATGGACTGCTGAGCATGAAAATGCCGGCCCCGAAACGTTCTCGGGACCGGCACTTTTCATGAATCAGGAACGAATCAGAATGCTGCTTCGTCGATCTCCATGATGTCGTTCTCGGTGTTCGCGATGATCTCGCGTGAAGCGGTGAGCTCGGGCAGGACGTTCTTGGCGAAGAAGGAAGCGATGGCGACCTTGCCCTCGTAGAAGCCCTTGTCCTTGTCGGAAGCGCCGTTGTCGAGTGCTGCGAGAGCGATCTCGGACTGGCGGAGCAGCTGCCAGCCGATGAGCAGGTCGCCGACGGACATCAGGAAGCGGACGGAGCCGAGGCCGACCTTGTACAGCTCGGTGGGCTGCTCCTGAGCTCCCATGAGGAAGCCGGTGAGCGTGGCGGCCATGGCCTGGACGTCTTCGAGTGCGGTGGCGAGCAGTGCGCGCTCCGCCTTCAGACGACCGTTGCCGGCTTCGCTGTCGATGAAGGTCTTGATCTGTCCGGCAACGTGAGCGAGCGCGACGCCGCGGTCACGAGCGATCTTGCGGAAGAAGAAGTCCTGAGCCTGGATGGCCGTCGTGCCTTCGTACAGCGAGTCGATCTTGGAGTCGCGGATGTACTGCTCGATCGGGTAGTCCTGCAGGAAGCCGGAGCCACCGAGGGTCTGCAGGCTGTCCGTCAGGTACTGGTACGCACGCTCGGAGCCGACGCCCTTGACGATCGGGAGCAGCAGGTCGTTGACGCGGAACGCGGTGTCCTTGTCTGCGCCCGAGACGAGCTGGGCGACAACCTCGTCCTGGTGAGCTGCGGTGTAGAGGTACACCGCGCGCAGGCCTTCGGCGTATGCCTTCTGCATTGCCAGGCTACGACGCACGTCGGGGTGGTGCGTGATGGTCACGCGCGGTGCTGCCTTGTTGGTCATCTGGGTCAGGTCTGCGCCCTGCACGCGCTGCTTGGCGTAATCGAGAGCGTTGAGGTAACCGGTGGAGAGGGTGGCGATTGCCTTGGTGCCGACCATCATTCGAGCGTGCTCGATGACGTCGAACATCTGGGCGATGCCGTTGTGGACCTCGCCGACCAGCCAGCCCTGTGCGGGGATGCCGTGGCCGCCGAAGGTGACCTCACACGTGGCGGAGACCTTCAGGCCCATCTTGTGCTCGACGTTGGTGACGAAGACACCGTTACGCTCGCCGAACTCTTCGGTCTCGAAGTTGAAGTGCGTCTTCGGGACGAAGAACAGGCTCAGGCCCTTGGTGCCCGGTCCGGCGCCTTCGGGGCGAGCGAGAACGAGGTGGAAGATGTTCTCGAACAGGTCGTCCGAGTCGGCCGAGGTGATGAAGCGCTTGACGCCCTCGATGTGCCAGGAGCCGTCGTCCTGCTTGATCGCCTTGGTGCGTCCGGCACCGACGTCGGAGCCGGCGTCGGGCTCGGTGAGGACCATCGTGGCGCCCCATCCTCGTTCGACGATGGTGGCGGCCCACTTCTTCTGCTCTTCGGTGCCGTTGTTGAACAGCACGTCCGCGAAGGCGGGTCCGGCCTGGTACATGTGCGCTGCAGGCTGTGCGCCCAGGATCAGCTCACCGATGGCCCACACGACGGAGCGGGGAACCGGCACGCCGCCGACCTCTTCGCTCAATCCCATGCGGTACCACTCGGCATCCCACAGAGCCTTGAACGACTTCTTGAAGGATTCCGGAAGTGCAACGGTGTGCGTCTCGGGATCGAAGACAGGGGGGTTGCGGTCCGCATCGGCGAAAGATTCGCCAAGCGGTCCCTCGGCCAGGCGTGCGACCTCTGCCAGCATGTTGCGGACAGTGTCGGCATCCAGGTCGCCCCAAGCGCCTTCGCTCAGTGGCTTCTCCAGTCCGAGAACCTCGAAGAGGTTGAACTCCAGGTCCCGAACGTTGCTCTTGTAATGGCCCATGTCTTCTGCTTCTCCCAGTGAGGTGGTGCGGTCCAGCACTCCTAGTACCGCCCGAAGTTTATTACTCGTCGGTAACTTAATACATGTTACTAGCCGTTCTTTGCATTGCCAACACCGGATTTGCGTCCGATGACAAGCGCGTCGACCGCGATTCCCGTTTCGGTGTGCCTGTGGGGATTTCCGGCGATCTCGAACTCGAGCTTTCCGCGGAACTCCTGCATCAATTCTTCTGGTGTGTAAAGGATTTCGGGATCTTGCGGCCCGCCGACGCCGTAGTCGATGTTGCTTCGGTCGTGACCCAAAATCATGAGGATTCCGTCAGGTTTCAGAGAATTTATGGCACGGTTCACAACCAGGGTGCGTTGTGGTGCGGGCAGATGAAGGTAAAGAAGCAGGGCCAAGTCGTATCCCTGCCCGTTCCTCGAGGCGTAATCCGCGACGGTGACGTCGCCGCATCGGTAGTCGAGCCGGTCGAGAACCGATCGGGGCGAGCGGGCCGCGATCGTGCGGGCTTTCTCGATCGCGACGGCCGAGTAGTCGATCCCGGTGACCTCCCAACCGCGGGTCGCGAGCCACAACGCGTTACGGCCCTCGCCGCACGCCAGGTCCAGTGCCTGGCCGTGGGGGAGGGCCGTCGCGTATTCCACCAGCAGTTCGTTGGGAGGAGCGCCCCAGACGAGCTCGGTTTCTTCGTACTTCTTGTCCCAGGCCGCCGCATCCATAGATGACGACGGTAGTGCCACTCAGTGGTTACGCACTCCGTCCATCGGGTTCTTGCGTAGAGCGGCGCGCGTCGGGATCGCGATGGAGACAAATCCCAGAACAGCGGTCACCGCGACGATGGAACCGTAGATCGCCGGTGAAATCGCCGGGATCGGCTGCCCGGACACCGCTACGGCAATGCCCATCAGAGGCGGCAGGGCGATCAGTGATCCGACCACGATGGCGATTCCCACCACCATCAACGACTCGATGCGCATCATTGCTCGGACCTGCCTCGTCCGCGAGCCCACCAGTTGAAGGAGCGCGAACTCGCGGGAACGCTCGGCAGTGGCGGCGACCAGGGTGTTCACGACTGCGACTGCGAGATAGCCGAGCAGGACGAGGACGGCGAGGATGCTGACCCACGACTGCATACGACGCTGATCTTCGCCCGCGGCCCCGAACTGGTCCTGGTTCATCGCGGCGATCGAGGGGAACGAGCGCAACGACTGCTGGACTTCGGCCGACCGTCCGGGTTCGGCAGCAACCAGAACGGTGTCGATCAGAGCGTCGGTGGAGTGCTGACGCAAAGTCTCGATCGGCATGGTCACGTCCCCGAATCCGAGGCCGCGACCATATTTTGCGACGACCATGGGATGTACCAGTGTTCCGTCACCCAGATAGAGGTCGACGCGCTGGCCTACCTTGGCTCCGAGGGTGAAGGCGCCGTCTTCGCTCACGGCAACGGTATCGCCGGTCAGAGCGCTGAGGTCGCCCTCGGTCACCGCGAGATCGAGGGTCGCGTCGGCGCTGGCGGCGTCGATGCCCTGGGCCGCGATCGCGCTGTCGGCTGAGCCGCCTTCCTCACCGCTGGGTACCGGGAGGACTTGACTGCGGACCACCGGGTTTGCCGCACTCACTCCGGGCACCGATGCGATCGACTCGAGGAGCGAGGGAGCGATACCGGCTGGTGCGCCGACGATCAGGTCGGCGGTGACGCCCTTGATCGACTGGTTGGTCGCCTCGGCGGCGACGGTGCTCTGGCTGAAGAACTGCACCGAGCCGAGCGCGATTGCGAGAGCCAACGGAACAACCGCCGACGAGAGCCGTCTCGAATTGGATTCGGCGTTGGCGGCAGCGAGAACTTTGGACGCCGACCCACTGCAGCGCAGCGGACCGCCGATCACCTTGATGATGCCGCGCACCAACAAGGGGCCGAGCAGCGCGACCGAGAAGATCAACAACAGTGCGCTCGAACCGGCTCCAGCGGCCGCCACGCTGCCGGGCAGGAAAGCAGGGAGGACGCAGGCGCTGAGGCCGGCGGCGCCGAAGATCAGCCCGGTGACGATGCGTCCGCGGCTCAGTTTCGCCGGGCCGCTTTCGGATTCGCGAAGCGCTTCGACGGGGTCGAGCTTCGCCGGTCGTCGTGCCGCGATCGCCGCTGCCGCGCGGGCAGTGAGTACGCAGATCAGGAAAGCTGCGATCGCCGGAAGCGGGCTGTAGGCCAGCGCGAAATCGGTGGGCATGACACCGGCGTCGGCGAACTGTGCGCCCAGCACTCGGGCGAGCAGGTATCCGGGCACCGCGCCGAGAGCTGCCGCCGCAGCAGCAACGAGCAGCACTTCACGTCCGATCATGACGTGCACTTGTCGCGTGGTGGCTCCGATTGCCCGCAGCAGAGCGAACTCTCGGCGTCTGGCGTTGATCGAGAGCGACAGCGTGCTGGAAACGACGAACATACTGACCATCAACGCGAGACCGGCAAACGACGCGCAGAGCACGATCAACTGCGTCCGCGCAGCACCGGCGTCGAGGAATTCGATGCCTCCGCGTGCGGTGCCGGTCGAGACCTCCGCACCGGATCCGGCGAGTGCGTCGCGAGCGAGAGCGGCGGCGTTGACGCCTTCGGGAGCGATCAATCCGACTGCGGTGACAGCGTTCTGGTGCGGCCACAACCGTTCGGCCTCTGCGTCGTAGAGGAAGACGAGTGCCGGACGGTCGGGTGACGGCACCGAAGCCGAATCAGCTGTGCCGACGACGGTGTACTCGTCCGTTACCGCGCCGTGAGCCAGCGTGATTCGCTCGCCGAGCGCGGCGCCCGTGGTCGAGACCACCTCGTCGCGGCTCTGCGGAGCGCGCCCCTCGATGAGCGAGTACGGCGCCAATTGTGCTGTTTCCCAAGGATGTGCATCGAGTACGACGCCCTCGGCGGTGCTGACGGGGACGGAGATGTCGGGAACCACGGTGACATCGAGTGCGTCGAGCTTGCGGACCGTATCGCCGGCGAGGAGAACTCGCTCGGCAAAGGGCTGATCGGCGTCTTCCTTGACCTCGAGCGCCTGTGGCGCACTCACGATGGCGTCGGCACCGGCGTAGAGATGTGGTGAGACACCGCCTCGCACTCCCGATTCCAGCAGCACACCCAGACCGCAGGTGAGGAGCGCTGCGCAGAATACGGAGACGAACACGGCGACGAAACCGGAGCGATGCGCTTTCAGGTGCGCAAAGGTGTGCGCTTTCATCATCACCAGTCCCCGAGGTGTGTCATGCGCTCGGCGATCTGCTGCGGGGTCGGGCGGTCGATGTGCCCGACAAGTTTCCCGTCGGCGAGGAACAGCACACGATCGGCGTACGACGCGGCCACCGGGTCGTGCGTGACCATGACGATGGTCTGATCGAACTCGGCGGCTGTCCGGCGCAACAACTCCAGAACCTGCTTGGCGCTACGGGAGTCGAGGGCGCCGGTCGGTTCGTCGGCAAAGAGTGCGTCGGGGTGAGTGACGAGGGCGCGCGCGATTGCGACGCGTTGCTGCTGACCGCCGGACAGTTCGGAGGGTTTGCGCTTTCGGTGTGATCCGAGTCCGACGGATTCCAGGACGAAGGTCAGGTACTGCTTGTCGGCTCGTCGCCCGGCGAGGAGTAGGGGGAGCGTGACGTTCTGCTCGACGTCGAGAGCGCCGAGCAGGTTGTAGGCCTGGAAGACGAAACCGATGTGATCGCGACGGAAGATGCTGCGGGCCTTCGGCTTCAGTTGTGAAATTTCGGTGTCGCCCAGCCACACCGATCCGCTGCTCGGTCGGTCGAGGCCCGCGGCGCAGTGCAGGAAAGTGCTCTTACCTGATCCGGACGGGCCCATCACTGCGGTGAAGGTGCTGCGCGGCAGAGTGAGGCTGACGTTGTCGAGGGCGGTCACGGCGCCGCGGCCGTTGCCGTAGACCTTGCTGACCCCTTCGAGTCGCACGGCAGATGTTCGAGCTCCCGTGGCACCAGGAGCCGGCGGGGCGAGGACCGAGTGTCGATTCTTCATGGGAAGAACGCTATGGAGATTCGCCATTCGTCGACATCCAGCAGAGTCCCGAATCAATGGTGTAGCCAGCTGTAGTGGATCGTGCGGTGTGGTGCGGCATGCTGGGGCAGTGAAGAAGAGAACCAGGGCTGCGGTGTACGTGCTCGTCGAGGGCGCGGCAGCTGTGGTTTCCCTGTTCTTTCTGATGGTCGGTCTCATTCTGTTGTCGCTCTCGATTCTGATCGTCGGCTGGTTGCTGTTGCCGTCGTACGTGCGAGTGCTCCGGTGGTGGGCCGGCCTGGCTCGCAAACGCACCGCTGCGTACACCGGACGCCCTGTTCTGCAGCGATACCCACCGATGCCCAGCAATCCGACATTCGGGGACTGGAGCCGGTTCCTCACCGATCAGTCGACGAGGCGCGACGCGGCCTGGTTGTCGATTCATGGTCTGGGTGCTTTCGTCGCGGCGATGCTGACCATTGCTCTGCCACTCGGTGCGCTCAATGCGATTGCAGTCCCGCTGTACTGGCAGCAGATGCCCGCCGGTGAACCCGTCAACAATCCGTACCCCGTGACGTCGTGGCTGGGCGCTGCCGGAATGCCGTTGATCGGCATCCTGTACTTCCTGATCGCGTGGTGGTTGATCCCCGCGATGGCGAAATGGATCAGCTGGTCGACCACGACTTTGCTTGCGCCGGATACGCGTTCGGACCTCTCGAAGCGCGTCACCGCCCTGACGGCCAGCCGCGCTGCGGCGCTCGACGCGCATTCGGCCGAACTCAAGCGCATCGAGCGGGATCTGCACGACGGAGCGCAGAACCGTCTGGTCGCGGTGGTGATGATGTTGGGGATGGCCGAGCGGTCGTTGCAGAACAATCCGGACCAGGCTCTGCCACAACTGCATCGGGCCCAGGATGCGGCCACCGAGGCGTTGAGCGAACTCCGGACGTTGGTGCACGACATCTACCCGCCGATCCTCGACGAGTTGGGTCTGGAGGGCGCGATCTCGGCGCTCGCCGGGCGCTCCGCCGTGCCCTGCGTACTCGAGATCGACGAGCTCCGCCGTGCCCCGGCTGCCGTCGAGGCTGCTGCGTACTTCGTCGTCGCCGAGGCCTTGACCAACGTCGCAAAACACAGCGGAGCCCGCAGGGTCACCGTCACGGCACGGACGGAGACGTCGGACGACTCGTCGGGTGAGACGATGCTCATCGACGTGATCGACGACGGTCACGGCGGCGCGAACGAACGCCCGGGCGGCGGCGTGGCGGGTATTCGACGCCGGGTCGAGGCTTTCGAAGGAACCGCAGTATTGGAGAGCCCGGAGGGTGGACCGACAACGATGAGGGTGGAACTACCGTGCGGATTCTGATTGCCGAGGACGACGCTCTCCTGCGAGAGGGGCTGGCCCTGCTGCTCCGTGGAGAGGGCTTCGAGGTGTCTGCTGTCTCCGACGCCGCGCAGTTCCTCACGGTGTTCGAGGAGACCGCCCCCGACGCCGCGGTGCTCGACGTCCGGATGCCTCCTACTTTCACCAACGAAGGACTTCGAGCGGCGATCGAGGTGCGCAAGCTTCGCCCGGGCTTTCCCGTCCTGGTCCTTTCCGCTTACGTCGAGGATCGTTACGCCGGTGAATTGTTGGCAGGAGGCGCTGGCGGGGTCGGGTACCTGCTCAAGGAACGAGTCGGGAAGGTAGCCGAGTTCGTCGACGCATTGAACCGGGTCGTCGACGGTGGAACGGTGATGGATCCCGAGGTCGTATCCCAACTGATGAGCCGTCGACGCGCCGACGATCCGATCAGATCGCTGACTCCACGCGAGTCCGAAGTTCTCGGACTGATGGCGGAGGGGTTGGGAAATCAGGAAATCGCCAGGAAACTGGTCGTCAGCGACACTGCTGTGAGCAAGCACATAGGAAATATCTTCGCAAAACTCGGCCTGTCGGCTTCCGAAAGCGGGCATCGTCGTGTTTTGGCAGTTCTAGCTCATTTGCGCGCCTGATCATGGATCTGGACTACATACCTGACCGAAGCGTAATGTGAGCCAGCCTCATGTTGTTGCCGTGATCGAACGGTGACCTGAGAGGCAGGGGCTTATGTCCTGTACGTAACGTGTGATGTCGAATGCGCGTCATCACCAGAAACCAACGAGGAGATCGATCAATGGGTAAGCCGATTGCCAGTGTGGCCGGAGGTCGGCAGTCCGTCCTTCTCGGGCTCGGCGTTCACCGCCCGGAGCGAGTCGTGACCAACGACGAGATCTGCGAGCTGATCGATTCCACCGACGAGTGGATCCAGACGCGATCGGGTATCAAGTCGCGCCGGTTCTCCGGCGAAGGTGAAGGCATCCTCGCGATGTCGATCAGCGCTGCCCGTAAAGCACTGGACGTCAGCGGCATTGCACCCGAGCAGATCGGTGCCGTGATCATCGCGACGTCGACGTGGGACCTGCAGACTCCCCAGGCTGCGTCCATCGTCGCCCACGAGCTCGGCATCAAGGGTCCGGCTGCATTCGACGTCGCGGCAGGCTGCGCCGGTTTCTGTACCGCTCTTGCAGTGGCCAGCGATCTCGTTCGCGGTGGCACGGTTGATCACGTACTCGTCGTCGGCGTCGAGTTGATGAGCGAGGCCACCGAGCCCACCGATCGCAGCGTTCGCTTCATCTTCGGTGACGGCGCAGGCGCAGTTGTCGTCGGCCCGAGCGACACCGTCGGAATCGGCCCGGTCGAGTGGGGTTCGGACGGCAGCCAGTCCGACGCCATCGTTCAGGAGCCCAGCTGGCTCGACTACACCAAGAACCCGACCGGACCTCGGCCGTGGATCAAGATGGCCGGCACCGCGGTGTTCCGCTGGGCTGCCTTCGAGATGGGCAAGGTCGCCACTCGCACCCTGGAGAAGTCGGGGCTGGGTATCGAGGACATCGACGCTTTTGTGCCGCACCAGGCAAACCAGCGCATCAACGAGGTCATCGCTCGCAGCATGAAGCTGCCCGAGGGCTTCCCCGTCTCCAACGACATCGCCGAGACGGGCAACACGTCCGCGGCCTCGATCCCGCTCGCCATGGAGCAGATGCTGCGCGACGGCCAGTGCAAGCCGGGCGACAAGGCATTGCTTCTCGCCTTCGGTGCGGGCCTGTCCTTCGCCGGTCAGGTTGTCGTCATGCCGCCGTTGGCTGGAGCAGAATCCGCCTGATTGTTCCTTTCGCAAGGGCGCCTCGAACCCACGGTTCGGGGCGCCCTTCCGTTTCCGTCCGGATCGTCGAACGTCTGCGATGTGGCACTCTGGCGAGATGGTCGAGAACGTGGGGGAGTCCGAACGTAATGGTGTGACGGGCGGCAGCTTGGCAAAGATGGGTGGGCAAGTGGCGCTCGCCAGCACGGTCAGTCGGATCACCGGCTTCGTCCGCACCCTTGCCCTTGCCGCGGTCCTCGGCATCGCCCTGGTCAGTGATGCGTACAACGCGGCAAACAGCTTCCCGAACATGGTCTATCAGCTCCTCCTCGGCGGGATTCTCGCCAGCGTCCTGCTTCCGTATCTGACGCGGCAACGGAGCCGTGGGCGGACGCTCGAACGAGAGCAGACGCAGCGCGTTCTCACCGTCGGAGCGCTGGCTCTTGCGCTCGTGACGGTAGTGGCCGTGGTGTGCGCGCCGCCTCTGGTCTCGGCCGTGATCGATGATCCGGCTCAACGAGAGCTCACGACGCTCTTCGCGTACTTGCTTCTTCCGGAGATCTTCTTCTACGGCGTCACGGCGATGATGACGGCTGTGCTCAGCGTTCGATCGGTGTTCGGCGCGCCGGCCTGGGCGCCGGTGATCAACAACGTCGTCCTTCTGGTGACGGTCGCGGTCTTCCTGTGTATCCCGGGACCGGTGGCTCTGACTCCCGAGTCGATGACCACCGCGCAGGTTCTGGTGATCGGTATCGGCACTCTGCTCGGGATCGTGGCGCAAACCGCCGTCGTTGCTCGAGCGCTGCACCGCAACGGGTTTCGGTGGCGCCTTCGCGTGCGGGTCGTACCGCACACCTGGCGCCCGGTGCGCGTCGGGGCGCCGTTGCTCGGCTGGGTACTTGTGTACGTCGTTGCCGGCCAGATCGGTGTGTGGGTGACGATGAAGGTCACTCTCTCCCGTCACGTCTACTCGATGTACACGCACGCGGATCTGCTGTTTCAAGTGGCGTACGGCATTCTCGGTGTGTCGTTGCTGACGGTGCTGATGCCGCGGATCGCCAGGTCGGTTGCTGCGGGTGACGACGTCGGCGTCGTATCCGATCTCGGCCGGGGAGCCCGGTATTCTGTGGTGGCGCTGATCCCGGTGACTGTGGCGCTCATGGTGTTCGGTCCCTCGTTGACCACCTTGATCTTCTTCGGCCGGGTCGACGGCAGCAGTGCCCGGTTGATCGGGACGGCCGTTGCGGTCAGTGCATTCGGGCTGGTGCCCTTTGCGATGGTCATGCTTCAGCTGCGAGTGTTCTACGCCGACAACAACACCCGAACTCCCGCGCTGATCGCCCTGGTGATGGTGGTCGCCAAGACTGCGCTCGTCCTTCTTGCGTCACTGTCGGCGAGTGACGAAAGGCTGGTCCTGGCCGTCTGTGCCGCCGGCTCGTTCTCCTACGTGTGTGGAGCGGTACTCGGCCACATCCTTCTTCGAAAGCGATACGGGCTGTTGGGATTCCGTCGCGTGCAGGCCACCGTCGGAAGGATTTCGGCGGCGGCAATTCTGGCAGGTGGTTGTGCGCTCGCTTTGGTGGTGGCGGTTCAGAACCGAGTTCCCGAGCCCAGGCTTGCTGCTGTTATTTCATTGTCGGCGGGTGCGGCCGTCGGTGCCGTCGTCCTGTTGGGTGCATGCAAGGTCGTCGGTGTTCCCGAGATTCGCCGGGCGCGAACCCTACTGCTGTCCTGAGGACAAGAGCGGTACCAGCAGTTCGTCCGGAGTGAGGGCGCCGTGCTGTCCACGGAGGCCGGACAGTCCCGATTCGACAGATCGACGTACGACGGCCACGTCCCCGGACGCAATGGCGATGACATCACCGATCCGGCCGTGATACTCGGAATGCACTGCAGGCCCGAACAATCCTGCGACTATGCCCTCGGACCTCGTCCCGATCCACATGCGGTCACCCAGTTCGGCGCGCCAGCGGTCCGCAACATCTTGTGCAGCGCCTTCTCGGGTGTGGATGTGACGACATCTAGGTTCACCGGCAAGAGCGAGTACATCTTTGGACAGAATTGGAGTGTTGTCGAAGTCGATCTTGTTCTCGTCCGACACGTCGACCATTCCGTGGTCTGCCGTCACCAGCAATCTCACGTCCGGGCCGAGAGCCGCGGCGAGTTGCTCGACCAGTCGATCGACCAGCATCAGTTGGAAGATCCACGGCTCGGACTCGGGTCCGTAGACGTGGCCGAGTGCATCGATCTCGCTGATGTAGCAGTACGTGAACGTGCGGTCGGCAGATTTCGACGCCGCCACGGTGCGAGCGAGGAGGTCTCCGTATGCCTGGATTCCGGCGAACTGGGCACCGCGCATCCCGGCACGGGTGAGGCCGCTGCCGTCGAACTTCGACGGTACGACGGTTGTAACGGTGATGCCGGCTGCGGCGGCGCGATCGAACGTCGTGGCCTGCGGCTGCAGGGTTTCCGGGACGATGGAGTCGGTCTGAGATTCCTTCTTGCCCGCGCTGTGCCAACCCAGCCAGTTGAACACCGAATCGGCTTCTTCGACGTAGGACTGGTAGCCGGTGATGCCGTGCGCTCCCGAAGGCAGACCGGTCCCCAGTGAGACGATGCTGGTGGCCGTCGTCGTGGGGAAGCCTGCCCGGATGGGCGTTCCGATCAGTGAATTCAGGAATGGTGCGTGTTCGGCGTTGCGGGCGAGCAAGTTCGCGCCCATCCCGTCTACCAGCAGAATTACGGTCTTCTTGCTGGGCTGTAGATCGAGACGGTTCGCTTCGCCGCTCACTCCGAGAGAAGCGAGTACCGACGGCGCAAGCGTCGACAGAGTCGGCTGCGAGTACACATCGAGGAGAGGGGCGGGGGCGGGCATCCCATGAGATTAGGCGTTGGACGCAGAAAACTGCATACCTTCTGGGCGAGTGTTCAAATCTGTGCGGTCAAATCCGGACTTTCCAGATGATCAGCGCGCAGAGACCGCGGACCGGTGCGGCCTCCGCGCGGAGAGTCATTCCATGATCGTGGAGATCTGGAACTTGGCACCTAGTGGATCGGCCACCGACGCGAGACGACCGAAGGGCGTGTCCTCGGGATCGCGCAAGACGCTGCCGCCGAATTCGACGACCTTGGCGACGGCCGCATCGGTGTCGTCCGCCCCGAAGTACACCTGCCAGAACGACGGCGCCTCTGCCGGGAGGAACGAGCTGGCATCCATCAAACCGGCGACGACGGTGTCGCCCTGCTTGGCCTGTGAGTACCGGAACTCGTCGCTGTCACCGATCGACTCGTAAGTCCAGCCGAACACGTCGGTGTAGAACGGCAGGACCGCGGCGTAGTTCTTGGACAAGGTCTCGTGCCAGACCGGCGCTCCGGCCTCGCCGACCAAACCGAAGCCGTGGTGCTGATCTGCCTGCCAGATGCCGACGACGGCACCGGCCGGATCGCCCACGATCGCCATGCTGCCCTGAGGACCGACCTGCATCGACTGCATCATGATCGTTCCGCCCGAGGCTTGGGCCTTGGACGCCGACGCTGCCGCATCAGTCGAGGAGATGTAGGTGGTCCACACGTTGCCGTAGGGGTTTCCCTCCTGCTGGGGTCCGAGCCCGGCGATGGGCTGCCCGTCTTTGCTGAAGATCGCGTAGCCGCCGTACTGCGGGTCGTCGTTTGTGTCAGCCTGCCAGCCGAACACGTTGGTGTAGAAGGATTTGGCAACCTCGGTGTCGGAGCTGGTGAGGTCGATCCAACAGGGTGTTCCGTCGAGCGCTGTGCGTGCGGGCATCTGAAAACTCTCCTTAACCGAAACGGATACACAAGCAGGGGACGCGGAAATGCTTGGCCGAGGAAGGCCTGAATCTCACGCTACGCGCGTACCCCGACACATTCCCAGGGTTCGAGAGCTTTGGGGTATGTGTCCGTTTCGCGTTCCCCGGTGGGCCGGACCTGCCAACGTAGACGACCGCCGAATCGTTCTTGATACTCCGAAGTTGATGGGGCACTTGCTCGATCGGCAAGGGCGTTCCACCGGGGAGTGTTGGTACGTGTCAGCTCCTGATCAGCCCCGTGCGATCGAGCCACGCGAGCGCATGACGGGTGAACTCGTCCGGAATCTCCAATTGTGGGGTGTGGCCGGTGTCGCCGAGAATGATGGTGGTCCAGTGTGGATGTGCAGCAGCGGCTGCCCGTGCGGCCTCGACCGGGACAAGCCGATCGCGATCGCCGTGCATCAGGAGCGTCGGAGTCGTGATCTCTCGCAATGTCTTTCGATAGGAGGCAGGACGGGCGAGGGTCATCAGCAGTGACCGTGCTGCCTGAAGGAATTCGGCATCCTGGGTAGGTTCGTTGCGGCGAATCGCCGTCAAGGCAGCGCCCGCGTCGAGGACCGCGGGGTCGGCTCGCGTCGGATCGGCAAAACACAATCTGGTCATCTGAGCGGCCAACTGCCGGTCTGACATCTTTCGGCGTCCGAAGCCGAGAACCTGCTCACCGACGTACGGCATCGAGTAGAGCGCGAATTGGGCGGCGACGGTCAGATCGGGAAGTTGGACGGGCAGGGGGAGCGCCGGATCCACCAGCACCAGGCCGGCGACTGATTCGGGACTGGCATGGGTCGACATTGCCGAGACCATTCCGCCCATGGAATTGCCGAACAGGACGGCGGGCTCACCCACCACTGTGTCGAGAAAGCGATTCAGAAGTACTGCGTTGGCGTCGACGCCGGTGTGTCGCCCACGGGCAGAGGTGAGTCCGAATCCGGCGAGGTCAAGTGCGTACACGCGCGTGCGCGCCGCCAGCGCCGGTGCGACCCGCACCCAGTTCAGGTGCGAGCCGCCCAGACCGTGAACGAGCACGATGGGCGGCGCTCCGCTGGGACCGCCGAAGTCGATCCAGTGAACGTCACCGCCGAGATCGGTGATGTTGCTTGTCCCGCCCCACGGGTGTGTGAGGGTGCTTCCGTCGGTGAGTTGGGCCGAAACAGCGGATTCCATACCTGCCAGGATGCACCGAGGTGTCGTCGTAGTCACGCACTCGTTCCGGTTCGGGATCCGAATATGTGTCATCGATCACGGCTTCTCAAGAAGCTCAGGAAACGGGCAAAACGGAATTTGACTGGTGTTCAGCACTTTTCGAGGCTGTCGCCGCTTTCCGGCGGCCGTGGCGCGCGTCCGGCGGAGGTCGGTTCGGGCATACTGAAAACCATGTGGTGGATGGTCGGGCTCATTGTTCTGGCCGCCTTGGTTTTGGCATCCGTTCTGGTCGGTTTCGTTTTCCGCCGCCCGATCGCCGAAGCCAAGTCGGCGGTGCTTGCCTTCGACGACGCCAGCTCTCAGCCCCAGCGCGACTGACCACCGTCGAGCGGAATTGTTGCTCCAGTCAGATACGCGGCATCCGGGCCGACCAGGAAAGCCACCGCGGTTCCGATGTCCGTTTCGCAGTCGCCGATCCTCCGTAGCGGAATCCCGGCAACAAAGGCGGCAGCCTCCTCCGGGCGTGCATCTGCCCACCGCTGCAGCCCCGGCGACGACGCGTGGGGAGCAACCGCGTTGACCCGGATCCCGTCGACGCCCCATTCGCATGCTGCCGCGCGACTGAGGGCTCGGACGGATTCCTTCACGGCCGCGTAGCCGCCGTAGCCGGCAGCGTCCCAGCGGACGGCCACGGAGCTGACCATGTTGATGATTGCCCCGCCGCCGCGCTCCTTCATGAACGGGTAACAGGCTTGCATGGTTCGCAGAGTCGCGACGGGGCCGGACGTCAATCCGTCGGCAAGGCGCTCCGGAGTGAGGTCGAGGACGTTGCCGAGCGGGTTGAGGCTGGCGTTGTTGATCAGAATGTCGACGCCGCCGAACAGTTCCACCGTTCGCGCCACGGCTCCGGTGATGGAATCCGCGTCGGCGATATCCATGAGCACCGGTTCGGCACGGCCTCCGCGTTCGGCGATCTCGTTACATGTGACGACGAGTTTCGACTCAGTGCGGCCCGCGACCGCGACGGAAGCGCCCTCCTTGGCGAGCGCAAACGCAACTCCCTGGCCGACGCCTTGCCCTGCGCCAGTGATCAGGGCCACTTTTCCATCCAACTTGCCCACTGCTGTTCTCCTGCTCGTCATTCAACGGTTCCCGAAGCGTTGTCCGAATCGCGCATTGTTACTCGTGGGTTCCCGCTGGATGAGATGTGAGTTACGTCCCACTCAGCGGCACCGCTTCAAATTTCGGTCGTCTTACGTATATTGTGAGCGCCGTTACATACCGGGCGCGCGGACCGCGTACACATTCCATGATGAGGAGCTAGACATGGCATTCACCACTGGCAGCAGCAAGACGGACCTCGCAACTCTCGGCGACTTCCAGAAGATCATTGCAGGCCTGGGCGGCGTTCTCGTCGGCATCGGCGCAGTTGCAGGTCTTCTCGGCGCAATTGGTGGCGCAGGAAGCTCGCAGCCGAAGGCTTGATTGCTTCGCTGAACCGGATTTACGGCCCCCGGCCCGCATTCTGAAGGTATTGCCTTCGTGGATGCGGGCCGGAGGTTTGTCTGCAGATGAATACCTGTGTCTTGCAGGCACATTCATTTTTGTGATACGTCGATCTTTGCCGGCACATCCGCACCTTCTTCGTGGACCTGGGGTCCGAAGTTCGGCAGCGGAGTGTAGTCGAGCATCGCCTCCGAACCGCGGTAGTGGCGGAAGTAGTAGAGCGATCTGTCCGGTCGTATGAGGGTGTCGGGTCCTGTTGTCTTCCAGGCCCAGTGGACGTCTGCTCGCAAAATCTCCGACAGCCTGACGATGTTCTTGCAACCATGGCTCTGTAGCCCAAGGCATTTCAATTCCTCGACGTCTCGCAATTGCCCGTCGCGCGTCCACCTGGATTCGTAGACCAGAGCATCGAGAACGACGCGGTGCGAACCCGCTTGAGTAACGCCGGCAAGTAGAACCTCCCAGTCCAATCCTGGTGCGTGTTGGAGGTATTCGTCGGCGTCGATGAATGCTGCCCATGCGACGGTGTCGCGGTACCGGCTCACGTAATCGACGTACGCCTCTACCTGTCCGTGCACGATCCGACCGTCCGCGTCGCGCGGTTGCCAGTCGACGATCGTCACCGGAAGGTCGTGCAGTTCTTTGCGGAATGCGACCTGAACTTCACTGTCCGACATCGATCGGGTGAAGGCGCCGTAAGAGTTGCCTCTCTTGTCCTCGCTGCGGCCGTGCCAACGGTTGAGACTGAATGCGCTTGTCTTGCGGGTGGACCCGACGGAACCGGTGTTGTCGTAGAGAACAACCTCCCAGCCTTGCTCGATGTGGTGCAGGCACCAGTCCCTGATGAAGGGGAGATGTTCGCGGGGGAGCAGGACCGCAACCACGGCGCGGCGCCCGGCGTCAGAGCTGTTCGGATGATTCTTCGGATCCGTGATCACCCGACACACGATAGCGCTCTGCGTGGATGCGAGTTACTCAATGCTGCTCGTGGGAACGGTTGATCGTAGAACGTTGACACATTCGGCTATTTGTCTCATAGTCGAGTCATGACAACTTCTGTGTCACATTCGCCACGGTTTGTACCTTCCACCGGGGAGTCCTGGCGTTCGCCCTGGGCCATGTACGACGCATTGCGCGAGAACGACCCGGTGCACAACGTTGTGCCGGAAGCTGCGCCGCAGGACGACTACTGGGTGCTCACCCGTCACGAAGACGTCTACAACGCCGCTCGCGACTACGAGACGTATTCGTCGGCAAAGGGATTGACCACTGTCTACGGTGAACTCGAACAGATTGGGATGCAGGACAATCCGCCGTTCGTGATGCAGGATCCGCCAGTGCAGTCGGAGTTCCGGCGCATGGTGTCGAAGGGTTTCACTCCGCGTCAGGTATCGGCGGTCGAGCCGATGGTTCGCGAATTTGTCGTCGAACGTATCGAGGCGCTGAAAGCGCGTGGCAGCGGCGATATCGTCGTCGAGCTCTTCAAACCGTTGCCGTCTATGGTTGTCGCACACTATCTGGGTGTGCCGGAATCGGACCGTGACCAGTTCGACGGCTGGACCGAAGCCATTGTCGCTGCCAATTCGGCAGGTGGTGTGGCCGCGGCAGCGACGACGGCGCAGGCCGCCACCGGTGAGCTGATGATGTACTTCGCTTCGCTGATCGAACGCCGCAAGGTCGAACCGGGTGACGACACGATTTCGCACCTACTCGCCGCTGGACTCGGTGAAGACGGCGACATGTCCGGCCTGCTGTCGATTCTGGGCTTCGCCTTCACCATGGTGGCCGGTGGAAACGACACCACGACAGGAATGCTGGGTGGTTCGGTGGCGATGCTGACCGAACGCCTCGACCAGCGTCAGATCCTGCTGGACGATCCCGCATTGATCACCGACGCGGTCGACGAGTTGCTTCGACTCACCTCGCCGGTCCAAGGACTGGCACGCACCACGACGCGAGATGTGGCCTTGGGTGGCAAAGTGATTCCGGCAGGACGTAAGGTTCTGCTGATGTACGGTGCGGCCAATCGTGATCCCGAGAAGTACGGACCCGACGCGGCGGAGTTGGACGTCTTGCGTCGACCGCAGAAGATTCTCACCTTCAGTCATGGCGCCCACCACTGTCTGGGGGCGTCGGCAGCTCGGATGCAGGCTCGAGTTGCGTTGGAAGAGTTACTCTCCCGGATTCCCGACTTCCATGTCGACATCGACGCGATGCAATACGCGCCGGGCAACTACGTGCGCCGTCCGCTCTCGGCTCCGATGTCGGTGACTCGGCCATGAGCAACGACTGGCTCGGCGAGGGGCGCGCCTTGGCGGCAGCCGAGAAGATCCTCGACAGCGCGGCACAATTGTTCGTCGCGAAAGGCGTCAATGCGGTCGGTATGGCGGAGATAGCCTCTGCTGCAGGATGTTCCCGGGCCACCTTGTATCGGTACTTCGAGAATCGGCAGGCTCTTCACATTGCGTTCGTTCACCGCGAAGCTCGCAGGCTGGGAACTTCGATCGCGGAATCGGTAGCGACCATCGACGATCCGAGTGAGCGTCTGGAGACGGCCATACTCACTGCAGTGTCCGCGGTGCGTAGCACTCCGACGTTGGCTGCATGGTTCACCCCGGGTGATGCGAGTCTTGCCGGTGAACTTGCCAATTCATCCGACGTCATCAACGGACTTGGTGTCGCGATGCTCGGTGAACTCGGAGCAGGCACAGCGTCGCGGGCGCGCTGGATCGTGCGAGTGATTCTCTCGCTGCTCATGGTGCCGGGGGCGGACGAGAACGACGAGCGGACGTTGGTGCGTGAGTTCGTCGTTGCGCTGTTGATTGCTGGACGGGCCACCTGATCATCCCTTCCGGGTGATGCGCGAGGGCTGCGTGGGAATCGAGGATGAACCGATATCCCGACACAGGTCACCGCGAGTTCCCGAGGAGCGTAAGAGAAGATGACTACACCGTCCGAACTCGACCCCAAGCCCGCCACCGAAGCGACTCGCCTGGCAAATGCCCAGGTTCTCCGTGACCTTCCTTTCGACGACACCTTCGACTTCGAACTGATTTCTCGAGGTCTCGTGGCACCGCTCATCGATGGCGGACTGGTCAAAGGTGACAAAGGGCAGTTCATCTTCTCGTACGACGCCTACGGGTTCGCCGACGGCGATGCACCGGATACCGTCAACCCGAGTCTGTGGCGCCAAGCCACTTTGATGGGAAAGGGCGGTGGACTGTTCAAGCTGGCTGATCGTCTGTACCAGGTGATCGGCCAGGACTTGTCCAACACGACGATCATCGAGGGCGACACCGGGTTGATCATCGGTGACACTCTGATGTCCGCGGAAACAGCCGCTCTCGCGCTGGAGTTATACTACCAGCACCGCCCGAAGGTTCCGGTCAAGGCAATCATCTTCACGCACTCCCACGGCGATCACTTCGGCGGTGTCAAAGGATTTGTCACCGACGAAGAGATCGAGTCCGGTGCCGTAAAGGTCTACGCACCAGACAGTTTCACGGAGGAAGCGATTTCCGAGAACGTACTTGCCGGCACGGCGATGACACGTCGCGGAATGTACATGTATGGATCGTTCCTGCGTCCGGGGCCACAAGGGCAGGTATCCGGTGGTCTCGGCCTGTCCACTTCGCACGGCACTTCGACGTTCGCCGTGCCTACCGACGTCATCACCGAACCGGTGCACGAAGAGGTCATCGACGGTGTGCGCGTGACGTTCATGCTCGCGCCGGGAACCGAAGCGCCATCCGAAATGCTCTTCTATTTACCAGATTTCAAGGCGCTCGGGTCAGCTGAGGACGTCACGCACACGATGCACAATCTATACACGTTGCGCGGCGCCAAGACTCGCGACGCCAAAGCGTGGTCGCACTACGTGCGTCTGGCAATGGAACTGTTCCCCGACGTCGAAATCATCTTTGCGCAGCATCATTGGCCCACGTGGGGCAACGACAAGATCTTGAAGCTGATGTCGGATCAGGCAGATCTGTACAAGTATCTGCACGATCAGACGTTGCGCCTTGCCAACAAGGGACTGACACCGGTAGAGATTGCCGACCAGATCGAGGTACCCGACGCGATCGGAAAGCAGTGGTACAACCGTGGGTACTACGGCTCGCTCAGTCACAACGTCAAAGCGATCTACACCTTCTATCTCGGTTGGTTCGACGGCGTTCCCGCTCATCTCAATCCCCATCCGCCGGTGGAGAACGGCAAGCGCTACGTCGAAGCCGTCGGCGGGCCGGACGCACTTCTGACCAAGGGCAAGCAGGCGTTCGACGACGGCGACTACCGCTGGGCCGCGGAGTTGGTGAACCATCTGGTGTTCGCCGATCCGAGTAATCAGAAAGCGCGAGAGTTGTTGGCGGACACGTACGAACAACTCGGCTACCAAGCCGAGAACGGTACGTGGCGCAACTTCTACCTGGTCGGAGCGATGGAATTGCGGCATCCGCTGGCGCCGATGCCGTCCAACAACCCCACTGGCCCGGCCGTGGTCGCAGTGATGGCGCTCGAGCAGATGCTGGACTTCTGGGCAGTTCGCCTCGATGGCCCGAAGGCCGCCGACGTCGACCTGTCGTTGCGATTCGTGTTGTCGGACACCGCGGACAACGTCCTGGTCACAGTGCGCAACGGCGTGCTGAACTACGACATGGACAAGGCAGATGCTTCGGCCGCTCTGACTCTGACCTTGACCCGTGCCGTGTTCAACGAGGTGTATCTGGGAACGACCTCGCTCACCGAATCCATCAAGGCCGGAACGGCAAAAGCTGTGGGAGATCAGTCCGAACTGGAGACGTTCATCTCGCTGCTGGAGGACTTCGATCTGTGGTTCGATATCGTCACGCCGTGACTGGTCGACTCCATGATGTGGCCCGGGCGGGGGATCATTCGAAACGAGAAGGATCTCCCGCGCCGACGCGCACGATTTCGGGAACACCGGACGAATAGTCGACGACTGTGGTGGGTTCGGTTCCGCAGTCACCCGAGTCGATGACGGCG
The DNA here is from genome assembly GCF_058793255.1 of Rhodococcus sp. MPR-R1B. Classification (NCBI taxonomy): domain Bacteria; kingdom Bacillati; phylum Actinomycetota; class Actinomycetes; order Mycobacteriales; family Nocardiaceae; genus Rhodococcus; species Rhodococcus sp. MPR-R1B. The sequence goes on from NZ_JBXAFO010000005.1 coordinate 305,500, forward strand.
TCGAGTTGGTGGTCGAGTTCTTCCTTGATCTGCCAGCCGTCCGTCATCGGTTCCTCGGCGCCGGGCAGGAGAAGGGTGCTGGAGAGGATGGGTTCACCCAACTCTTGCAAGAGTGCCCGCACTACCGGGTGGCTGGGGATACGCACTCCGACGGTCTTCTTCTTGGCGTGTGCCAGCCTACGCGGAACTTCCTTCGTGGCGGGAAGGATGAACGTGTACTGCCCAGGCGTAGCCGCTTTCACCGCGCGGAACGCCGAGTTGGTGACGTGGACGAAGTGCCCGAGCTGCGCGAAATCGGCACAGACCAGCGTGAAGTGATGGTCCGAACGCAGATGACGGATCTCGCGGATCCGATCGGTGCCCGAGTGATTGTCCATTCGGGCGCCCAGGGCGTAGCAGGAGTCGGTGGGGTAGGCGATGACCGCGTCGTTGCGCAGCATTTCGACGATCTGGCTGATCGCGCGCGGCTGCGGGTTTTCCGGGTGAACGTCGAAGTATCGGGCCATCAACTCAGCTTAGTTCAGCTTGCAGATCACGAATGCCGTTCACCCTTGAGACTGTGGTCGGCGAGCAAACCCGTCAGCTCTTCGGCGTAGGCGAGTTGCTTACGTAAGTGTGTGCAGCTTTCTTCCGCCCGGGTGTGGCAGTCGGTGACGAATTCGGTTGCAGCGGTGCGCGTTGACGCGTCCGAAGCTTCGTCGCCGAGCACTGCCAGAGAATCGAGAAGTTGTTTCATTTCTTCGAGACTGAATCCGAGCGGCTTCATTCGTCGGATTACCAGTAGCCGTTGGACATCGGCCTCGGTATAGAGGCGGAATCCTCCGGCGCTCCGCTCGGACGGAGTAACCAGACCGACCTCGTCGTAATGACGGATCGTCTTGATCGACAGTTCGGTGCGTTCGGCAACCTGTCCGATCTGCATGTTCGGCCCTTGGCCCGCATGTTCCGGCTCAGACATCACTCCCACTTTCCTCGCGCTGGGCCTCCATACTCTCAGTGACCGTCACCCAGGCGACCGGACAGGCGCAGGTGGCGCTCGGCCGATGCGTCGCCGAGCCCCACGATCTCGACATTCTTGCCTCTGGCCGCGTACTTGGTGGTGATGGCGTCCAGTGTCGCGACGGTCGACGCGTCCCAGACATGAGACTCGGACAGATCGATGACAATGTTCTTCGGGTCGCCGGCGTAGTCGAATTGGTAGATCAGATCGTTGCTGGATGCGAAGAACAGTTCGCCTCGAACCGCATAGACACGGGTGTCCTCGTCCGGATGCGCGACGTCGATCACTTCGGTGAGATGCGCGACGCGGCGAGCGAAGATGACCATCGCGGTGATCACTCCGATGATCACGCCGTAGGCAAGATTGTGGGTCGCGACGGTGACTACCACGGTGACCAACATGACCACTGTCTCGCCGATCGGCATGCGGCGCAGGGTCTTCGGATTGATGCTGTGCCAATCGAAAGTGCCGACCGAGACCATGATCATGACGGCCACCAATGCGGCCATGGGAATCAACGCCACCACATCGCCGAGGCCGACGACGAGTATCAGCAAGAACACGCCCGCCAGGAAAGTCGAGATTCGAGTGCGAGCGCCGGAGACCTTGACGTTGATCATGGTCTGGCCGATCATCGCGCACCCTCCCATGCCCCCGAAGAAGCCGGTGACGATGTTCGCGACGCCTTGGCCCCACCCTTCTCGGGTCTTGTTCGAGTGAGTATCCGTGACGTCGTCGACGAGCTTGGCCGTCATCAACGATTCGAGGAGTCCGACGAGCGCCATGGCCAATGCGTACGGCGCAATGATCGACAGTGTGTGCATGTCCAGGGGGACGTCGGGGAACAGTAGCGTCGGTAGGCTCGACGGAAGCTCGCCCTCGTCGCCGACGTTGGGGACATCGAACGCGAAAACGACTGTGGCGGTTGTCAGTAGCACGATTGCCACCAGTGGAGCCGGGACGGAGTTCGTCAGTTTCGGCAGGAATACGAGTATCAGAAGTGCGACTGCAAGGAGTGGGTAGACGAGCCACGGAACATCGATCAGGTGGGGGAGTTGGGCGATGAAGATCAAGATGGCGAGTGCGTTGACGAATCCCACCATGACGCTGCGCGGAATGAAGCGCATCAACCTTGCGACGCCCAGGAGGCTCAGCACGATCTGGAGAAGGCCGGCCAGAAGGACTGTCGCAATCAGGTAGTCGATTCCGTACTCGCGCGTCAGTGGAGCGACGACCAGTGCGACGGCGCCGGTAGCTGCGGAGATCATTGCGGGTCGTCCGCCGACGACGGCGATGGTCACTGCCATCGTGAACGACGCGAACAGTCCTACCCGCGGATCGACGCCGGCGATGATCGAGAACGAGATCGCCTCGGGAATCAGTGCCAACGCCACGACCAGTCCGGCCAAAACCTCCGTTTTGAGACGGTGAGGTGACCGGAGCGCGGCGCGAACCGAATTGTCGTTGGTGGATGAAGCGATGGTTACTGCCATGAGATTCCGTCCTGACGAGGTTCTCATACTCTACCCTCCTGTAAGGGTAGAGTATGAACGGAGTTCTCACTACGGCGCGGATTTCTGTCGAATTGTGTTTCCCCGCAATGGATCTCGAATCGCGAGATTGATCGAGAGGGGTAACGCTCGCGGTGGCGGTCAGATGTGACGACCAGTAACCCTTACCAAGTATTTACCTACTGTGTGGTTTTTGTTTATTGAAAAAGGGTCAACTCGGGCGCTGGCTCCGTTACAGTTCGGCGGCAAACGTCAATCAGGTTGTTCCGAGAGGACATCATGTCAAAACGCCTACTGAATGCTGCGCTCCTTACCGGCCTCCTTGCCGGTGGAACCGCTGTGGCCGTGATTCCGGCGACCGCGGCGCCCGTTGCAGAAACCACGTCGACAACGTTCCAGGTCACGTGCCGCGCAGTTCCGAGTGCGTTCTCCGGTCCTTCGTCAGACGGAAAGCCTGCCACGGTGCGGGTTTCGGCTCCGACGGTAGTCGCGCCAGGTCAGGTCTTCGACATCGACGTGGATCCGGGTAGCGTCCAGATCCCGAACGATGTGAGCGGCGCAAGCGTCAAGAAGATCTCGCGTCTGAAGATTGATCTGCCGATTCCGACCAACGCGGAGTTCGTTTCGGCGACGGTCACCGATCCGGGCAATGTTATTGCCGGGAAACCTGCTTCGGTGATTCGTGTCAACGAAGACGGCACTCCCGCAGCGGACGGTCCGATACTCCGGTTGTCCGGCGCAAACGAAGCGATCGGCAACAGCCCGTCATCGTCGTCGGGTGCGCACGGTGGGCTGGCGATCAATGCTCAGTCCGGAGTCGAGACCAACATCGTCTTTCCGAAGATCAGAATCACCGTAAAGGCCGGGCCGTCCGGCGCAGTCGAAACCAATGTCCGGACTTCGGGTGCTGCAGGTACTTTCGGCGGGCCCGAGTCATTTTTGACCTTCCTCCCTCAGGTCAGTCACTGGCTCGCGGGAACCATCTGGGCGCCCACATCCTGCTCGCCGCGCGACGCTGAGGCCGGCCCCCTCAATGCCGGTGCCGGCGCCCTGGCATCCACGAAGATCGACGGGGACCTGGGGCCCGTTGATCCTGAGCCAGGCGCGGACATCGTGACTAAGCTCGAAGGACCGGCTACCGCCGCGACCGGTACCAAGGTGTCTTTTGCTTCTCACGTCGATCCGGAAAACACAACGGGAACAGTACAGTTCATGGTCGACGGCAAACCCGTCGGTGACCCGCGGCCGGTGGTTCGCGGTATTGCGCGCCTGGATCTCACCTTCGGTAAGGCGGGTACCAAGTCCGTGACTGCAGTATTCACCGCTACCGGAGACGAGGCGAAGTACACGTCGGCGGCACACGTACTCACGGTGACCGGTGACACCACAGGTCCGGTCGATCCCGACCCGACCGATCCGGGCACTCCGGGCGGTCTCGGCAGCCTCGAGTCCGTTCTGCCGCAGCTGCCGACGGGTTCGCTCGGTGGCAAGTGATCACGGTCCTACCTCACTGAACTTTCAATGGCCGAGTTCTTCTGAAAGGCAACACATGAACCCCCGCACTCTGGCAGTTTGCGCTGTCGTACCAGCACTCGCGGCCGGACTCCTCGCTGTGTTCGCGCCGGTGGCAGCGGCTTCCGATACCGTGACGCGGACAGTTTCCTTCGAACACAAGTGCCGGGTCGACGGCGCCACCGATTGGGATTCGTCGTTCTCCGACAACATGGAGGTAACCGCGCCCACGTCCGTGCGTCCCGGCGAACAGTTCACAGTGAAATTGCATCCAGGCACCATGCGTAGTTCGGATTCGGACACCGGTCGTATCAAGTACGACATCGCACTACCGCAAGGGGCAACCCTGGTTTCGTACTCCCTCGTCGGTGATTCGTCGTCGAACTTGACCGGCGAGACTGCGGTGCTGCTCCGGGTGGGCGCAGACGGAAACGCGAACCCGGCGGGTGAGTACCTGCGAATTACCGGTACCGGCAACAAGACAGTCAACGACGGTCCGAGCGCCAGCGACAACAAGCCCAAGGAAGGGCTGCAAGTCAAGGCCAACACGGACTTTCGTTTGCCGGCAGTCGAATTGAAACTTGAAGCTCGGTTCGACGAGGGAAACGCGACGACGCACCTGCGCGCCGGGGCGACGAGCCCGAGTATCAAGATCAAAGACACGAGCATGAGTTTCGGTGAGTCCCGGTGGGTCAATGCCGCTGGGTATTGTGTTGCTTCGGGCGAGGGACGCAGCGCCCTCTCGACTACCGAGGTATTCACGACCAACCAGACCGAGACGACGGTCGCTGTCGCGCTGGAGGCACTGACGGGCGAAGACGTCAAGATTGCGGCGAGTATCGACCCGAACCCGGGTGAGGGAACGGTCGAGTTCTTCGACGGCGATACGAAGATCGGCAGCGCCACAGTCGATTCCAATGGCCATGCAGAACTGGTCTGGCCGTTCCGCGACCAGGGCGAGCATCGCATCACCGCAAAGTTCTTGGGTACCAAGAAGTTCAGTTCTTCGGAATCTGCGGACAAGACCGTGACCGTCACCGTGCCTGGTGTCATCGTCGTCGAGCCGGTGGATCCGACGGAACCGGAAACTCCTGGTGGAACCGGAAGCCTCGGGGACATCTTCTCGAAGCTGCCGACGGGCTCACTCGGAGGCTGAGTCACCCAAACGGCAGGGGAGCGTCGACGTTTCGGCTCGAATGCGGGTGTGATCGAATACTGGAATGACAGGTTCGAATCATGCCGAGAGCCGCAACGCCGGCGTTCTCTGATCTTCTCAATGGGAGTCTCCGTCACGGAAATCGGGCCAGAACCACAAAAAGGTAGCTCACCAAAACTCGTGCCCTTTTACTACCGTTAGTTGAAGAACTGCGCGAACCGCGGGTTCTTACATCAACAAGCCTTCGAACTCGCCGCTGCGGTTCAGGTATGAACAAGGTAGGGAAAATGCGCAAGGTTAGTTTGCTCGCGTCCGCTGCAGCAGTAGCTGTCGGTGTGGCAATGATCGGGACGTCTGCGGCCTCAGCAGCGCCGGGAACGATTCCCGGTCACGGGCTGTTCGACGTGCCGTGGGAGGTGTTGCCGGGAACCTACACGACGTCTGGGCCCGTATCAGCTGACATGCCGTGCATATACGGCCGAGCAAAAGTCGACGGCGATGGTGAATTGAATGTACTCGAGTTCGAAAGCACCCTCGAACCGGCGACAGTCACGATTCTCTTGACGGATTCTCGCTTCACCACCGCATATTGCTCTGATTGGAAGCGAGTGTCGTCAGTCGGATCGTTGGATCTCGGATCACTTTTCGGGTCATAGACGTCGCCGCTCTGATTCCAGATGGGCCTCTGGCCGTGGCCACGGACCTCTGCTATCTCGGCTAACGCTCGCCTCGCGGATGTGCTCGTTCGTCTCGAGTTTCCGACCACTCGTCGCATGAGTCCATGACCAGGGACTTTAGCCCTCGGTAATTACCTACCAATCGGTATATTCTGCGAAGGTACGGACTTCGTGACCGATGTGAGTTGGCTCCGGGGGACGTGCCGGCCTCGCAGGACCGCCCGCAAAGTCAGCCCGGTGAGGCCACCGGAGTTCGCGCATTTCGACAGATTGCCGCTGGGTCCGTCCGCTACGAGGGGAGCGGACGGACCTGACAGCACGAGAGAGTGCCATGCCTGAACGTGGTCAAAGCAGAGTGGACGCGGGGATCATTGCCGTCGTCGCAGTCATCACCGGTGTGTTCGTCGCACTGACCGGTCACGGTCTGGTTGCAGCGCTCGCCACCGTAGTGGGCCTCGCGCTCGGAATGGCGATTGTGCGGTATCTGATCAAGGGCCGCTGATCACCGCAAGAGTTCAGCAGGTCGCGAGAATGTCTGCGATGGTGTCGTGTTCGGCTTGGGTGACCCACAAACCGTATGCCGCTTTGACTTCCACTTGAGCAGTCACGTACTGGCAGCGGTAGGCCTTGTTGGGTGGCAGCCACGACGCCGCGTCGGAATCCGACTTCTTCTGGTTCGTGGGCCCGTCGACAGCGCGCAGGTTTCGAGGGTCGTTGGCCAGATTGGTTCGCGTCTGTGTATCGAGCTGTTGTGCGCCCTTCTGCCAGGCGTCCGAGAGTGCGACTACATGTAATCCGTAGCTAGTAGGTAGTGCCGTTGACATCATCCTGGGCTTCCTTCCACGGATTCGGGATATGTGGGCGAC